>CAZZGE010000088.1:0-16905 GCA_964653665.1 uncultured Porifericola sp. | reverse complement strand
ATCGGTCGTTGCGAACATCTTTTTTAGCGTTGGCAATCATCTCCTGGATTACCTGTATGGAGTCGTTTTCTGTAAACGTGGATTGGTTCATGTTTTTAGAATTTATTTATGCGAATATAAAGTAGTTTACGATATAAACTAAACTATGTTGCAAATTTATTTAATCTGCTAGGGCTTCAGGTATATGGTGTCCTTACATATAATGTTGAAACAGAAACTCTAGTACAATAAGACCATAGCATCCAAAATCTAGTTCTCCCGTACAATAAATCGATGACCTTTTACGACTAACACATCATATGGAAGTAATATCAATCACAACATTAGCCGACAGACGTGAACTGGAAATAGAGCATACGGTGCGCACAGAGCGCAAGCGACTGCTCAACTTCATCCGTCAGCGTGTACCTGACCGTGATGATGCCGAGGATATTCTGCAAGATGTGTTCGTGCAATTTACGCAGGCCTACCGCAAAATAGAATCCATAGAACGCGTACCAGCCTGGCTTTTCCGGGTAACGCGTAATAAGATCGCTGACCTCTACCGCAAAAAGAAGCCTGAGAATTTCAGCAACATGCGCAGCCGCGATGCCGAGGATGATCAAGCCCTTAACCTGGAAGATATACTCCCTAACATGAACATTGACCCGGAAGACAGCATGATGCGGGATGTCATCTGGGAGGCGTTGGAGGCTGCCCTAGAAGAGATGCCGGTCAAACAGCGGGATGTTTTTGTGATGCACGAGTTTGAGGACATTAGCTTCCGGCAGATGTCGGAGATGACGGGTGAGTCAATCAACACACTGCTCTCTCGTAAGCGCTACGCTGTGCAGTTTCTGAGAAAAAAGTTAGAAGACATTTACAACGATCTTTAGCTATGAAGTTTTTCACTGTACTTAAATTCATCACACTGGCATTTGCCATTGTGCTAGCATTCAGCTTTACTGTAATGCTGCTTTGGAACTGGCTCATCCCGGAGATCTTTGATGGCCCTCAGATCAATTTTCCGCAGGCTGTCGGGCTATTAGCCCTGGCGAAGGTACTGCTGGGCTTTGGCCGGGGCGGCTGGGGGGGCGGCAAACGTTATTATCGCAGTACCTGGAAGAAAAAATTTGAGCGTAAGTGGGAGAACATGTCTCCTGAAGAAAAGGAAAAGTTTAAGCACAGCTTTATGGGCTGCTGCTACGATAAGAAGCCCATGAAAGAAAAACTGGAAACAGCGTAAAGTACAAAAGACGCTCCTGAGAGCGCCTTTTGTGATGTGTATAAATACTTTACGACACGTTTAGTCCGTCAACACATTACTAACAAAAGTAGACTTGAGAATCATCCAGAGTAGGAACAGACCGATTGCCCATGAAAGGTACACCCAGTAGTAGTCGGTCGTGTCTTTGTAGCGGGTTTCTTTGATCTCGGCTTTTTCGTACTTATTGATTAGGTCGAACACTTCCTGCAATGCTTCTTTATTTGATACGCGGTAAAATTCTCCTTTACCGATGCTGGCGATTTCTCGCAGCGTTGTCTCGTCCAGGGAATTTTCTACGTAGCGAGTATTACCGAAGAAGTCTTTGCCGAAAGGTACTTTTCCTTCTTTACCGATCGCGATGGTGTACATCTTGATTCCGTAGGCCCTTGCTAGCTCGGCGGCGGTAATAGGGTCCAGATTACCGGCAGTATTGTCACCGTCGCTCAGCAATACCATGACCTTGGAAGCTTGACCTTCACGCTCCGGCCCTTCATTACCTTCTTCTACGTCGCGCATACGATTGGTAGCTACTGCCAGTGCACTACCAATGGCGGTGCCCCGGCTTTCAATCAGGCTGAAGTCTATGTCTTCAATAAAGCGGTAAAGCAGCTCGTAGTCGGTAGTCAGCGGAGAGAGGGAGTAAGCATCACCGGAAAAAACCACCAACCCGATGCGGTCTTGCATACGTCCGGCAATAAAGTCACGGGCCACATCCTTGGCTGCTTCCAGGCGATTAGGTTTGAAGTCCTCAATGCGCATAGACTCAGAAATATCCACCACCAGCATGATGTCAATGCCCTCGCTCCACTGCTCTACCTGTTCATTGGTCTTTTGCGGACGTGCCAAAGCTACAATGAGGAGTGCTGCTACCAGCATGATCAACAGACCAGGAATGAAGCGCAGAAAAGTGATAGGGCTCTGCTGGATAGCACTTTTGGGAAAGGCAATGGGCAACTTTTGCTGAGAGCGCATGCTCACCAGCCAGCGTATCAGCAGGAACAGAGGAATGGCCAGCAGCAGGTACAGGAAATAAGGATTCTGAAACTCATAATTTGAGAATGTAGCGGGCAGGAACCAGTCCGGTGCTAGCCAACTTTGGTCTTCAATCGGCATTTTTTATTTCCTCTATTTTCTGGGTGAAACGCTTGTTTGTATGCTTTTCTAAATGCTCAAAGTAGCGGATAAGTTCGCCGTTGGAAGAGTTGCCGTAGATGCTTCGGTCTATGGCCCGGAGGTCATTTTTTACGGCCTCTCCCCCTTTGAGCTTTACGATTTCCTTAGTGGTCATCTTGGTGTAAGGCAAGCGGTCCAGCTTTTCCATATATTGTTTCCAGACGATGAGCGTATCTTCCGACCGGCGTTTGTTCGGCGATTTACGTAAGGCCTCCAGTGACTTGCTAAACTGCTCCTGAAAAGCTTTCTGTCCTTTCTTGAGTTGATATAAATACCACTGCCTGCGTATTCTCTTACCAAAGAATACGTAGACCAGCACTGCAAGCAGCAGCAAAGCAGCTATACCTACCAACAGATAAGGGTAGTTAAACTCCAGCGGTACATCACGGTACGCCTGGTTTACCTTCAGAGCTACGCTGTCGGGTATTTCCTTGACAATGCGCTCCAGCCTCACCGAATCAATAGCTGCATAAATTACCGTACTATCGGCTTCACCTTCCCGGTTAGAACTGACCACGTACACCGGCAGGGCCAGGCTTTGGATACTGTCCAGTTCAAAGGTGGTCAGTTGATAAGCAACGCTGTCGTAGCTGTAGAGGCTGTCAGATGAGGTGGGAGCAAAAGTACGATCCAGGTACTCAAAGGGTGCGTAATGGTCATCTTCACCCGGAAAGACTACCTCCAGATTTTTGGGATAGCGAAAGCTCAAAGTGTAAGTAATCGGCTCTCCCACTTTGAGTGTATCTGAAGCAAAAGCGCCCTGCGGCTTCAGTTCCTGTGCCAGCAGTGTGCCACCGGGTATGCCTAGTAGACACAGTGTGATCCATAAGACCCTCATGCTTTGCCTCATATTACGCACTTTTCCTGATCTTGTTTCTTACCCTGAATAGATTGATCAATTTGGGCACGTAGTCTTCCTCAGTGGCGATGGGCAGGTAGTCAGCCTGGTGCTTACGGCAGAAGTCTTCCAACGTCTGCCGGGTACCGGCGTAGGTGGTATTCACCTTTTTTTGAAAGTAGGAGGAAGAAGAATTAACCCAGAGCGTCTTTCGGCTCTCCTTGTCATATACCGGGATGATGCCCAGGCTGGGGAGTTGCGTCTCCCGCCGGTCTGACAGGTGCACCACGATGAGGTCGTGCTTACGGGCCAACGCCTTCAGATTACCTACATAGTTTTCGTCGATGAAATCAGAAACCAAAATAATGATACTCCGCCGCTTAATGATGTGCAGCAGATAATTAACCCCGGCATTGATGTCTGTTTTGGTAGATACAGCCTGCGTGTTGTACAGCTTCGTAATAATCTGGTAAGCATGCTTATCGCCTTTACCGGGCTTAACGTAAGCTTCTTTCTGATCTGAAAAACAAAGTAGCCCTACCTGGCTCGACTCCTTGATTGCCGACAGCGTAAGCACGCCACAAATTTCCTTACCGATATCTACCTTTTGCTGACCAGGGTCGCCGATCTCTTGTGAGGCACTTACGTCCATCATCATATACACAATCTGCTCGCGTTCTTCTTTGTAGGTCTTCACGTACACGCTGTGACCTTTGGCCGTAGCATTCCAGTCAATGCTCCGAATATCGTCGCCGTACTGGTACTCACGTACATCATCAAAGGTCAGGCCCGAACCTTTGAATACAGAGTGAAAATCGCCCTGCATCTGCGTAGTGATTGCCTTACGAACCGAAATTTCGTATCTCCGCAGCTTTTTCAGTAGCTTTCTTAATTCTTCTTTATTACTCATAAATAGATATATCCTGCTTGTTTATATCGACGTTACAATGATTAACCTATGACACCGCAAATTAACAAAATTATACTCTTAAGCAGATTTGTTTTGACTGAGGTACATAAGATATAACAATTGACGGCCGTTCTGTAGTTTTCAGCGTATTGATCGAATTATTAACATCCGAATTTTTTTATATTAGATAATTTCAAGTAAACATTAGCTCTTCTAATACTAACATTTATCACGTACCGCGCTGGGCACAGTGGCTGCTTTATACTTTTGGAATCCTGGCAACACTGTGGCTGATCCTATACATTACTTTTCGTGCACCAACGGTACAGGACTACCTGACCGGCATTGTGGAAAAGAAGGCCTCGCAGCAAATCAACACTACTGTTGAACTGGGCGGCATAGACATTGACTTTCTGGATGAGATCGTGCTGGAAGATCTATACGTGGAGGATCAGCAGGGTGATACGCTTTTTTATAGCAGCCGGTTTAGGGTCGCATTTGACCTGTGGTTTGCCCTGAAGAAAACCGTCAGTATCCGAACGGTAGAGATACAAAGTATGTATGCCAATCTCTACCAGTTACCAGGGAGCAATGCGCTGAATTTTGAATTTATCTCGGAAGCTTTTGCTTCCAAGGATACTTTACAAACTCAGGATACCACAGCTTCTGCCTGGAACATCCGGGCCAATGAGCTACTTCTAAGCGATATCCGCTTTCGCTACGATGCCGATAGCACGAATATGCAACTGTCACTGCGAAAGCTCAACCTGTTCTTTGACAAGATCTCCCTGGAAGAGAAACTTATCAGTGCCGACAAAATTGATATTGATGGACTGGCCTTTCGTATGCAAACCTCGGCTACTTCGGCCGACAGCACTGAACAACAGGTCAGTGACACTACCGATAGCAATGTGATCAACCCCAGCGGTTACACCTTTGAAATAGCCCTTCTTGATATCGCCAATAGTAAATTAGCCTACCTGGTGGGCCAGCCGCCGCAACAGGATACCCTGCCCCGACCGATGGATTATGAGAACCTGTCGTTCATCCAGATCCAGACTCAGATAGAAAATATTTTTGTGGGCGCCAAAAAGATATCTTTTGACCTGCCAAGTATGGCATTTACCGAAGCCAATAGCGGCTTCCGGCTAGAAAATTTTTCGGCCAGGGCAACACTGGATATGCCCACAGTACAGGCCAGGGTATTGGAGCTACGTACCGGTTACTCTAACCTCAACGGCAGTGTAGACTACCGTATGCTGCTTACCGACAATACTGCGGAACTGATGAACAGTATTTACCTGCAGTCGGAACTGGACGAGACCGTACTGGGCATGCAGGATATAGGTTACTTTAGTGATGTTTTGGAGGCTTACCCCGGCCTCAAAGCACTAGAAGCCCGGCTAAGCTGGCAGGTTAATGTGGAAAACGGGCAGGGTACGCTGGACACCCTTTCCTTATCAATTCCCAACAAAGCTAATATGCGGGCCAAGGCGGCTTTTCGTGAACTGGCCGCGCTGGATTCAACTACTGGTGGTTCCCCTTACTTTGACATAAAACTGACTGAACTTAATACCAATTACGCTTTCTTAAGCTCGGTGCTCGACGACTCTACTGCTCAATATCTAGAGCGCTTTCAGCAGAAAAACCTCTTTCTGACAGCCCAGGCTCAGGGACATCTGGACGATCTGCGGGCAGACCTGAGATTACAGACGGGAATTGGTGAGCTGGAGGCCAGTGGCCGTTACCAGGAGCAGGTCAACAGTGCAACCATTTCTGCTAACCTGGGGGCTGAAAAAATTGATATGAATACTATCATGCTGGCACTGGGGAACAGCGACAGCGTAGCCCAAGAATATGGGCCCTTGAGCATGCAGGCCGAAGTCAGTGCGATGCCCATCTACGGACAGGATACAACGATCAACAGCCTAAGTGCCGACCTAATGGTGGAAAACTTTACCTACCGCGGTTATACCTATGAGAACCTAAGCCTGGAAGCGAGTCAGGAACGGGATTCGGTGTATGCAGTGATTAACTACGAGGATAGTCTGTTAAACATGCATGCCGAAGCGAATGCGTTGCTACAGGAAGAAAACAGCCGTTACGAACTGGCGATGCGCCTACAAAATGCCGACCTCTTCCGGCTAAACCTGATACCAGACAGCGTCATTATTTCGGAAACTAACCTGCAGGCAGAAGCTACTGGTAACACCATAAGCAATATTGTAGGAAAGCTTAAAATCAGTAACTCTAATTTCATCAAAGGCAATAAGCAGTATGTAATGGACTCACTGGTGCTCTCTGCCGCAAAAAGCGATAGCAACCGTGAATTTGCCTTCCGTTCTGATTACGTTGATATTTCGCTAAACGGGCAGTACGAACTTGATCAACTCCCGACTGCGCTCGAGAATCTTCAACAATATTACCTCACGGCATACGAAGCACCTATCAACCAAGTAAATACGGTCAGAACTTTTGGAACCAACCAGGAGCTATTCCTGGACATCAACATCCAGGAGACACCGCATCTGGCCCGGGTGTTCTTACCTTCCCTCGAGATCAGGCAGCCTGTTTCCGGCAATGCTTACTTCAACAGTAATCGTAAAAAGCTCACTTTCCGCTTATATGCACCCAATGTACTATACGAAGACTACAGCATAGACAGCCTGCTGATTACGGCTCAGACCTCACAACAGGCTATCAGGTTGATTACCAAATCCGACCTGGTACAGATCGGTACTTTTTCACTTCCTGAACTGGTGTTGCAGGGAGATATTTCTGGTGCCCCTCAGGATGACCTCAGTCCAAACAAAAAGCGATTGTTTGCAACGGCAGCCGATCTGAACCTGAAAATAGGAGCGGAAAATGCTACGTATCGCCTGAATCTTAATACAGTGCTTAGCAGCAGTCAGGATACCATCACCATAAGGGTGGACTCTTCGGAACTGATACTGGAGAATAAGCCCTGGCGTTTTTCGCAGGATACCCGGATTACCTACGCCGATAACTACTTAGCCATAGATGATTTTTACCTGCAGCAAGAGCAGCAAATCATACGCATTACTACTGATAATCAGCAGGATACGACCGATTTGAGACTACTGATTGACCAGTTAGTCACCGGGCCCCTGCTGAGCAGTCTGGACATGGAGAACTACGAAGCAGACGGCATACTCAACGCTGACATACGCCTGGGCGATATGTTCAACGCCGGTAACTTGGATGCCTCTCTGCGTATTGACAGCCTCAAGGTGCAGGCTATGCCCATCGGTGCGCTAAGTATGCAGGCCAAAGGGCAGGGACTAGCCACAGAGCAAGCTGACGAGCCTCTTCAACTGGAGCTGGCCCTGGACGGTGAAAACAACCAGCTGGACATGGAAGGCATCTACCGCCTGGACAGCAGTTATTTTGACATTGGTATCAATATGAGGCGTTTTCAGCTTCAGCCTTGGCAGGCATTTCTCCAGGAATACATAGAACAGATGGAAGGTATACTCACCGCCGACCTACAGCTGCAGGGTACGCCCGATGATCCTTCTGTTAGTGGTAGCTTTACATTTGCCGATGAGCTAACGCTGGTGCCTACATTTACGGGTGCCGTCTACTATGTCAATGATGAGCAGATCAACTTCAAAGGCACTGAACTGGTATTCAACAACTTTGTGATAGAAGACTCTGCTCGTACGCAAGCTACGCTTGATGGTACCATTGGCTTTGATAATATCACCAACCCGGTTTTTAACCTTACTTTTCGTACGGATGATTTTCTGTTTGTCAACAATGAAAGTTTTGAGAACGAAAGTTTCTACGGAAGAGCCTTCGCAACATCCTTCCTGGAAATAAAAAACTCACTGAATAAACTAAGTATCACGGGTGATGTGTCAGTTAATGAAGGAACAGACTTCACAATTTCACTGGTGGATGAGGCGGCATCCGCTTCCCGGGCGGATTTTATTAATTTCGTAAGTCCTGATTATTTCACAAATGAAGACACACTTGCTATCGACAGTATTACTGCCCGCCAGGCTGTAGTAGCTGACAGTGCTCTGGAAATTAGTGGCTTCAGCCTGAATACCGATATTCAGATCAGCCCGGAAGCTCAGTTTACCATTGTACTGGACCCGGTGAACGGTGACCAGATCTCGGCATCAGGCGAGGCAGATCTCAATGTTTCTATGAATCGCAACGGCGACGTGAATATCCAGGGTGCCTACGTCATAGAGAACGGAGAGTATGTACTTACTTTTGCCCAGCTCATCCAGAAGAACTTCCAGATACGCGAAGGTAGCAGTATCGTTTGGTCAGGTGATCCGACCAACGCCCGTTTTGACATAACTGCTGTGTATACTACCGAAACAACACTGGAAGATCTGGTGCCTGATAGCTACCGCAACGAAATTATGGATGCCGACTACATTACTACCGAACAGCCGGTCAATGTGGTGATGATGATAAGCGGTGATCTAACCGAACCGGAATTGAACTTTGGTATAGAGGTGCCCGAGCTGGCAGCCCAGGGTTCAAATGCTTTGTTACTGCAAAGCCTTATCTCGCAACTAGAAAAAGATCAGAACGCTATGTACAAGCAGGTATTCGGTCTGATCGTGCTGAACCGGTTTATCCCCTCCGGCGGAGGCTTAGGTTCAGGAGGAAGTAACTACACGGCAGCCGTAAACGAAAGAATAGACAACAGTCTGAGCCGCTTACTTTCCAGTACGCTCAACGGGCTTACCCAAGAGTACCTAGGGGGCATACAACTCAATATGGATCTTGAGTCTGACCAGTTTCAGTCACAAAATACAGCCCTGGCCGATCGTTCACTGGACGTAAGTCTTTCTAAAGCCTTCTTTAACGACCGTCTGCGGGTAAGTGTAGGGGGCATGACAGCGCTGAATACCAACAGTGAGGCTGAGCAGCAAATGGCCAATGCAGCTTCGGATAATGATATTTATGGTGAATTTGAAATTCTTTATCGCCTGGATACCAAGGGCAACCTAAACATCCGCATTTTCCAAGAAAGCGAACGGAATATCTTCAACAATGATGTGCGACAGTTGCAGGGTGTATCACTTACCTACCAGCACGCGTTTGATGCGTTTTTTGAAAATAAGCAGGATGTCATAGAGAATCGCCCTGGGTCTGAAGACAATGAGGATAAACAGCAGAAGAAAAAAGACAGTGCGGCTCTGGATAACTCACAGCGTAAGAAACGAAAACCCAACAAGCCCTAGCGGGTTACCTCAAACTGCTGGTAGTCTTGTAACTCGCCTTCTGCGTATTCCACCTTTTTTACATTGGCCTGAGGTGGACCCTGTTGGCACCACGAGATCAAACTTCGCAGTTTGTCCTCCGGACCTTCAGCTTCAATCAGCACGGATCCATCTGGCTTATTTTTCACCCATCCATTAATTCCCAGTTCCGTAGCTTTTTCGCGGGTGCTGGCCCGAAAAAATACTCCCTGTACTTTTCCGAATACCTGTATCGTATAGTGCTTCATAGAGTTCGTTAGTTTGCTATGTTGGTTAAAATTACTGCGACTCAAAAAATCTGATGTGAGAGAAAGCTTCGCCGCATACTGCTTTTCTGCCGTTCATGGAGAGTCCGCGGTGGCCATGATTTGTAACGCAGATGAAGTACCGATACGGTCTGCTCCGGCATCCAGCATGGCCCTGGCTTGTGCATAGGTTTTGATGCCGCCCGAAGCTTTGACACCCACATTGGAAGGCAATACCTGCCGCATCAGGCGTACGTGCTCTAGATTGGCCCCTGCTCTCGCCCAGCCACTGGAAGTTTTGACAAAGTCAGCGCCTGCATCTGCACAGATCGTACAGGCTCGCCGTATCTCATCATCCGAGAGGTACGCGGTCTCAATGATTACTTTCATCATAGCCTCGGCTTCGTGAATAATGCCTGCGTACTTAGCCAGTTCAATTTTAGCCCAGGGCATACCTGACTTAAAAGCAGAAATATTCATCACTACATCCAGTTCGTCTGCACCATCCTTCAAGGCCTGCCGGATTTCTGCTTCTTTCGTCTGGCTCATCTGGTAACCCAGCGGAAAACCAACAACCGTCACGACCTGCACATCCAGATCACTTAGCTCACGGGCAGCTTTTTTGACCCAGAAAGGTGGCAGGCACAGTCCTGCAAACTGGTGTTCCCTGGTCTGCAGGATTATCTCTTCTACTCTCGGGTAGTTGAGAGTGGGATGCAGGGCAGTATGTTCTAAAAATTGTTTGATGTTAGCCATAGGTGCTAATTTAAGCGTACGGGCTATGTGGAGACAGCTTGCACTATCCCTTCCGTTTATCTTCTTCAACTTCAACTATACAGTCGGCTTTTTGGTTGGGCCACGTCTTGCCTTCGCTACCTCGTTTTCGAGGCATATGTCGTAGAGAACGACGTGGTTTTCAGAGGTAGAAACAAAAAAGGCTCCCTTGCAGAAGCCTTTGTATATGCGCTTGTCAAAATTTTTTACTTTCCTACTTCTCCTACCATCTCAGCATCTTCCAGAATATACATCAGTTGCTCGTAGTCCCCGTCATTAAGTTTGAGCTTACCCTTGAAGGCTACAATGGACTCCGTATAATCAATAGGTTCATTGAGATACACTTCCATCACTGTTTCAGGGCCACCAGAGCCGCAGAAAAAGCAAGAAGCCAACGGTAATGAGGATACGATGACATGGTCGGGCTTGAAGAGGCCTTCAAAGGGTATGATGTAACCAGGAACAGTGACTTCTTTGCCTTCCATGGCTTCGGCTTTCTCGCTGAATACTGGTACGTATAACTCACCATACTCATCCTCAGTAATTTTGTACTCTACACCAGAGAGGGCTTTCCACACCTGGTTGTCAATCGCTTCCTGGGCAAAGCTGAGGTTTGAAGAAAACAACAGTACGGCTATCAGGCTTAGGGTGTAACTTTTCATAGATTTCCGTTTTTTTAAATCTAACAAAAAATCAGCATATAAATTCAAACTTTTACCGAAGCGTACATCTCCGCTAGCTTATCCACAACAAAGCTGACCTCGTCTAGTGTGTTAAATTTGCTGAAAGAAAAACGAATAGCTCCTCGCTCAGGGTCGATATCCAATGCCTTCAGTACGTGAGACCCCAGGTTGGAACCGCTGTTGCAGGCCGATCCTCCCGAAGCAGAGATTTGGTTCAGATCCAAATTGAATAACAGCATATCAGTGTCTTCTGAAGGCGGCAGGCTTACACTTAAGACTGTGTACAGACTTTTGTCCAGATTTTCTGATTCCCCGTTAAAAGCCACATCTGGTATCTTCTCTTTCAGCCTGTCTATCATAGCCTTCTTGAGCGACAAGATGTGTGACTGATGCTGCTCCATACCACTGTAAGCGATTTCCAGCGCCTTGGCCATCCCAATGATGCCATAAAGATTTTCAGTACCACCCCGCATATTTCGTTCCTGCGATCCTCCGTGAATGAAGGGTGAAATTGCGTGTCCTTTGCGCACATACATCAGTCCTGCACCTTTAGGGCCATGAAATTTATGGGCCGAGCCGATTATACAGTGTACTTTCAGCTTACTCAGGTCATGAGCATAGTGGGCTAAAGTCTGTACCGTATCCGAATGTAAAATGGCGTTATGCGTTTCGCAGATTTCTCCTATCTGCGCCAGATCATTCAGGTTACCAATTTCGTTGTTACCGTGCATCAGGGAAACCAGCGAACTGTTGTTGGCCGCCAGTAGCCGCTCCAGGTGTTGCAGGTCGACATTGCCTCGAGCATCGGTCTGCACATAATCCAATTGTATGATGTTACGCTGCGCCAGATCTTCCAGCGTATGTAGTACGGCGTGGTGTTCCAGGCGAGAGGTGATGGCACGCTGAAGCCCCAGCGTTTCTATGCTGCATTTAATCGCCGTGTTATCCGCTTCGGTACCGCCGGAGGTGAAGAATATTTCTGAAGGCGAGGCCTGCAGCAGATTTGCTATCTGTTTGCGGGCTTTTTCCAGCGCTGATCGGGTCGCCCGGCCATGAGCATGGGTAGACGAAGGATTGCCGTAAAACTCCAGCATATAGGGTTTCATCGCCTCAAATACTTCCGGGTCAAGCTGCGTAGTAGCAGCATTATCCAGGTATATACGCATGATTTATGATTCTTAGTAAGAGGGCAAAATTAAGCAATTAATGCAAAAAGGCATAGACCCGCAGCTATGCCCTCTCAGAAATGATCTCCCGAATATCGCTGATGATTTTCATAGCCAGGTGCTCAGCGGTCACCTGAGAATGTGATTCAGCAATAATGCGGATGATAGGCTCAGTGTTGGATTTACGCAAATGCACCCATTCTTGTCCAAAGGTTATTTTTACCCCATCCAGCGTGTTGATAGGCATCCTGCTGTACTTTTTCTGTATACCTTTTAGGATAGCATCCATATCAATATCCGGCGTCAGTTCAATCTTATTTTTGGAGATATGATACAGAGGATACGTGGACTTGAGCTGCGTCATAGTCTTACCAAACTTTGCCAGATGCGTCAGGAAGAGAGCGATACCGGTGAGTGCATCCCGTCCGTAGTGTATCTTAGGATAGATCACGCCGCCATTACCTTCGCCGCCGATGACAGCCTTGGTCTCTTTCATCGCCTGCACTACGTTTACCTCTCCTACCGCCGCTGCTGTGTAGATGCCACCATGCTTTTCGGTTACATCTTTCAGTGCCTGTGATGATGAAAGGTTGGAAACGGTATCACCTCCCCCGTTGAGGCCCAGTACATAATCAGCTACCGCAACCAGTGTGTACTCTTCGCCAAATGGCACGCCATTGTCCTGTATTAGTACCAGCCGGTCTACGTCCGGATCTACTACGATACCCAGGTCAAAGGCGCCCTGCTCAATTTTGGAGCAGATATGGTTAAGGTTTTCCGGTAAGGGTTCCGGATTTCTTTTGAAAGCGCCGTCAGGTTCGCAAAATATTTTTTCTACATGGAATACCCCTAATGCTGCCAATAACTTAGGCACGGCTATGCCTCCTACCGAGTTTACGCAGTCTATGGCTACCCTAAAATTACGTTCGGCGATAGCATCTTTGTCTACTTCTGGCAAGGCCATCACTTTCTCAATATGCTTGTCTATGTAGTCAGTGACTACCTGATAAGCACCCAGCTTTTTGGAAGTGGCAAATTCAAAAGAGCCTTCTTCAGCAATCTTAAGGACCTCCCGGCCGGCAGAAGCCGACAAGAACTCGCCCTTTGTATCCAACAGTTTAAGGGCATTCCACTGGCCAGGATTATGACTGGCCGTAATGATAATACCTCCAGAAGCCTCTTCATTACGCACTGCCAGTTCTACGGTAGGCGTAGGTGCCAGACCAATATCTGTGACGTGAATACCCAAGCTCTGAAGGGATGAGCTGACCAACTTGGAGATCATCTCCCCGGAAGTACGAGCATCTCTACCAATCACTACGTGGGCTTCCTTATGCTGAGATTTTATATATGTGCCGTAAGCAGCGGCATATTTTACGACATCTACTGGAGTAAGGGCATCACCCGCCTGCCCTCCGACAGTACCGCGTATACCGGAAATAGATTTGATGAGCGTCAATGAAAATCAGATTTAATGAGAAAATGTAAGTGCCCATTCAGGATAAAATACCAGTCACTAGTTAAACTTGGCCAGCACTTTATTTACTTCTGACTCGGAATTACCGCATTGGGTATCTTTACCAACTTCTTTACCGCAGTACCCGCAAGTTGTACCTTCTTTATTGAGGAATGGACTCTGAGAGGCACAGGTACCCTTGAATTCTCCATCTTTTAAAAATATCAGTCTTACACACATCAGGACGAAAAACAGTCCCAAAATCCCTATGCCTAAAAGTATCGTTGTCATCTTATTGGTGTTTTTTCGGTGGAATCGGCTATAAAGTTAAAACGAACTACTTAGAACCAAAGTTTCTATTTCATATTTTTGAATCACGTCTATACGCGAAATCTATTTGTAATGTCTCCGTTGGGACAAGAATCATGCACATATGGCTGAAACCAATCGAGAAAGCGCACTAAGGGCTTTTGAGCGTCTGCTCACTATCATGGACGAACTCCGGGAACAGTGTCCCTGGGACCGTAAACAAACGCTGGAAAGCCTGCGGCACCTGAGCATTGAAGAAGCTTACGAACTCTCAGACGCCATTATTGAGGGTGATATGCCGGAAATCCGGAAAGAACTGGGAGATCTAGCACTCCACATTGTCTTTTATGCCCGCATTGCTTCTGAGCAGCAGGCATTTGATATTACCGATGTCCTGAATGGTATCTGTGAAAAATTGATCGTACGTCACCCTCACATTTATGGCGACGTAGACGCACAGGACGCTGAGGCCGTGGAGCGCAACTGGGAGCAGATCAAACTCAAGGAGCAAGGAAATCAGAAAAAAACGGTACTGGGGGGCGTGCCTACATCACTACCGGCACTCATCAAAGCAATGCGCATACAGGATAAAGCCCGGGGAGTAGGCTTTGACTGGGAAAAGAAAAAGCAGGTTTGGGAGAAGGTAGAAGAAGAGATGCGGGAATTTCGCGAGGAAGAAGAAGCTGGGGAACGTGAAAAAGCCCAGGCTGAATTTGGCGATCTGCTTTTTTCTCTGGTCAACTATGCCCGCTTTGCCGGAATCAATCCCGAAGAAGCGCTGGAACGCACCAACAAGAAGTTTATCAGCCGCTTCAACTACCTGGAAGCAGAAGTTGAAAAGGGTGGCAAAAAACTGAGTGACATGAGCCTGGAAGAAATGGACGCTTACTGGAGTGCTGCCAAGAAGCAGTAAACAATAAAGCCGGATGCTGGCCTTGTTTGTGTTGCTTCGGCTGACCCTTAACCTTCTGAAATACTTATGGCCAAAAGCGTAGGGATCATCAGCCGCTCTACATTACTTCACCTCCGGCTACCTTTTTCTTTCTTTCTGCTGCCGGTTTTTCTCTTCGCCCTGGGCGTAGACCTACCAGAAAACTGGCTCAGAGTTCTGCTGGTTTTCTTTATTTTGCACGTACTTCTCTACCCGGCCAGCAACGGCTACAATAGCTACTTTGACCAAGACGAAGGCAGCATTGGCGGGCTGGAGAAGCCCCCAAAAGTAAGCCCGGAGCTCTACTCTGTGTCGCTTGTACTGGACGCTATGGCTATCATACTGGGCCTGCTTATCAACTGGCAGTTTGCGCTTATGCTGCTCATCTACGGCTTGGTAAGTAAAGCTTACAGCCACCCATCGGTGCGACTGAAGAAATACGCCATTAGCAGTTGGCTGATTGCCGGTATCTTTCAGGGTTGTTTTACCTTTCTGATGAGTTATGTGGGGGTGCAGGACGTATCTATCATTCAGACGCTACAGGCAGAAATTCTCATACCTGCAATGCTAAGTACCCTTATGTTGTGCGGTTCTTACCCTATGACACAAATTTACCAGCATGAAGAGGACGTCCGCAGAGGAGACTTTACCCTAAGCTACCGCCTGGGCGTACTTGGTACGTTTCATTTTACCGCCATTGCATTCTCCCTGGCAACGGTTGGTTTCTTCTGGTACTACCAGTATTACCAAGGTTTGTTGCAGGCTTTAGGCTACTTAATATTTCTTTTACCTGTGTTGGCTTACTTTTTTTTCTGGTACCTGAAGGTACGGCAAGATGCAGCTCAGGCTAACTTTCGGGCAACCATGAGACTCAATCTGATTTCCAGCTTTTGCCTGAACCTCTTTTTCCTGCTGGTACTTTTCTGGAGAAATTAGCTCACCTTGCGGGATTTTTGAGAAAATCAAAAATTTCGTGAAGTGTAAAGTGACCTGAAGCTGTTTAAATGGTGATTTTTGCTTTGATTCTCGTTTTGTAGTGGAGTGCGGTTGCTTTTATTTCCCAGTATTCTTTCCTGCCTTTGCCCCATGTACATCAGGGCAGTCAAAAAAACAGCGAAGCAAAATTCTACCAGTACACGCTGGCACAGACCCTCAAGGTCGAGGGAAAGGTCAAACAAGATGCGATCCTCTACCTGGGTGCTGATGAAGCTCTGGCTGATCAGGCCAACAGGAAGTTAGTGCTGGAAATCCTCAAGGCAAAGATTTTCCCACAGATGCCCCTCAGGAACTCGTAGCGCTAGCCAATGCCTACTTTGAGAAATATTTCATCAAATATGATCAGGATAGCCTGGGAGGCGCCTCTATTCCTCCACCCCATGAAAAGACCGAGTTCCATAATGTTGGTACAGAGGGTCTGGAAGTGGAACAAGTACACACTTTTGGTGGGGAGCACCTGTGCAGGCAAATACTGAACAAGCTGGAGCTTGAAGGATGTCTCAGGGGACTGGGGTTCAATGCCAAGCAGACGAATCAGGTACTGATCAGCATAGCTGCCCGTGCCCTGTTGGCCGCCTCAGAGTATAAGACCTCACAGCTACTGGAGATGAACAGTGCATTAAAAGACTGTTTTTCTTATCATGACCCAATTGATCACCGACAACTTTATGCTGTAACAGACAGGCTTTATAGCCACAAGGATGCCATTGATACTTTTCTTCACCAGCGCATTACCACCCTGTTCGGTCTGGAGAACCGCCTAGTGATTCTCGACATCAGCAACAGGATTGTCTACCGCTTGAAGCTATAGCGGTATTGAACCAAAAAACTTTCCACATCTGCATGCTTATTAACCTACTCGTATTTTCCTGTTTCTAAGGATGTTGGTATTAAGTAGTTATGAAAAGTGTTACTTCTCGGTACTCAAG
>CAZZGE010000087.1:0-17080 GCA_964653665.1 uncultured Porifericola sp. | reverse complement strand
ACAAAGGGCCAAATATTTCCTGCTGGAGAATATCTAAATGAGAAAACTGAAAAACGAAGAACTGGATCGCCTGAGCGTAGAGGAGTTCAAAGTCAAGAAGAAGCGTCCTATTGTTATAATCCTGGATAACATCCGTAGTATGAATAATGTGGGCTCAACCTTTCGCACCGCGGATGCTTTTTTGATAGAAAAAGTTTACCTCTGTGGTATTACGGCTACACCTCCCCATCGGGAGATCAATAAAACTGCTCTGGGCGCTACAGAGTCAGTAAGTTGGGAGCACCAGGAAGGTACCGAAACATTGATTGAAGAATTGAAAGAAGCTGGCTACCGCATCGTCTGTGTAGAACAGACTGATGAGAGTGTTCCGCTCCAGGATTTCCTGCCCTACAAAGATACTAAGTACTGTGTGGTGTTTGGCAACGAAGTATTTGGCGTAACTGACGAAGTAGTAGAGAAGGCTGACATCTGCCTGGAGATTCCTCAGTTTGGTACCAAGCACTCGCTCAACGTATCGGTGAGCATTGGAGTGGTCATGTGGGATTTTTTTAAGAAGCTGGAAGACTAAGAAGGGCGGGATGCCCTTCATGCACACTTGTCAGGCTACACTAGCCGCTCCTTTGAGTGTCTTCTGGTCGTCTACCAGCTTACGATTATCAGGGGTAGCTACTTGTACCCGGATGCCAAAAGTTTCCAGAAACTTTTTCTCAAAATTACCTACCCGCATATTACTCATCAGCTTAACTTCACCAGTTTTTTCGGCCCCATCTTTTCGGATGGAGGCGACCGTGGCGTTGTCGTCAGCAAACTTACTACCGTCGTATACGCGGAGATTGGCATGAAACTGCTCTTTGAATTGTCTCTTGAGCGTTGTGATGGTCATGCGGCCATTAATTAGAAGGTCAGCCATATTGGTGATATTTATTGAATAATTTCATAAAACTAACAACACGCTTTCCTAGATGCTGCCGAAATGACTGGCAATTAATACATGGCTGATAAATTGGGTGTATCCCCTTGTATTCTACTTTGGTGTATGGCATCATTCTTATCTGATAAAACAAAAAGCGGCACTGTATATGTGCTCTGCCAGACACATACTGTAACATTATTTGATTTCCGGCTGAACAAATCACACTGTAATATGAATGAGTATAAAAATCCCTGGAAGCAGCTGAGTACCAGAGAGGTATATCAAAACCCCTGGATAGAAGTACACGAGGATCAGGTCATCAATCCCCGGGGAGGTAGAGGTATTTATGGGAAGGTGAGCTTTAAAAATAAGGCTATCGGTATCATTCCGCTGGACGAACACCAAAACACCTGGCTGGTGGGCCAGTACCGTTACACGCTTAATGAGTATTCCTGGGAGATACCCATGGGCGGAGGCGACCGCTACGTCGACCCGCTGGAATCAGCCCGGCGAGAGCTTAAAGAAGAAACCGGCCTGTCTGCTGTACAGTGGACCCAAATCATGCGCCTGCATACGTCCAACTCAATAACCGACGAAGAAGGATTTATCTACCTGGCTCGGGAACTCCAGGCCGGAGAAACTGAGTTTGATGAAACCGAAGACTTAGCAATCCGTAAGCTACATTTTGCTGAAGCCCTGGAAATGGTGATGGAAGGTCATATTACCGACGCCATCAGCGTAGCCGGGATCCTGAAGGTCGCCCGTTTCTTAAACATCTGAAAGCCGGAATTAAATCATCGGTACGTCTTATTTAAACATGTCACTACAACCACTCAGTAAACATTTTCGAGCTACATTTCTCATTGCTTACCCTATTGTAGTGAGCCAACTGGGCCATATCACCGTGGGGGTAGCTGATAGTATCATGGTAGGAGAGTTAGGCACCGACCCACTAGCTGCTGTTTCCCTGGCGAACAGCATTTTTTCGCTGGTACTCATGTTTGGCATCGGCATTTCTATGGCAATCACGCCCCTGGTAGCGGCTGCTGATGGTGAAGGTGACCAAAAGAGAAGCGGAATTATATTCCGCCATGGGCTGGTTATCAACTTACTAGCTGCTGGATTACTCGGATTGCTTATCCTGGCTTCTTCTTCGCTATTACCCCTGCTGGAGCAACCTGAGCAGGTAGTAGAGATTACGATCCCTTACCTGCTGATTATCACCTCTTCGCTACTGCCTTTCATGTTTTTTCAGACTTTTAAGCAGTATGCAGAAGGGCTGTCCTACACCCGTACTGCTATGTTCATTACCCTGAGTGCCAACCTGCTCAACATTGCACTCAACTACCTGCTGATCTACGGTAAGTTTGGCTTTCCGGAGCTGGGGCTGAATGGCGCAGGCTGGGCCACGCTGATCTCTCGGGTCGTGATGGCTATGGTAATGTTTTTGTACGCTACGCGGGCTACCTGGTTCCGACAAAATCTGGTAATTCAAAAGCTACAAAAGCAGCTCATTGTACGTCTACTAAAGATCGGCATACCTACCGGCTTCCAGTACGTGTTTGAGGTAGGGGCTTTCAGCTTTGCTGCCATCATGATGGGCTGGCTGGGCGCTCAGGCACTGGCTGCACATCAGATTGCGCTCAATATGGCTGCCGTGAGCTACATGATGGTCACTGGCATTGCGGCAGCCTCTACCGTAAGAGTAGGGAACCAGTTAGGTAAACAGGATATCCCTAATATGAGAAGAGCAGGATTCAGTGCCATTTTGATGGGACTGGGGCTGATGTCGGTTGCTGCGGTTGTCTTTGTAACTGGCAAGTTTTTTCTTCCTTCACTCTACATAGACGAGCCGGAGGTTATTGAACTGGCAGGTTCGCTGCTGATCATTGCCGCCTTTTTCCAGCTTTCCGACGGCGCACAAGCTGTAGGCCTGGGAGCACTGCGTGGCATGGCCGATGTTAAAGTACCGACTATCATCACCCTGGTAGCCTACTGGATTGTAGGTTTGCCGGTTGGTTACTGGCTTGCTTTTGTCGCCAACTTGGGCCCTCACGGTATCTGGCTGGGACTATTGATCAGCCTTACTATCGCGGCAGTTTTACTTTTCGTGCGCTTCTACTATCTTAGTAGGCGATTAAAAAGGAGCTTTCCTGTTGCACAAAAGGTTCAGACCGTGTAAATCGGCATCTTCATGTCCTCAGCAATTCGTATTCTTGGCATCATAATGCTAACACTCTCGGTGTTTGCCTGTGACCGCTCATCGCGCATGGTGCAACGAGGTGAAGTAGTCAATCTGTACAGTAACTGCCTATCAGCGACAGACCAGGACTTATTCTTGCCATTTGAAACAGCTTCCGGGCTGAAGGTTAATATCATCAGTAAGCCAAATTACCAGGTTCTTGATCGTATCCTTTCTCTGGGAGAAGACAGTACCAATGCAGATGTACTGCTACTGCGGGGCGTTGCTTATCTGAATCAGGCCAAACAGTCAGACATGCTGGATACCCTGCCCAACAGCAGTTTGCTCCGTGCCATTCCGGATCACCTGCAGGATGATGAACAACGCTGGCTGAGTCTGGGCTACAGCACTTACGTCATCGCCTATCTTCGCGACAGTGTGGATAGCCTGCAAGTACGGCGTTACGAACAACTTACTGATGAACGCTGGAAAGGAAAAATGGCCTTTTCTGCTGAGGATGAAGATTTCTTTGTTTCACTGCTGGCTTCCCTCATGGCAGATGAGAGTAAGGCAACGGTCCAAGACTGGTGGCGAGGTCTGCAGGATTCCCAAGATGGTACGCCTGACAGCCTCAGGCAGTTCCTACTGACAAATACATCAGACTACATCGTTAGGCCGGGCTGGCAGCTACAGTTTCTTCAACCTGAGACTTATCTGCAACTTACCGGGGTTGGCATACGGCGAAATGCCCCACACCCTGGCAGGACTACGGCACTTTTCAACTATCTTTTTTCCAATAGCTTTATGAAGCAGTTTGCTGAAAGTAAGCGGCTCTTCCCCTCCCGTCAAGATGTAGATATTCCCTCATCGCTACCCGGAATAGACAGGTTTCAGGTAGATACTACGTCGCAAAGCCGTATCGCCCGACTGACCGAAAAGGCCCGCGCGCTGATTACTGATGAGACAGAAGCTACGCCTTGACCCATCTCACTTTTTCCGATACTGGGTTACGCCTGCCTTCTGGCCATTTACCTGCTTTGGGCATTCCTACAAAAAGAAATCCCAGGAATTTATCTTCGGTTCCCAGGCCAAAAAATTCCTTAGCTTCTTCCATGTACGTGATACCGCCGGTGCCCCAGTAGCAGCCTACACCATAGGCAGCAGCGGTAAGATACATATTCTGCACTGCGCAGGCAGTAGCTTCAATCTCTTCCACTTCAGGAATTTTCTTTTTGGGGTCACGCTGCATGCCTATACCAATGATATGCGAACATTGTAGCGGCTTATCTTTAAGCTTCTGGTATTTTTTTTCGTCGAAGCTACCGTCGGCAGATTTAAACTTTTTGTACAGTTCTGACTGAAAATCCGCCAGCCTTTGGAGCCCTTCGCCTGTAAAAACCGAAAAACGCCACGGCTCGGTGAGTGCGTGCGTAGGGGCCCAGTTGGCATTTTCCAGCATTTGTTTAATTATAACATCGTCAACTTTTTCACCGCTGTACAGGGGCGGATAAATAGACCTTCTTTTTCGTATTAGTTCGTTAGCCAGTTCAGGATTCATACTTCGGTAGTTTTTTGATTCTATGCTGACAAGTATACAAAATATGATGTTCAGATAATTTTATTCCTCTATTTTATCTGGATCATAAAATAAGAGTAATACTTGTTACAGATTTTTTTTAACTTTTCCTCTGTACAAAGAATACCATCTACTCGTATGAATATCGACCTCACAGGACAAAAAATATTAGTAACCGGAGCCAGTCGGGGCATTGGTCAGGCCATCGCTGAACAACTAGCTGAAGCAGGTGCGCAGGTAGCTGTACACTATAATCGGAATGCTAACACGGCAGCCCACGTGGTGGATAATATCGGGAAAGGGGCAGAAGCTTTTCAGGCTGATCTGAGTAAGCCGGTAGAAGTGATGCAGCTTTTTGAGAATGTGCTGGCCAAGTTTGGCCGCCTGCATGCGATCGTTAACAATGCGGGTATCGCCATCAGTGCTGATGTAGAAGGTGATGATGTTGGCTTTACTGATTCCTGGTCTAAGACTATGCTGGTCAACCTGCATGCAACCGGACTGCTCTGCAAGAAGTGCATTGAACACTTCGTAGCCTCAGGGGGAGGTCGTATCATCAACATAGCTTCCAGGGCTGCTTTTCGGGGTGATACAGCTGATTATATGGCCTATGCTGCTTCCAAAGGCGGCGTTGTAGCGCTAACCCGCTCTATTGCCCGTGCCTACGGTAAGCAGGGTGTGAAGGCATTTATCGTGGCCCCGGGTTTTACCTACACAGCTATGGCCAAGGAGTTTGTAGAGAAATACGGAGAGGCCTACATAAAAGACGATCTGGCCCTTACCTCACTTACCCAGCCTGAAGATATTGCCCCTACAGTGGCCTTTCTGGCCAGTGGCTTTTCGGATCATGCTACTGGCTGCACCATTGATATCAACGCTGGCAGCTATGTCCACTGACACATAACTTTTCATTTACCACAAGGGTTAAAATGACCATGGAACAACAAGCAGAACTAAGGGTAGAACCCTGGATGCGTGGGCTGCTACTACTGGCAGGAGCCTACAATCTGGGCTGGGGCTTTTTTATTTACAATTTTCCTAACGCTTTTTACCAGTGGGTAAGTCAAAGCAGGGAAGCCGCACCAGGCATCGTAGAGTGGCAGGGTTTGGGTGTTATGCTTTTTGGTTTGGTGTATGCCACAGTAGCCATTTATCCAACTACACTCTGGTATCTGTTGGCGGTGGGTATAGCCTCCAAAATTTTTGGTGCTGCCTGGTTTTACTGGTTCATACTAGAGGGAATGTCCACCCGACAATATTTGTTTCACCTGATAATGAATGATCTGATCTGGGTAATTCCCTTTACGGTAATCCTGGTCAGAACCATTCGTGAAAAACAGATCAAGCACCGTAAAGTCACATGAAATCTCTACCCAACTGGATTGGTATCCTACTTCGCTTTGCCGGCATCACCAACGCTGTGTGGGGGCTTACCTTTGCGCTCTTCACAGACACCATGTTTCGCTGGGCCGAGATGCCCGTTCCCGGGATGCTTTTTTCCTGGCAAATGACCGGCGTCATCAGTGTAGTTTTCGGAGCAGCTTACTTCATTGCCGCGGTAAACCCCGTAAAGCACGTGTTGATTGTTATGGCTGGTTTCTTTATCAAGCTTGCGGGTGCCATCATGATGTATACTTACCTGGCTGAAGGTACTATCTCCACTCGTATGGCACTCTTCTTTACGCTGAAAGATGCCTCCTGGGCCATTGTTTTCGCTATTTTCCTCTATTACATTTTTAAAGCCTGGCAACTACCGGATGGTAACCAGGATAACGACACTTCCTTGAGCGATACACTCCGCAAATCAAATACCCAGAGAGGAGACTCATTGTATGATCTCTCGGGGCAGCAACCCGTTTACCTGGTTTTTTTACGTCACTTTGGTTGTACTTTTTGCCGGGAGGCGATTGGAGAGCTCAAAAATAAAAAAGCCACCATTGAAGCTGAAGGTATGCAAATCGTATTCGTACATATGGGCAGCCCGAAAGAGGCTGATCAGTATTTTGAAAGGTATGGATACCAGGATGCTGTTCATGTCAGCGATCCCGGCTGCATTCTTTACAATACCTTTCACCTGAAAAGAGGCTCATTTTTTCAGCTATTCGGACTAAAGTCCTGGCTGAGAGGTGTTGAAGCAGGGATTCTCAAGGGCTACGGCGTAGGTAAGTTGGTAGGCGATGGTTTTCGGATGCCCGGGGTATTCGTGCTTTACAAAGGAGAAATCATCAAAGAATATCGCCACAGTCACGCCGCCGACCGTCCGGATTATGAAGCACTGGCAAGTTGTGAATTGGTATAAGGCTTGAAGTTTCTGATTGTTAGGGTGTTGAGGATTTATCTTTACAAACTATAACACCCGAAACGATAACACTATCCATCAAAGTAGATATCCAGCAAACCTTGGGGCAGGCGGGTGTGGATGACCTGCTGCGCTTTGTCTACTTTCAGCACAACTTCGTCATTGAGAGGAATGAGAATCTCCTGCTCGTGATAGTCCATAGCGATGAGTTCCTGGCCGCCGGCTTCGTACACGTCTTTCACTGTTCCCAGTTGACCCTCCTGTTCATCTTCTACGCGAAAGCCAATGATTTCATGAAAATAATATTGATTTTCTTCCAGGGGTGGAAGCTGATCTAAGGGCAGAAAAAGCTGTGCTTTTATCAATGTTTCCGCCTGTTCAATGCTGTTTACATCCTCAAATTTTACGATAGCATTCTCTTTTTGCAGACGTAGATGTTCGATAAAAAAAGGAATCAGCGTTCCTGAACCCAAAAGTTGCAGAAATACTGATTCCATTTCTTCGTAGTCTTCGGGAAAGTCCACATCCAGATAGACATTGACCTCACCCTGCAAACCGTGCGTCTTGCTGACGTATCCTAGCTGATAGCAGTCATCAATCCGCATATTTGTTTATGAGTCTTTCTTCTTCTCTTCGGAAGAATCTTCTTTTTTCGCTTCCTTAGCTTTGGGCTCTTCTTTAGCCTCAGGTGCTTTTTCTTTCTTATCTTCGGCCTTCGGCTCTTCTTTAGCAGGAGCTTCTTCTTTGGCTTCGGCCTTAGGCTCCTCCTTCTCTTCCTCAGCCTTAGGTTCCTCCTTAGCAGGGGCTTCAGCCTGTGTCTCCTCAGCAGCAGCGGCCTGCGCAGCAGCTTCAGATACGTTTGCCTGTTCCTGCTCAGTAGCTGCTTCTGAAGTTTCCTCGCCCGCTTCTTCGGCAGGAGCTTCTTCCACGACAGGAGCATTCTTTGCGGCTAACTCTTTCGCACGTGCTTCACTGATCTTTCTTTCAGCTTCCAGGCGTGCATTTCTTTCTTCTTCCCTTTTCTTAGCCAGCGATTCTTTCCTTCCGGAAACTTCAGCCTCTTTAGATTCTATCCAGTCGCTGAAGCGCTTGTCAGCTTCTTCCTGCGTAAGTGCTCCTTTGTTAACACCTATTTGCAGGTGCTTCTTGAGCATCACACCGCGGTAAGACAAAATTGCCCTTACAGTATCGGTAGGCTTGGCACCTTTCAACAGCCAGTCCAAGGCTTTGTCTTCCCTGATGTCAATCGTAGCAGGGTTAGAGTTGGGATTATAAATCCCGAGTTTTTCAATAAAGCGACCATCCCGTGGTGCTCTGGCATCGGCTACGACCATGTCGTAAATTGCCAGTTTCTTGCGTCCTCGACGCGCCAATCTGATTTTTACTGCCATAATTAATTTTTGTTAAACGTAATGGAACTCGTCCATTTGTCGTAAAAGACTGCAAAGATAGCAGATTTTGTTTTAAATCTTATAAATGCTTACTTTTTAATGCTTATTTTTATCTGTTCCCACGCTTGCTCACTTTATAAAAATCTATGAATCAAAAAGATACTAACAGCCGCCGTAAATTCCTGCGCCACAGCCTGACTGCTGCCGTTGCTACACCGGCACTTGCCCAAACCGCCTGCTCGGCCGATAAAAAAAAAGAAGTACAGGCGCCCTATATCAATTTTAATGCAACCTACCGCTGGAAAATGGTCACTACCTGGCCGCCCAACTTTCCTGTACTGGGCGAGGGCTGCAACAAATTCGCACAGTGGGTCAATGAGGCTTCCGGAGGACGCATGGAAGTTACCGTGTACGGAGGGGGCGAGTTGGTACCTTCGCTGGAAGTTTTTGACGCAGTAAGCAACGGTGCCATAGAACTGGGTCATGGTGCTTCTTACTACTGGGCCGGTAAGATTCCGGCAGCGCAGTTTTTCTCGACGGTTCCCTTTGGCATGAACGCCCAGCAGATGAACGCCTGGCTGATCGGCGCGGATGGACACGAGCTCTGGAAAGCAACTTATGCCCCTTTTAACCTACTGCCTTTTCCCGGTGGCAATACTGGTATGCAGATGGGAGGCTGGTTCAATCAGCAGATCAATTCTATTAAAGATATTCAGGGCCTCAAGATGCGCATCCCGGGCATTGGCGGTAAGGTATTCAACCGTGCTGGCGGTACCTCGGTACTGGTAGCAGGTGGAGAAATTTACACCAACCTGGAGCGGGGCGTAATCGACGCTACCGAGTGGATCGGGCCTTATCACGATTATCTGATGGGCTTCTACAATGTGGCGCAGTACTACTACTATCCGGGCTGGCATGAGCCAGGTACTGCCCTGGAACTGTTTGCCAACAGTGATAAGTTTACCGACTTACCCACTGACTTGCAGGCTATACTGACCTCCTGCGCGCAACGCCTCAATATGTGGTCACTCTCTGAAGCCGAGGTAAAAAACAGTGAGTACGCCCGTAAATTACGAGACGAAGAAAATGTGGAGTTCCGCAAATTTCCGGATGAAGTATTGTCTGTCTTTCAGCAATACAGCGAAGAGGTGGTAAGCGACATGGTCAGCAGTGATCCTATCAGCCAAAGGGCTTATGAGTCTTACAAAAAATTCCAGGACCAGATTACTGACTACTCGCAGTACAATGAGAAGATCTATCATGCGAGTTTTCATCCGAATGTGTAGCCCCCGGCTGCAGTTATCCAGTAGATTATGAACCCTGATGATATCAAAATATCGCGCATCACAGGTGCGAAACCGCTTCGGGCAAGCGCAGGCTTCTACGCAGTTTGCTGGATCAAAAACGAAGTAGAAGGTATTGAGATTGACAGAGTTCTGCACCATAATGTAGCCAATGCCGTGTTCTTCTTTAATCCTGTCTTCGATTGGAAAATCATTAAATAAGAGACACACAACGCAACGGGCTACGTGCTATATCTTCCCAGTAAAGTTCTGGATCATCCCATTTTCAAAAATCTTCATATCAGTGAGGTCCGGCTTTTCAGCACTGGAGAAATTCCGAAGATCAACCTGACCCCGGGTATTGAAGTAAGGGTGCAGGCCATCCTCGAGATGTTGGATGAGCTGCTCAGTACAAACCTTAAACACAGAGAAGAAGCCATACTTTCACTTATAAATACTTTTTTTGTCTACTGTGACGATAAGTGCAATATCAGGTCGGTGATTAGCCAGAATAACTCGAAATCAGCCCTGGTTTATAAGCTCAAAAAGTCATTGACCAGCAGATAGCTGATTACCACGAAGTTGGCGACTATGCCAGGTTGCTTAATGTCTCGGATAAATATCTGAACGAGTGTGTGAAGGAAATTCTGGGCATCAACACCAAAAACCTGATAGATGAGCAATTAACCATGCGGGCTCGTTACCAGCTAAAATTTACTGACCACTCTATCAAGGAAATCAGTTATGACCTGGGTTTCTCTTCTCCGGAGTACTTTAGTTTCTTCTTTAAAAAAACAGACCGGTAGCACACCTTCGCAGGTAAGGAGAGGATAGTCTTCCTGTATTCTAAGGATATACCGTGTTTTTCGTAAGCCCTAAAGCATTTGATGTTCATACCTTGCAAGTACATATCAAAAACTAATGTATTATGGACAGAAAAGAATTTATCAAAACCTTGGGACTAGGAATAGGACTTGCGCTAACCTCACAAACTGCTATCGGCAAAGGTATTTCACCTAAGGCTGCTACACCTCAGTCAAAACCCAAAATTAAAGACGGTAAGGGCAAGGTCCTTAACGTCATAGGCGATATACAGACCCACAAACTCCTGTGAAGTGAAACCGGTAACCAGATTGTAGAATGGGTAGACGATGTAGAGCCGGGTACGGGCATACCTCCGCATATTCACACCAAAGAAGACGAAATATTCAGGGTGGTAAAAGGAGAAATAGAGATCATGGTGGATGGCAAAACGACTTTTTTAAAGGAAGGCGACATCGCTTTTGCGCCTAAAAATATCGCCCATGCCTGGGAAGTCGTAGGCACAGAAAAGGCCAAAATGATTAGGAGCACTTTTCCCGCAGGTATTGAGGCCATGTTTTCCAAGTTGGCTGAACTTCCGGCAGGACCGCCCGATTTTGAAAAGGTTGCCAAGATTTGCGGAGAGCACGGAATTACATTTGTATAAATTGAGAGGCACCAGGAATAAGGAACCGTTCTGTGCATGAGGTAGACTTTCTTAAAAATGATCCATCAGCCAATGGCCGGCATCGGATACGGCCAGTCCGGCAGAAAAAATACCAATCGGGATCAGATGCGCCTGCAGCCATAGCAGAAGTTGTCCTTCTACATCCATACTTTGCCGCAACACCTCCTGCCCCAGGAAGGCCCAGCCCAGCAGGTAAAGCAGGCGGGTGCAGGTGCCTACTACCAGGCAGTGACTAATCCCCCGGTGCCTAAACAAAATCGCGTAAGGATACCAAAGCGCAATCCAGAGGTAGCCAACACCCCATGACCAGCGCAGCAGGGTAGTCTCAGAGACTGTCCGAGTAGGTATATCAAGGTCGGGGCTGATGAAAATACCGCTGAAGCAACCGCTAACAGCCAGTGCAGTAGTGGCATAGTTGCCACCAGACCAATGCCAGGCCAGGAAGCCTACCACTGGGGTGAGTAGTAGTGTCGCCGACGTATGTTCTTTACCTGATGCCATAAGCAGCTTTTTGAAAGCGGGTGAGCATATAACGCACTCAACTACAGTAAATTGTAGGCTGCTATTTAGGCGAAAAACGTTTCTTTTTCTGCCTGGTTAGCCCTGAAATCATACTGTTGTATCATTCTTTATGGTTTGTGAGGTACTGTAAATCCCTAAAATAGGTATCCCAAAGTGAAATTATCAATAAAGAGTTTAATGCTCCTGATGACCGGTTTCATCATGAGTTGCCAGGAAACTCATTAAGCCGAATGTATGAATCCAGCAATATCGTCATTACCGATGGAAAAGTAGACCACATGGACGACTTTATTCGGATGTTGCTTTATGCCAACGAGTTTGAGTTGGAGGGGCTGGTCTACAGCACTTCGTAGTGGCACTATGCCGATGACGGAAAGGACACGAATTTCATCTCTGAAATGTCGGGACGGCCCGCCTCTACGACGAAAGAACCGACCTCCGCTAAGTAGGTACTGACTGGTGCGTAATGCCCAACGAAGATGCCTATCAACCGCTGATGGCAGTATGCCGAGTAGAAACTTATAAAATACCTTAGACATCCGGAATGCGGATAAGCCAGAGGCCTCTTTGGATGTTTTGGAAGGTGCGCAGGCGGGAGATACTATCCATCTGATCCTGTAAGTCAAAGATAGCGGTACGCCTACGCTGAATCGTTATCTAAAGAGTTATCGTAGAAGTAGCTGTCTAACAGCGGTAATTTTCCCTGGCATATTTCATTGCTAGTTCATGAATACCCTGGACTGGGTTTTTACACGAAAAATAATTCCTCACCTTTTTGGGCTATCCCTCATCCATCATCGAGGTTTATAATGTGTAAACGATACTGCCGATAGCTGATCTTTCTCCCTGTACACACCTAAGTATGTTTAAAAACTTCCTAAAAGAATGGATATAACTATCTCATTTTTTATATTTATTGCAATAGAAGTGTTTTTCGTAGGTTTCTATTGACAAAAAATCAATGATTGAGCTTCCGACGGATAGGTTCAATCGTATTTTTACCATTGATTAAATGATGGTGCCTACCCATTGATTCGCCCCTTTAATCTCAGTAACTACCCATACTATGGCCGAAAACGAGAACGAGGTCTTTCCTCAGCAAGAACGGGAGGATCACTATGTCTGGAAAGGTAGCCCTGAGCGTAACACAACGCCAAATTTTGACAATAAATCTGATCCAGAAATCTGGGAATTATTTAGGAATGGCAATCAGGCCGCTCTCACCTACATATACCAAAGCTACGCTGACAAGATGTACAACTACGGCTGCCAGTTTACCAATAAGCACGAGTTGGTGAGCGATTGTATACAGGAGCTATTCACTGAGATTATCACCAAAAGAAAGAAATTAGGAAAGGCTTTCTCCATCAAATTCTACCTTTTCAAGTCGCTCAGGCGTAAGCTTTTTCGAACTATGAAAAAAGAGCAGAAACTTCAGAAGGGGGCTTCAGAGGGCTTCAACATCCTGGAAGATGCCAGTGTAAAATTTATTGACCAGGAGTTTTCTACTTTTCAGAGAAAAATCATTACAGAAGAATGTAATAAACTGTCTCCCCGGCAGAAAGAAGCACTCATGCTTTACTTCTACGAAGGCCTGAGCTACAAAGAAATCGCGCTGACCTTAGAGATGACGCGCACGAAATCTGCCCGGGTTCTAATCTACCGTGCAATAGACTCCCTGTCTTCACGCCTGCAGCAATACAAGCATCTCCTATATCCCCTAATCCTGCTACTACTGGCTTCCAAGCTGTTTGCGTCACTCTTCCTTTCGGCTTAGGGCCAGAATTTTGTATTACTGAAGTGGGCCCTTTTCTTATTTTTTTTTGAAAAAAATAAGAAAAGACTGTGGTCATTTCTTCAGCGAGTGCCTATATATCGATAGTATCTAATTATTAGCATGAACAATAAGCGGGAAGATATCAGTGATTTTTTGAAGGATGAGTATTTCGTCTATTGGGTCAACCAGTCGGATCCTGAGGCTGATGCCTACTGGAAAAACTGGCTCGCGCAGCATCCTGATAAGGTAAAAGAGGTTATGGTAGCCCGGGAGATGATCAGTAGCTTTCTGTACCAGCATAACCACACCATCCCGCAGGATAAGCGTGATGCCGTCCTGCATCATCTGAAGGCGAAGCAGGTAAGCACTTATCATTTGCATAAGCGTAAAGACAACAGTCGCCGATATCTGAAGATTGCCGCCAGTCTGCTGATACTAATAGCAGTAGGTGCGGGTATATGGTTCTTTCCTGATACCGAGCAACCTGCGGTTGTCGAGGTGATACCTCAGGTAATCAAGCGTACCGGAAAGGGAGAAAAGCTGAACGTCAGGCTGCCTGATGGGAGCCAGGTGAAGCTTAATGCTAATAGTGTGCTTACTGCCCCGGCGCGTTTTGAAGAAGGTAGCCGACAGGTAAAACTGGAAGGCGAAGCTTTGTTTGATGTCAGGAAAGACCAGGATCGGCCCTTCACCATCTTAAGTGGACAGGTGCAAACCCGTGTGCTGGGTACTTCCTTCAATGTCCGTGCTTACCAGGAGGAGCAAACTGTGGAAGTGGCCGTTGTAAACGGAAGAGTAGGAGTGCTGGGTACGGGTACGGAAGAAGTATTCCTGTTGCCTAACGAAGTAAGCCTGTACGATAATACAAACCAGCACATCTCCACCCGGCAGCAGGATGTAAACGACTTGATTGCCTGGAGTAAGAACATTCTCATTTTTGACGGGGACGCTGAAGCAGAAGTATGGCATAAACTGGAAAACTGGTTTGGCGTCAACTTCGTGCTCCCCAAGCAGACCGTGATTCGGGGAAAGTATAGTGGACGGTTTTACAATGAGTCACTGGAAAGAGTGCTGGACGGAATCAGTTATGCTTCGGGCTTTGCTTACGATATAAGTGATAATGGTGAGATGGTCATCCGGGCCAAGACAGCAAAGTAAGTTATGACCCGGGTCATTGGTGGCCCTTTGCATATAGCGAGCAACAACTAAATTTTTTATTAATACAAAACCTACAACTATGAACAAATCAAAACCATCGACATTCCTGAGGATGTCTGTGCTGCTGGTCAGCTACCTGATCTTTCAGCTTTTTACACTCAATCCGCTTTTTGCTTCCGGAAGTCAGGAGCAGGATGATCAGAGCGTTTATGACATCAAAATTTCGCTAAAAAATGAACGGTACCGATTGGCCGATATCCTTAACGAGATAGAAGCTAAAACCGAGTTTTCTTTTACCTACGATGATTCTAAGGTCAGGCTGGATAGTGATATCTGGCTGGAAAATAAAGAAGGCTCATTGGGTGACATCCTCGTAGAACTGTCCAAACTGGAGGATATTAAGTTCAAGAGGATTGGTCGCAGTATTCATATTACCAGGAAAATTGCCGCCGAAGCTCCCCTTGAAGAGCAGGCTGCTGTCGTCAAACCTATGCTTCTGGTTGGAGGTAAAGTTACTGCCTCAGCAGACGGTGGTGAACTACCGGGTGTCAATGTACTGGTGAAAGGCACTAACATTGGTACCGTTACCGATATTGAAGGCCGTTATTCTATCAATGTCCCTGAGCCTAACGATACGCTCATGTTTTCATCCATCGGTTTTGCCATTCAGGAAGTACCGGTGAGAGGCCGCTCTACAGTAGATGTTGCCCTGATGGAAGATGTGCAGAGCTTGAGTGAGGTAGTAGTGGTAGGTTATGGAAGCATGAGAAAGGCTGACATTACTAACGCTGTCTCGGTAGTAGATATGGAGAAGATCGGGGAACGTCCGGCGTCTAACATGACCACCCTCCTGCAGGGGCAGGCACCCGGTGTGGTAGTCAAGCAAAACACCGGTACGCCCGGTGAAGAACTGGAGGTAAACGTAAGAGGGATTAGCTCTCTGGGTGCAGGTAGTGACCCTCTGTACGTAATTGACGGTTTTGCTGTGGGCAACTCGGTGGGCCAGTATCTTAACCCGGCGGATATTGAAAGCATCACCGTACTCAAGGATGCTGCCTCTACTGCCATTTACGGTGCCAGGGGTTCCAACGGTGTAGTACTCATTACGACCAAATCAGTTAAGGAGGATAAAGTCAACCTGTCATTTAACGCGCTCTATGGCGTACAGAACATTCCTGACTCGCGTAGAACGGAGATGATGAACGGGCCGGAGTTTGCCCAACTCAAGAAGGAAGCTTTCATGGACAGGATACGCTACTACGAAGGCAGAGAGCCTGCCCTTGAAGAGGTGCCTATGAGTTTCCGCTTCCCTGAACAGACTGATCACTCTACCGATTGGCTGGACGAAATTCTGAACCAGAATGCAAGCTTCCAGAACTATAACTTAACGTTAAGCTCTGGCAAAGGAGGAGTAAAAAGCCTGCTCTCTTTGGGATACCTCAACCAGGAAGGTGCCGTGATAGAAACCGGATTTGACCGGTATAACATCCGGGCCAACCTCATGGGAGATATTAACCCTAACATCTCAATGGGGTGGAACATCGCCGGGGCCTTTACCCAGGAAGCCTATGCGAATACAACGGGTCGTAGTGCTATTATCGGCTCTGCGCTGTGGGCTGACCCCCGTTACGCGGTATATAACGAAGATGGTACTTTGAATCCTTACATCGGTGGCACAGACGGTGTCTTCGGAACGCCCAATCCGGTTATGGAACTCAAAGAAATGCAGCGGGACCGTAACAATATGAACGTGCTCTCCAATGGCTATATAGAGTTTAGGTTTCTGAAGAATTTTAGCTTCAGATCGTCAGTCAATGCAGGTATTACTAACGTGAGGCAAAAGGAATTCAGACCTTCTTACCTGGCCGCACGTGGCTTCAACAATCCTCCGCCTCGCGAAGCCTGGCTCAATGAATTCTACTCAGAACTGATCAACCTCTCTACCGACCAGGTGCTGAGCTACGATAAGACAATGGGAGATCATAGCATTAGTGCTATGCTAGGCTTTTCCGCCCAGGAAGAAACTTTCCGTACGATCTCCAGCAGGGGGGAAGAGTTTCCGGATGATGTTGTCCGCACGCTGAGTGCTGCCGCCCGGGTTAATTCCAATTCTGCAGAACAAGGATGGAGTTTACTTGCCTATGTGGGTAGGTTGAATTATTCCTTCCGCGATAAGTATCTGATGTCGGCTACTTTCCGTCGGGAAGGTAGTTCGCGTTTTGGCGCTAATAACAAGTGGGGTAACTTCCCCGCCGTATCGGCTGGCTGGAGGATTTCCGAGGAGCCTTTTCTGCAGAACAGTCTGATCATAGAAGATCTGAAACTGCGGGCCAGCTGGGGAATCACCGGTAACAACAATATTGGTAACTATACCAGCCTCTCTACCATGAATCCCGCCAACTACATCCTGGGCAACAGCTTTGCCAGCGGACAGGTACTGGCCGCATTCGCCAATGCCGACCTGGGCTGGGAGCAGTCCAACCAGTTGAA
>CAZZGE010000086.1:0-17342 GCA_964653665.1 uncultured Porifericola sp. | reverse complement strand
GATTTTGATATCTACTTGTATGCCCGCCCCTTTGATAGCGTCTTCAGCAAATTTGAGCTGCTCGTCGTAGGCCTCCCAACCCAGAAAGCCACCGAAAAGCCCCATATCCGAGCCCTGGCTTCTGTGGGTGGTAGCTAGTGAGCCTTCCGGATCAAACTCAATAAGAATGTCGGTAAGTTCACCGTCCATTAAAGCTCTGCACAAACGACCAATGCGCAGTGAAGCGGCACAGTGCGAACTGGATGGCCCCCGCATGATGGGGCCCATGACGTCATTGAATATGCTCGGGTAGTTTTCCATAGTAGTGTAATAATTGCTTTTTTTGAAATTACAAAAAAATGCAAAATCAGTATATGCATTTTTTAGTTAACCATGATACTATGTTGCGCATTGATGTCTGATCCTATATATTAAACGCCGCTATGGAACTGCTCTACTTTAAAATACCGAGATCTGACAAAGAGTCTATACGGATAGAATCATGGGACCTGAATTTCTTTTTTGACCCTATCCACTTTCATGAGGACTGCCAGCTGACGTACATACTGGAGGGCGATGGCGATATTTTTATCGGCGAGAGCATCTCTCAATTTTCAAGGGGAGACGTTTTTCTGATTGGAAAAAACATCCCTCATGTGCTCAGGAATAGTGACAGCTACTACAAAAACCCCAATTTACACGCTCGTGCCATATCGGTTTTCTTCAGCCATGATACCTTTATGAAGGTATTTAACCTGCTACCTGAAGCGGGCTCTCTACAGAAGCTATTGAACTATGCGACTCACGGGATAAAAATCAGTGGAGAAATTACGCAGGAGGTAGATCAAGGGCTGAAACGGATGCTGAAGCTGGAAAACTTTGACTGTTTCTTAGAATTCGTCAGTGTGCTCAACAATATCTCTAAAATGCACGATATCCAACTGATATCTAAGACCAGTATTCCCATGCACTCCGTCTCCGAAGACAACAAAAAAATTACCAGGGTCTTTGAGTACGTGATGGCTAACTTTCACAAAAAAATCACGCTGGAAGAAATAGCTTCTATGGCCAACATGTCGCCTACTGCCTTTTGCCGCTTTTTTAAACAGCGGACTTTAAAGACTTTTTCTAACTTCCTGATTGAAGTCCGCATTGGAAACGCTTGCAAAATGTTAATTGAGGACAACTATAACATTACTCAGTGCTGTTTTTATAATGGGTACAATAACATTTCAAATTTCCACCGGCAATTTCGTAAAGTCACCGGAATGACCCCCAGTGAATACAAGCAGAAAATCAATAAGTAATAGCTGTACTGCTGAAGACGGTTTCTCCTGTAAAAAGATCTGACCTACCATCCAGGGCCTCATTCTGCCGATATAGATGCTTCTACAATCTCTTGCATTTCAGCCTGCAAACGGGCCACGACTTCAGGCTGCTCCAGGTACAGGTTATTTGTTTCGCCGGAATCCTCTACCATATGGTAGAGCTGCCCCTGCGGATCACCTGAAGCAGGCTCTACGGTACTGGGCCGGGAGAACCCTCCCGAACCTAAGCGGTCAATCAGTTTCCAGTTACCGGAGCGGATCACCATGGCCCCACTTGCCGATCTGAGAACCAAAGGCGGACGCCCTGAATCATCGGCAGCCACAGCACCCGTGAGTACCGGCAAAAAACTATGACTGTCATCGGGTATACCATCTGGCGGGGCATCGGTTATCTCAGCGACAGTGGCCAGTACATCGGTAAAGCCTACGAGCAGATTGCTCACCGAGCCTGCCTGCACTTTACCGGGCCAGCGTACCAGGAACGGCATACGGTGGCCAGCTTCCCAGGCATCCCCTTTCATGCCTCTGAGCCCTCCGGAAGAATCATGCTCAAAACGATCTACGTCAGTATCGTACCATACCGGCCCGTTGTCAGAAGAGAAAACCAGCAGCGTATTCTCGTACATCCCGGCTTTTTTCAGGGTATTGACGACTTTTCCTATCTGATCATCTACCATCATCAGGAAATCACCATACATACCGGCACCACTTTTACCTTTGTAAACTTCGGAGGGCAGCCAGGGCGTATGGGGGGCCGGATAGGCCAGGTAAAGCATCAGTGGCCCATGGTCTGCAGCTGGTGCGGAGTGGTTTTCAATCACGTCAATCGCCTCTTCCGTGAAGCGCGGCAGCACATTGTCCAGCGTCAGGTTGGGAGCAATGCCGCCTGCCCGCCAGAAAGCACCCTGTATGGGCGACCACCCTTTCGAGGCATTGGCTGAGATACTATCGGCAGGCGGCTCTACGGCCTGATTACCCCGAATATAGAAATAAGGCGGGATATCCGTAGAGGCCCGAATGCCAAAATAACTGTCAAAGCCCCGATCTACCGGGCCGCCCGGCAGGGGGTTTTCGTATCCGTTTTCTTGAAAGCCCAGGTGCCACTTTCCTACCATAGCGGTATGGTAACCGCGTGTTTTAAGGAGTTTAGGCACCGTAAGTTGATCCTCCTCTATGGTCGGCTGCTGCCGCCAGACCGAAACATCAGTACGGAACGGATACCGACCGGTGATCAGTCCGTAGCGTGAAAGATGACAGAGTGGGCCGGAAGCGTGCACATCAGTGAAGCGCATGCCCTCATTGGCAATATCATTGATGTGAGGCGTCGGTATTTTTGAATCAGGATTGTAGCAGGCAGGATCGCCGTAGCCCATATCGTCCACCAGGATGATCACAATATTAGGAAGACGCTCCTGATCGGACTGGCTTTCCTCACTGCCGGGGGATGCACAGGCTGACAAGATAAGCAGCAGTAAAAAACTCACAAGGTTACTGAAGGGAGTAGTGTTCATGGTAGAAGGTAGTTGTCTGATCCCAATGCTAGGCAATCGTTCCCATATTTTCAAGAAAAGGATAAGCTAACGTACCGCAAATGAGATTTATACCAGAAGGTAATTTACTGCTGACAAGTTACCGGATGACACAAATCAATGGCTAGCCTTCTACAGGCGTATGACAATGGCCAGCGTATTGTTAAACCTGTGTACAGGTACAAATAAAAAAGCCAGGCGATGGATCGCTACACCTTTACAGTCGTGTCGCCTAAACCTTCGCCTGAACTCTCGGTAGTGTTTCGTTACGCTTTGCTGAGATTATGATTTCATCTGACCAATTTCCCAGCCCGGCTCGTATTCTCTGGACCACAGTTGCATGGCCTCTTTGTCATAAGCCCTACCGGTTGCTGAATCTACGTCAAAGGCACTGTTGGTGCGGTACGCGATATTGGCCAGTAAAGCCAGGTGGTTGCTCTTCGCTCCGTCTTCAATGGGCGCCGTCAGTTCTCCTTGACCTCTGATGGTATCAAAGAAGTTTACGATATGACGGGTTGAGGTAGATCCTCCACCGCCCAGGGCCAGACCACCTTCGTCAGATGCTTCTGAAGTTCTCTTAATAAGATCCCCTCTCCGGTCGTAGAGCATGTACTCACCACGATCCACGAAAACAGCACCTTCTGTACCATAGATGACCGTACCTCTTCCTTTACCTTCGCCGTACGTGGGATACCCATTGCGGCTTTTACCATCCCAGTTAATAACTCTGTCGTTATCAAAATTGAAAGTGGCGTACATATTATCGTACATTTCCCAGCCGTCGTCACTAAAGTGCTGCTTAGAAGCATCTACGTGAACATGCTCAGGATAATCTACCTGCAACGCCCAGCGAGCGATATCTAATTCGTGAATCGCGTTATTGCCGGCTTCAGCAGTTCCCCACTTCCAGCCATACCAGTGCCAGTTATAATTCCAAATGTCATCGTAGTAATCCTGGCGGGGAGCAGGTCCCTGGAACAGATCCCAATTGAGGTCGGAAGGGGGTGCCTGTTTTTTCTGTTGGGGGACCTCTCCTCTCCTATTGTTATAGAATGCTACGGCGCGGTAAGGTTTTCCAATCACTCCGTTGTGGATTTCATTGATAATTTCAATGGTATGGCCGGAGGAGCGCTGTTGATTTCCCATTTGCACTACCTTGCCTGTCGCCTTTTGCTTGGCCACCATTACCTCGGCTTCCTGCGGGTTGTGTGCACAAGGCTTCTCTACGTACACGTGCTTGCCTGCATCAAGGGCCATGATAGCGCCCGGAGCATGCCAGTGGTCGGGTGCCGCAATGAATACGGCATCCACCTCACTATCGTCCAGTACCTGCCGAATGTTGTCAGTTTGTTGAGGTGTGTAGTCAATACGGCCTTTCAGATTTTTTAGCGCACGATCAATCTGACTTCTTTTCACATCACACAGATATTGTAAGTGAGTGTTGTGCTCTTTGTCGAGTCCGTCATAATAAGCGCCAACTCTCCGGCCCAGTCCCATAAAGCAAAGATTAATACGATCATTGGCACCGATAATCCTACTATAGCTAGAGGCAGAAGCCTTAAAAGCCATGGATACGCCAGCGGTGGTGGCCGCTGCTTTTTTGATAAAGTCTCTTCTACTTGACATACTTCTTTGATTAAAATTTACGGTTGTGAATATTTAATGATCATCCATTGTCCGTATTGTATGCGGCAATGAATTGGGGACAGTGTAGTGGCCACGCCCGTATTTTTTGCTAAAGTTCCTGAATTCGGATGTTGCGAAATTTATAAACTTGTCCATCTTCGCCATGGTGTTGTAAGGCGATGTAGCCTTCAGCATCCATGTCATCCCTGTAGTCGGTGCATAAAACGTCGTTCACCCAGATACGCAGCCGGTCGCCTTCGGCATGAATACGGTACTTATTCCAGTCGTAGCGCTTAAGGGCTCCTTTAGTCTTAGTCCGAAATTCATTACCGGAAGCAGAGTCATTAGGCTTTTGGGGATGAAGCCATTTACGGCGACCCTCGTCGTATAATCCACCCGACCAGGCACGTTCGGTAGGATCAACTTCGGCCTGGTATCCCCAAACTTTATTGGGCTTCACATGGCAGCGAAACATAAATCCTGAATTGGATTTTCCTTCAGGTAATTTTACTTCAGCCTCAAATATAAAATCTGAGAAGGTCTTTTCGGTAGTAAGGAAAAATTTCTCATCAGCCACCAGATGTATTTCTCCGTCTACTACCTTGGCTTCGCCGTGGTCATAGGGATTGGTCCAACCTTCCAGGTTGCTCCCATTAAAAAGCTCATTCCATTCCTGGGGCTGGGGTGTGTAGCTGCTTAACAAAAAGAAAAGAAATACTAAAAGATGCGTTTTTTTCAACATATTTTTTTAAGTTAATTAATTAAGCTTAAAATAGACAATTTATCAACGAATTGCACAACGGAACTATGCCCTCCATGAAGAATTCTATGTTTACATCAATAAAAATGGGATTAGCTGATGGATTTAGCTCCTTCTCCGGCTTAGCTTAGCTACCATCCTCACCGCAGCTTACTATTTTAGTCTACTGGTGATTTACCGTGCGATTGACGATCAGTCCTTTTGCTCAAAGACCTCCTCGTGGACCTTGTTACCCTTAACGTCATAGTGCGCGAAACGAAGCATGCAGCTGTCATTTTGCCGGGAAACCTCTCCTTTCAAAAAACCTCCCTTCACCCGCAGAAAGCGATGCTCGGGCAACTTGTTGTCCTGGCTCCAACCCCCGGCGTGCTGGTCCGATCCCGGACCACATCCAAACTCCCATAAATTGGTGTTATTCCAGTGCGTGACGTACTGCCAGTGACGGTCGCCATTGCACATGAATACGTTGTCAAACTGATTGATGAACAAGCGTATCCGCTCTCCTTCGTGGTCAAAGTTATCGTTAGCGTAGTTGTCACTTTTATTTTTCCTGTCGGGGCCCAGGATGGGCGTGGGGGAGATAATGACTTTGAAGGTCGCATCAGAATCCTCAAGCGTACGAAACAGCCAGGCTTTCTGTTCTTCTCCCCAAATCGTTTTATTATATCCATCCTCGTCCGTGTTTTTGCTTCGGTAGTTACGCCCCTCCATCAGCCAAATCTGAAGATCCTTGCCCCACCGCACAGTTTTGTAGGGTTTATCGTTGGCAGGAAATTGTTCTTTGTCAAAAATCTCAAGACCCCGCTCAAAAGAAACGGTGCCGTAGGTCATCCCTTCGTAACAATCGTTGCAGAGCGTATCATGATCATCTTTGAGGAAATAGGTCGTTGTCTGCGTGTAAAAATTCCGCTGGTGGGGAAGGGCAAAGAGCCGGTCCCACTTGAAACGCATAAGTTTTTCGGTGAGCGCGTAGGGGTTGGGCTTATCATAGTATTCTACATCCCCGGTATGCACATAAAAGTCGGGTTGTTGCGCCAGCATGGACTCATACATCTGATGCCCCTGAGGCGTGTCCCGGCGATTATAATCATGGCAGGTGACAATACAGAAACCCACATCCTCACTTTTCTCTGCCGGATAGGGTGTTTTGAAAGCACCCTTGAGTGCATTGCTGGTGGCCGCATTCTGGTTGGCTCTCGCCTCAAGCTCTACAGTGTATGCAGTACCGGGCTGGAGCCCTTCCAGTTTCCACTGGGTTGTGAAGTTTTTGTCAGGGTCTACCCTCTTCCAGGACATCTCCCGGGCCTCAGCGGGATTATTAGCCGGGTAATACTTCAGCTTTACTTCTCCTGCTGTACCAGGGCAGGCACCTTCCATTTCGTCTAAGGTGAGGCCAGGTGGGATTTGTGCCTCATAAATTTCATTTTCATCCGTGCTGTACCACAAGCGCTTATGTTCATCGTTGCTGATCGGGATGAAGGTTTTGCCATTGGCGTTCAATTCAGGATTTTGGGTCAGGCGAGTCCAGAGGACGATAGCGTTTTGGTCAGCCCAACCATTACGAAATCCATTGCCAAAGTAGGGCGCCTCGTTCAGACTGACGATGCTGGCGTACCCTTTGATACTCAAACCCACTGCAGTAGTGCCCAGTGCAGCCTTTTTGATAAATTCTCTACGTGAATCACGATCGGTATTCATGAAATGGTAAATTAAAGGTTGATGAAAAGTAGGTATAAAAAAGCTTTACGATATTCTACAAAGTATGATGTTTTTTATATCCCACCAAAATTGATGTAGAAGAAAGTTATTGCATAGGCTTTGATATAATTTTCTTGGCTCCGGCCATCCAACCATTTTGGAAAAATTGCATGACTTTCTCAATGCCCTTCTAACCCGATGCCCCAACCGGCTATTATTTCCCCCGATTCCCTTCGTACATTCTTTCATCACACAGCACCGAAGCTCCTTACATGCCCGTTTAAAACTCCTCCAGTTATCCATGCAATATTTGCTGGCCACCCAACTCAATGCGGATATGCTCTTTCTTAACCTTATGGCTGTCAGTAGGTTACGCTTTACAAACACCCACGCCACTACCTCACTAGCCTGAACATTCTGGTGATAGGCACAGATGAGCCATACCTTGTTTTTATTCTCACCTACTTAAGACCAGCACGCATCAATCTCAAGCTCACCATAATTACTGCGCCTCGGCTTGGGACAAAGCTACCCCTTGGCGAGCAGTAGCATAACTTTGGAGAGGCCGGTGGAGAAAATAGCGGAAACATCACGGATGCCGCACCTCCTGACAAAAGCGAGCCTTAAGCGCTCTCCAAGCTGCGAATGACAACCTCTGTCATCTAGATGGTGGATGCCAATAAATTGTCTTCTACATTCCTTGCAGAAGAAGTTTTGTTTGTTTTTAATAGCCTTTACAACCGTTTTTGCTGATGTTTATGCTTTGAATGCTGGAATAAGTGAGTGTTAAGGGCTTCGGCCATCCGATTCCACTTTCATGTATGCATGAATACTTGTAATACCCTGGCTATCAATACTTTTAAGCATCATATTTTGCAACACACTACCGGGTATAAGTGTATTTACTTAGATACACATGTAAAAAAAGAGCTGTCTTACACATAAGCTGAATAACCCATATATTAATACTTTACTACAATAACTTATTTTTCAGATGTCGCACAACCTTAAATTATTCCTCTGCCTCTTTTTTGGCTTGTTAATTCTCCATTCAGTACAAGCACAGCAGCAGCCTGACATCATCTATATCCTGGCTGATGACCTGGGCTACGGTGATTTGAGCGCGTTTAATCCTGACGGAAATATCAACACACCTCATCTGGACAAACTCGCTGCTGATGGCATGATGTTCACCGACGCGCATTCCTCTTCAGCAGTTTGTACCCCTACCCGCTACGGTATTCTTACCGGCCGCTACAACTGGCGTAGCCGCTTGAAAAGCTCAGTGCTCTGGGGAAAATCTGAGGCGCTGATCCCAATGGAGCGCACGACTGTAGCCAGTATGTTACAGGATCAGGGCTACCATACCGCTTTTATCGGCAAATGGCACCTTGGCTGGAACTGGACCATGGACGAAGAGGAGCACATTGATTTTTCGCAACCGGTAACTCATAATCCCAACGACTTAGGATTTGATTATGCCTACGGCCATGCGGCCTCCCTGGATATTCCTCCTTACGTGTATGTAGAAAATGGCATGCCTACGTCTATTCCCCGGGATTCTACTGTTAATGAGGATTACCAAGGCTTCTGGCGAAAAGGGCTCACCGCTCCAGATTTCGTGCACCAGGAAGTGACGCCCCATTTTTTTGATAAAGCCATAACTTATGTAGAAGAAAAAAGTGGGAGCGGACAGCCATTCTTTCTATATCTACCCTTGCCCTCTCCGCATACACCCATTCTTCCGCTGGAAAAGTGGCAGGGTAAGAGCGGACTGAACCCTTACGCCGATTTTGTAATGATGATTGACAATTACGTCGGGCAGCTAATGAAAACAGTAGAAGCAAACGGCATCGCTGAAAATACCCTTATCATTTTTACCTCGGACAACGGCTGCTCACCCCGCGCTGAGTTTGATGAACTAACCGCCAAAGGCCATGATCCCAGCTACGTATTTCGGGGACACAAAGCGGACATTTATGAAGGTGGACACCGTGTGCCTTTTATCGCCCGATGGCCAGCGGTGATTCCGGCAGCAAGCCGCAGTGAGCAGATCATCTGCACCACCGACCTGATGGCGACCTGCGCCGAGATCGTAGGCTACCCACTCCAGAATAATGAAGGTGAAGATAGCTACAGCCTGATGCCGCTGCTCAAAGGACAGGCGACGCATGCACCGCTAAGAGAAGCTACCGTGCACCACTCTATCAACGGTAGCTTTGCCATCCGGCAGGGCGACTGGAAGCTGATCATGTGTCCCGGATCGGGCGGCTGGAGCGATCCGCGTCCCAATAGTGACGGCATTGACCAGTTGTCAGAGGTACAGCTCTACAATCTGGCTGAAGATATAGCCGAAACCAACAATCTGCAGGCTGCTTATCCGGGTAAAGTGCAGCAACTAAAAAATTTACTCACCCGCTACATTGTCCGAGGCCGAAGTACGCCGGGAAGCCCGCAACTCAACACAACGCCAGAAGATGCCCGGCTCTGGCAAGAGGTTTGGTGGCTGGTAGCTCGGTAAGCGACACGAAGTCCCTATACAAATACTGCTGAAAGACTATTTTCTGTATTGTTTAATACAGTGATCTGCTTGTTCGCACAGTGTGATTGCTACGGCAGAAACCTGACTGATCAGGACTGTATGAGCTAAACTAAGGCTGACCATAGACTTTTTCCAGTTTATTCAACAGCGCCTCGTACCTCTCTGACCGTTCGGCTTCCAGGGTACTATTGTTGTATTCTTACATGGATACCAGGTTGACCTTCGTTTTTACAGAGATTTACATAGTTCCATTCCACCGAACCATGATTATCGATATAACAATCAAGACGTTCTTGAGAAAAAGGCTTGGTAAATTTACCTGTCCAGTTGCTCTAGGTAAAATCATCCTGATCATGGCCAGGATCAATTACATACCGCACCGAGGGCGTATTACTTACCCTGAAGTATTGAAGCCATTCCTGGTTTTTAGTACAAACCTGAGATATGGCCCCATATGCTCTTAGGATAATAATTTCTCAACCATTTCTTTAGGACTACTGCTAGGAAGCATGCCGTTGTAAGCCCAGTTGATGTCCAGCCACCGCACCTCATGAAACCTTTGGTCTTCATAGATAAAATTCCTACCCAGCCCATTCCAATTCAGGACGGGACCGTCATCACTGGTTACCTCATCTTTCAGTCCGTACTTCAGTCCCGTACCAATGGCCATCAAGCGGAAATTTTCGGCCAGCTCCGGATTTTTCTGTAGTACCCTACCCTACTGACGTGGACCATATTACCCTAAACCAGTTTGTACGAGGAGTCTTCAGATGTAACACGGCGAGCAGCCCGTTCAAACCGTGTCAGCGCATCTTCCAAATTGCTGGCCAACAAGTCACGTATACCCTGGGGAGCCGGATAACCTTTGTTGTCAAAAGCAGATTCCTCATAATCTTAAGCATAGGCGGTCTCTACTCTTGCCAGGATTTACTATTGAACAAGCCCTCTTTTTTGATGAGGCTGGTAAGTTATCATCTGGCAAGCAACCCCTTTACACCCTGTAATTCCTCAAAAAGATCAGTACTCAGCCTTCTGTCTTTGATAGTGCACTTATTTTTATGAAGTTTGAATATCACTAACCAAACGAATCTATGAATGATTTTGACATTGCAGCAGCCCTGGGCTCACTGCAGGAATTAATCCTTCCGTATCTGCTCAACGTTGTACTAGCGATACTTACCCTCATCGTCGGTCTGTGGATCGTCAACAAAGTTGTAAGCGCAGTCCGTAAGTCACTCACCAAGCGAGATGTTGATCCTTCCCTGGTGCCTTTTATGTCGGGTATTATCAAGGCAATCCTGATTGTCATGTTGCTTATCAGTATTGCCGGAATGGTAGGCATAGAAACCACTTCCTTCATTGCTGTGTTAGGTGCAGCCGGCCTGGCCATCGGCCTCGCCCTACAGGGTAGCCTGGCTAATTTTGCCGGAGGCATACTCATCCTGATCCTCAAGCCCTTCAAGGTAGGCGATGTCATAGAAGCGCAGGGCGTAATTGCCAGTGTGATTGAGATACAGATCTTTCATACCATTCTGAGGTCTTATGACAACAAGATCATCATCCTTCCTAATGGTAAACTCTACAACGATAAGATCATCAACTACTCCGTTGAACCTGCCCGCAAGGTGGAGTGGATATTTGGTGTCAGCTATGATGATGACATAGATAAGGTAAAGCAAATCATTAATGAGGTTGTCTTCACTGACGAGAGAATAATGGACCGTGACACACCCTACCTGAAGTTATCAGAACTGGCGGATAGTTCGGTGAATTTTAAGGTACGTGCCCTGGTGAAACAGGAGGATTTCTGGGATATTTATTTTGAGAAGATAGAGGCGATCAAAAAAGCGTTTGATGCCAACGGTATTTCCATTCCTTACCCTCAGGTAGACGCACACCTGCACTCTCAAAATGGTGCTGCTGCTTCCGGTAAATAAAACTTTTGATCAAAAGCAGCCAACGAGCTGCTTTTACTTTTCTGAATATGATGAAATACTTTTACCTGACAGGCTTTTTCGTTTCACTGGCTCTAATGACTCATGCGCAGCAAGAAAGGGAAGCGGCTGATACCCTCTGGAGAAACTCCATTAACTTTGGTTTCAATTTTAACCAGGCGGCCTTCAGCGACAACTGGACCGGCGGGGGAGTCAATTCTATCGCGTTTTCTTCTCTCTTCAATAGTCAGGCTAATTACAAAAAAGGCATGTGGTCTTGGGATAATGAACTGGACATGCTCTACGGCGTGATTAATAACCAGGGGCAGGACTTTCGGAAAAGTCAGGATCGCATTATCCTGGATTCCAAATTAGGGTACGATATTTCTGAAAAATGGAATGGCTATGGTTCTATGAATTTTCTGACGCAGTTTGCCCCCGGATATCGCTACAAAGAGCTACCTAACGGTGGAGAAGACGCAAAAAAGATATCTGCTTTTCTGGCGCCGGGCTTCATTACTTCATCGCTCGGTTTTGAGTACGTACCCGGTGACGCATTTAACCTGCGCCTTAGCCCCTTCTCGCCCCGTATTACGATTGTCACGGATACGACCCTGATCAATAATGTACCTAATAACTACGGCGTGGATCGGGGAGAGATGATTCGTTACGAATGGCTGGCCTTGCAGATTCAGGCCGAACTGAAAAAGAATTTCACAGAAAATATCAACGTGCAGGCTCGCTATCTCCTGTTTGCCAACTACGAGACGCTTTCACCAGAAAAAATAGACCACCGGATTGACGCTACGCTTTCTGCTAAACTAACCAACTATATCAATCTGAGTCTTTCGGCCATCATGATCTACGACTTTGACCAGATCAATGAAGTACAGTTCAGCCAGTTACTAGGTATCGGTATTCTCTTACAAAAACAGGGAGCCGTAACCGATTAAGCATGTAAAATCGTACTTGGGTATCAAGAGGCATCTTTCCGAGGTGCCTTTTTTTATTGCCATGTCCCCCGGGCCAGCACGCTGAACTTACCTTCCAGGGTGACCTGCTGACCTTCAAGCTTGCACAAAAAGCGCCCCCCTCTGTGGCTCAACTGCAGGGCAAGCATCTGCTGTTTTCCCAAACGATCTGCCCAAAATGCAGTCAATGCAGCATGGGAAGAGCCGGTAGCGTGATCTTCCAGTTGCTGCACGTGGGGCACAATGGTCCGGCTGACAAAATCCACCTGATCGCCTGGTGCCGTTACAGCATAGCCAAAAATTTCCGATTCGCGGAGCCTGGCAAAATCGGGATTCATATTCCGTACCGCAGATTCGTTTTCCAACAGTACGATATTCTTATTCTCAGTGCTGAAGTGCCCCAGAATCTTTTCTCCTAAACCGGCCTTGAGTACCTCGGAGACAGGTGCTTCTCCGGTCACCGGAATGGCCTGCAGACGCATACTGCAGCGATGCTCGTCAGTTTGCTGACCGCTCAACGTACCATCTCTGTAGATCAGGTGTAAGTCTCCCTCCGCCTCCCTGGCCTCTTTCAGGTAGGCGATTGCTGCCAGTGATCCGTGTCCACACAAGCCGATTTCGCCATCCGGCGCAAACCAACGGACATGAAAAGTGTCAGCTTTTCCGGCAGGCCAGAGAAAAGTGGTTGCCGGTTGGTTAAAGTCAGTGGCTATCGCTTGCATCGTGTCGTCACCGAGCAGTGCTTCCAGCCAGACAACAGTTGAGGTATTGCCTTTCAAACCCTGATCGGGGTCGTTAAAAACTTCTATTAGCGAAAATGGGTAGGACATATCAGTTGCGTTTTTGAATCATCGTACACGAGTGTTAAAGCTAATCATTTCTATACTCAGTAACACGGTAAGCCCTGAAATTAGCTTACCTGGAGGTAAGTATGAAAATCCTATCAACCTTTTCACCTGGGGTAGAAAAGAGGTAATTTAGAAGTGAGCATCTGAGCAGCTTATGACAAGAATACTGATCAGCGGAGCGACAGGAAACGTAGGCAGGGAAGTAATCCGGGCTTTTCCCCGGGAACGGCCTGAAATAAGAGTGGTGGCAGCCGTAAGAACTCCTGCGCATTTTCCGAAAGACCTGAAAGCTCACGTAGACGAGGTAGTGCGTTTTGATATTGAGGATTCAGCTACTTTTGATAAGGCATTGCGCGAAGTAAACACGCTCTTTCTGCTGCGTCCACCCCAGATATCGGATGCCAACAAGTATTTTACACCACTGATAGAAGCCGCACGGCAGGCCGATATCAGGCACATCGTATTTCTGTCTGTGCAAGGTGCTGACAGCAATACGGTCATTCCCCATCACAAAATTGAACAAATCATTGTGCAGAGTGGTGTTCCCTATACTTTTCTGCGCCCAGCCTACTTTTTTCAGAACTTCCTGGGCAACCTGCATAAGGACCTGGTAGAGAGAAATGAGATTTTCCTACCGGCCGGTAAGGCTAAGTTCACCCTCATTGACACCCGCGATATCGGCGCAGTGGCCGCCCAAGTGATACTGCATCCGCAGAAATATATGTGGAAGGCTTACGACCTGACCAATGATGAACTGCTGAATTTTGGGGAGATGGCACAGACCCTCTCCCAGCAACTGGGAAGAAAAATCCGCTACCGTTCGCCCAATCTGCTGAAGTTTTTTCTGCGCAAAAAGAAGGAAGGCGTGCCCGCTGTTTTTATCCTGGTGATGATCATGTTGCACTACCTGCCCCGCTTTAGTAAGCCGCCCCAGCGCTCAGAGCATGTTCGGGAGATTACCGGTAAGCCCCCCATCAGTTTTGCAGGGTTTGTCAGAGACTACCGGGAAGAATTGAGCTGATATAAGCATGAAGGAAGCCATGCCGGATTCCATTCCAGGTATAGGCCACCCGCTGCGGCGGTGTGTCTGCCAAGCTGTTGTTTCAAATATCTGTTTTGAAGTAAATTTCTTTAACCAGAATTTCCAAAGCTACTGACCACAGCTCAACTACAGCGTCAGGACCTATAAACCAGCGCATCTGCCAGTTCTCATTGACGTTAGCTCTTGAGTAAACTTGCACGATATGCTGATCCTGTTCCACCAGTACGTATTCTTTCAGAGAGCTTAGATGACTGTAGAAAATAAACTTTTCTCCCAGATCATATTTGCGTGTGCTTTCGGAAAGTACCTCGACAAGGAGAGTCGGGTTTTCAATTGCTTTACTGTCTTTGGCAGAACGACGAACACTTCCACATACCACCGAGAAATCAGGATATAAAGACTTATTTAGCTTTTCAATATAAACCTTAGCATCACTGTTAAAGGGCACGCAATCTTTTTCGCGAATACCCATGGTGATGAGTGCGCCGACATTGTTGGCAATGGCACTATGCTTCGGATCTCCTCCTGCCATTGCAAAAACTTCACCATCATGATACTCATAGCGTTGCTGCTGCTCCTCTTCCAGGTGGTTATAATCTTCTAGTGTCAGGTAATTTTCGCGAGTCTGTTCCATACGCTAATATACGAAAAAGTACGCTACCGTTGCCCGTATTTATTCAACAGGAAATCCGGATAATTAAGCGAACACGAAGCTATTTTGACAATAAGAAAAAAAAAATGGCTTGTTGGGGTACAAGCCGCGGATAGGGATTGTAATTTGTGTGACCACTAATAGCTTACAAAGGGCATTTGCTCGTTGTAGGCTTCTTTCTCCACTTCTTCCAGGATGAAGTCGGCCAGGTCAGCACGGCCTACTTTGGTGCTAGCGTTGACACCTACCCAGCCCACACGGTACTCGCCCTTTTTTGGATCATTGGTAAGGCGAGGCCCTCGTACGATGGTCCACTTCAGGCCACTCTGTTGCAGTACCTCAGCGTGTTTCTGGGCGTCGTTAAGTATCTTGGGTACGGCTACTTTCATGATGAAGCGGATCATCTTATCGGGAAACTTGGGCTGGTCTTTTTCAAAAGGCAGGCCACCCCCCGAGAGGGAAATAATGCGCTCTACCTGATGCTTCTTCATGGCTTTGACGATATTTTCGGTGCCATTGGTCTGGAGCCATTCCGGTGAGCCTTTGACATGTCCGAAGAGGCTAACCACGATCTCGGTGTCAGCGACAGTTTTTTCCACATCCCCATAGTTCAGTACATCGCCCTGGATCACCTCCAGCCTGGGTGACTGCTGAACAATTTTGGAAGGTGTCCTGACCAGTGCTTTGAAGGTGTAACCTTCTTTAGGGGCCTGGTCCAGAAAAGCCTGCCCGGTCTGCCCGCTTGCGCCAAATAATGCTATCTTTTTCATATTTATATCGTTTTGTTTTCAAATCTAACTATCTTTAAGCTACAATAAATTCAGTTATGTACCTACCTTTAAGTAAGTATGCGTAAAGAAAGCAAAATCACCCCGCGTTGCCCTATCCGCACTACCCTGGAAATGCTGGGTGGTAAGTGGCGGCTGCTGATCATCGGCCAGATTGGCAAAGGGCATGTCCGTTACGGAGAACTGAAGCGGGCGATCCCCGATATCAGCGAGAAAATGCTGGTACAGGAACTCAAAAACCTGATGGAAAATGAATTGGTGCACCGCAAAAACTTCGGCGAAGTACCCCCCCGGGTAGAGTACTCGCTTACCGATCAGGGCAAAAAAGCGCTGGCCCTGATAGAACCTATCAAAAATTTTGGGCTGGAATACATGAAGGAACTTTAGTCAACCCTTTAATCTAAACGCTGATATCGCTATATTTTTATCCTCATCCATGATCACGCAACCATCTAATTTCAATGAACCTGAAAAGTACCGTTTCCCAGAGTTTCCTGCTGTTTCTTTGTTTATTTGTTGCTTTCTTAACTGCCTGTAATCTTACTGAAGAGGAAAAAGAGGTGTATCTATTCTCTTACTTTGTGGGCAATGGCGAGGATGGGCTGCACCTGGCCTGGAGCGAGGATGGTAAAACCTGGCAGGCCCTTAACGATGGTAAGTCATTGCTGCAACCCCTGGTAGGCGAAAGCCAGCTGATGCGCGACCCCTGCATCACCCAAACGCCCGACAGCACTTTCCACATGGTCTGGACTACCTCCTGGGACGGGCAGACCATCGGCTACGCGAATTCTAAAGACCTGATCAACTGGTCGGAGCAGAAAGCGATTCCGGTGATGGCGCACGAGGATAGCGTGGTCAACTGCTGGGCGCCTGAGATCAATTACATCCCGGAGGATAATCAGTTTATCATCTACTGGTCATCCACCATTACTGATCAGTTTCCCGAAACTGCCGACAGTCATGAGAAAGGAAAGCAGCGGAATCACCGCATCTACTATACCCTGACCTCCGATTTTGAGAACTTCTTGCCCACCCAATTGCTCTACGAACCGGGCTATACGGTGATAGACGGCAGCATCTACCCGCTGGAAGACGGTCGTTACGCCATGTTCATCAAAAACGAAACAGAACTTCCGGAAGCAGAAAAGAACATCCGCCTGGCGTATGCCGAAGAGATTACCGGTCCCTATTCCGTAGCCGGCCCGCCCATCACCGGCGACTACTGGGCAGAAGGCCCTACCGCCCTGCAGATTGACGGGCAGTGGCACCTCTATTTTGACAAATACCGTAAAGATGAATTTGGCCTACTCGTTTCGGATGATCTGGAAAACTGGGAAGAGCAGACGGAGCAACTTAGTATGCTCGAGGGTATGCGTCATGGAACGGCCTTCAGTGTACCTGCTTCTTTCCTTGAAGAACTCAAAAGTAGTTTAGCCGGGCAATAGGTAGTAGAAAAATGAAGTGGAGCCATAAGCTCCAAAGGTTTTTCAGAATTTTAGAGCTTGTTTAAATTTCTAAAATGGTGAATTAAAATTGATTCAACAGCGGGTAGGCCTGAAAATCCGGCGGGCGCGCGAAGGTTATGTGCGTTGAAGCGTTCGGATTTTCTTGACTTTTTTGACGGTCCGCCGCTGCGGTTCGTTTT
>CAZZGE010000085.1:0-17377 GCA_964653665.1 uncultured Porifericola sp. | reverse complement strand
TCACTGTACGAGCGCTCCAGTAAATCTTCGGAGCTGATCTTCAGTAGTTCTTTAAACTTATCTACCTGCCTGCGAAGGTGCTTCTCTCCCAGCTTACCCTCATAGTCTATAGCCTCTATTTCAACAAAACTACCCAGACCCTTAACCTGGTCAAGATGAAACTTGACGTTGTCAATGAAGTAAATGCGACGTCTTTTGTCCACTACGACTTTCACAGCGAGTGCTGCTTCCAGCACTTTTTGTAAGCTCGTTAAATCATCTGCATGGTAGAGACTGATATTTGATTTCTTCGGTCCTGCCTGATCAGGCCGCTGGTAAAAAATCAGGGCATTCTCAATGGTTCCCGTTCTGAGTTTCAGCCGCCCTTCTTTTACACTAAAATAAGTATCAACCTGGTGATCTTCTCCAACAAACTTAGCTTGCTGTTGCTTTAGTACTTGTTCTGCAGCCTGCGTATCTTCACAGCGTGCTTTGATTTCTACATTGATAAAACTCATAGGCTGTTTGTTTAGCAGTGAAGCTATAAATTATGGCGATAAACCCGCAGTATAGACAGGTCTCTTGGGCAACCTGATATACTTTTGTATTACCACTAAATCAGATAATTTTAGAATACATACCTTAATGACAGCAGAGGAAGCGAAAAAAAAGATAGAGAAGTTAACCACACAGGTCAATCATCACAATTATCTTTACTATCAGGAAAGCAGAACGGAGATTTCTGATTACGAATTTGACAAGTTGCTGGAGCAACTGATACAGCTGGAAAATGAATTCCCCCAGTTTCGTTATCCTGATTCCCCCAGCCAGCGGGTAGGTGGCACCATTACCAAAGAATTTGAGACAGTAGAGCATGACTTCCCCATGCTTTCCTTGTCCAACACCTATAATGAAGAGGAGTTACTGGAATTTGACAAGCGCGTCGCCAAGGGCCTAAACGACCAAGCTTACGAGTATTTCTGTGAGCTGAAGTTTGACGGAGTTGCGATCAGCCTTCTCTACGAAAATGGCTATCTGATCAGAGCTGCTACCCGTGGAGACGGAACCCGCGGAGATGATATCACACATAATGCTAAAACCATCCGTACGCTTCCTTTGAGTATCAAAAAAGAGCAGGTGCCAGCACGATTTGAAGTAAGAGGCGAGGTATTTATGCCCAGAATGGTTTTTAACAAGCTGAATCGGCAACGTGAGGAGCAGGGTGAAGCCTTAATGGCCAATCCCCGTAACGCTGCTTCGGGTAGCCTGAAGATGCAGGATTCTGCGCAAGTAGCCCGCCGCTATCTGGATTGCTACCTTTACGGGATGGTAGGAAAGGGCCTGCCGGTCAGTACACACGGAGAAGCTATTCATCGGCTTGAGCAATGGAGCTTCAATGTATCAGATACTTACCGGAAGTGTGGTAGTATGCAAGATGTACTGGATTATATCAATAAGTGGGAGCAGAAGCGCCTTGATCTCCCAGTGGATACTGATGGTATTGTGATAAAAGTGAATAGCCATGGGCAGCAGCGCGTGCTGGGAAGTACCGCCAAAAGCCCGCGCTGGGCAATCGCGTATAAATACAAAGCTCAGAGCGCCAGCACTGTGCTGGAAGATATTGACTACCAAGTTGGACGTACCGGGGCTATCACACCTGTAGCTCATCTCACGCCCGTACAACTTGCCGGTACCACGGTAAAGAGGGCCTCCCTCCACAATGCCAATGAAATAGCCCGTCTGGACCTGCGTATCGGTGATACTGTGTATGTGGAAAAGGGTGGGGAGATCATACCGAAAGTTACCGGGGTGGACGTCACCAAGCGACAGGCTGGTAGTAGAGCCATAAGCTACGCTACATACTGTCCAGCCTGTAGTACAAAACTCATCAGAAAGGAGGGAGAGGCTCAGCATTTCTGTCCCAATATAAAAGGCTGTCCGCCCCAGATACGCGGACGTCTGGAGCATTTTATCCAGCGTAAAGCTATGGACATTGACAGCCTGGGAAAAGAAACGGTAGCCCTGCTGTACGAGCAGGGGCTGGTCAAAACCCCGGCTGATCTCTATAAACTGACTTACGAGGATATTTTTGCCCTGGAAGGCTTTAAGGATCTCTCCACAAAAAATGCCCTACTAGGAATAGAAGCGTCTAAAAATGCGCCATTTGAAAATGTACTATTTGCCCTGGGTATTCGCTATGTTGGTAAGACAGTAGCTGAAAAACTGGCAAAACATTTCAAAACACTTAACCACCTGGAGCAGGCCAGTTTTGAAGAACTCATAGAAGTACCCGAAATTGGTGAACGAATAGCACAGAGTGTTCTGGACTTCTTCTCAGATTCGGATAACCGTGATATTGTTTACGAACTTAAAGAAGCTGGATTACAGTTTGAGCTAGTAGAAGAAGAGACTGTCAAAGAAAGTGAAGCCCTTGCCGGAAGTTCATTTGTAGTTTCGGGTATTTTTCAGCACTTCAGCCGGGAAGAGATCAAAGAAAAGGTAAGGGCGAATGGTGGTCAGATCGTATCAGCGGTGTCGGGTAAGGTGGATTATCTGCTGGCTGGTGAAAATATGGGGCCTGCCAAACGAAAAAAAGCAGAAAAGTTAGGCGTAACCATTATTTCTGAGCAAGATTTCTTAAATATGCTTACTACTTAAATTGTAGTGTTCTATGTTCATCTTCATTTCCAAAAAAGTCATCCGCTTCCAGTTACCCAAGCTGATCAAAAAGCATAAAGTCAGGAGGAAGACCGTCAACTATGATAAGGCTCGCAAAATAGGTATTCTGGTTACCTTATACGATCATGAGAAACAGCATACTGTTGATGAATTCATTGACCATCTAGCTGCTGACAAGAAGGAAGTACAGGTGCTCTGCTATGACAAACGCCGGGCTCGTAACAAGATTTTTGGCTATTTGCAGTTCACTAATAAGGGCATTTCACTCTTTGGTAAGTTCAAGGCCGAACACGTCATAGATTTCATCAATAACGACTTTGACTATCTCTTTCACCTAGATATGGAATCTGACGAGATCTTGGATAAAATCTTATGTCTGAGCCAGGCCAAATGTCGTGTGGGTATTGACATGCAGGAACACCGCACATTTTACGAACTGATGGTCAAGTCAGATACGCTTATTAAAGCCTGTAAGCTAATGCTGCACTACGTGAAGATAGTCAATGTCAAAGAGGAGCAGGTATAAATAAAAAAGCAACTCAATGAGTTGCCCTAACTTTTTCAAAGAAAAAGATTTAAGATTTGTTCTTAATATCTTGGACTTCTGTTCTAATTTCCTGAGCGAGATTTTTGAGCTCCTGCATTCCCTTTCTAACCCGGGTACCGGCAGCCTGATTTTCTTTATCGTAGAACTTTTCAAAATCCCCTTCTAAGGACATTACTAAATCTCTGAGTTGATCAAATCTTTTCATAGTTAAGTCTGGTTGTATGAAAAATTGGTGTTTAACGGCAATATAGCTAATAAGACAAACAAAGGGAAAAAAATTAATAATTGTTAGGTAATTATTGGAAGGCCGCTGCAAGCTCACCTTTTCTGTAAACGCCCGCCTCCAGTTTATGTTTTACAGCCTCAAATGCTTTTATGGTTTCCTCTACATCGTTCACCGAGTGGGCAGCAGTAGGGATCAGACGAAGCATAATTACGTCCTTAGGTACGACTGGGTAGATCACTACCGAACAGAAAATACTGAAGTTTTCACGGAGGTCGTAAGCCAGGGCAGCAGCTTCACCCACACCACCACTCAGGATAACCGGAGTAACTGGCGATTGCGTATTGCCAATATTAAAACCTCTCTTTCTAAGACCATTTTGCAAGGCATTTACTACGGTCCAAAGGCTATCCCGCAATTCAGGCATGGTTTTCAGCATCTTCAGCCGCTTGATACCAGCTACAACGAAGGGCATAGGCAGCGACTTGGCAAAAATCTGGGAGCGCGTATTGTAGCGCAGGTAGCGAACGACCTGCTCATCTCCGGCCACAAAAGCACCTATGCTTGCCATAGCTTTAGCGAAAGTGGAAAAGTAGAGGTCAACGCCGTCTTGTACTCCCTGCTCCTCGCCAGCGCCAGCGCCACTAGGACCCATAGTACCAAATCCGTGAGCATCATCCACCAGCAAGCGGAAATCGTATTTTTCTTTGAGGGCTACAATGTCTTTGAGGTTACCCATCGTACCCGACATGCCAAAGACTCCTTCAGTAATCACCAGGATACCACCGCCAGTTTCTTTGGCCATGCGGGTGGCACGTTCCAGTTGCTTTTCAAGGTTGGGAATATCGTTGTTAGGAAAGACAAAGCGTTTGCCCATGTGAAGCCGCACACCGTCGATGATGCAGGCATGAGATTCAGCATCGTAAACGATGATATCTTTTCTGTCTACCAGGGCATCTATGATGGAAAGGATTCCCTGATAGCCATAATTGAGTAGCATGGCACTTTCCTTTTTCACAAAAGAGGCCAAGTTTTCTTCTAATTCATCGTGCTTATCAGTATTGCCTGACATCATACGAGCACCCATAGGATAGGCTAGGCCCCATTGCTCAGCCGCTTCAGTATCGGCTTTTCTGATTTCTGGATGGTTGGCTAATCCGAGGTAGCTGTTAAGGCTCCAGGTCAAGACTTCATTACCTCTGAATTTCATGCGGGGGGCAATGTTACCCTCTAGTTTGGGGAACATAAAGTATCCCTCTTCTACACCTGCATGCTTGCCCAGAGGGCCCATATCGACTGTAAATTTCTTGAATAAGTCCACGTTTACTCGGTTTTTTGTAAACTAAAATTGAATCTTTTTTACTAGATTATCAGCCAAAGTTAACATTAATAAATTCCTCCACAATGAATCATATCATTAATTTTAACCTTTGCCTTAGTCAGATTAAAAGGAAAACCTAGTTTTATTAGTAAAATTACAATAGATTATTAGAATTCTTATTCACAAATGTCCGAAACTACCAAACTACTCGTAGCCAACCGGGGGGAAATAGCTCTGCGAATCATGCGTTCTGCACGCGAAGAAGATATCCCTACCGTAGCCATTTTTAGCGAAGCTGATCGTAACGCCCCTCATGTACTATACGCTGATGAAGCAGTTTGCGTAGGTTCTCCACCCTCAGCGCAGTCATACTTACGAATAGATCGCATCATAGAGGCCTGCCGACAGACCGGGGCTGACGCGGTACATCCGGGGTATGGCTTCCTTTCTGAGAACGCTGAATTTGCGCGTCGGGTCCAGAAAGCAGGGATCACTTTTGTAGGTCCATCACCGCAGGCGATTGAGACAATGGGCAGTAAACTGGCTGCCAAAGCAGCCGTCAAAGAGTATGGTGTGCCCCTTGTGCCAGGTACTGAGGAACCGGTTACTGACATCCAGCAGGCTAAGCAGGCGGCAAAAAAGGTCGGGTATCCTATCTTGATCAAAGCCAGCGCCGGGGGTGGAGGTAAAGGTATGCGCATTGTAGAAGAGGAAAAAGACTTTGAGTCGCAGATGGAGCGTGCCGTAAGTGAAGCTAAATCTTCTTTTGGTGATGGGTCTGTATTTATTGAGAAATTCATTGTGGCTCCCAAGCACATTGAGATTCAAGTTCTGGGCGATCAGCATGGTAATCTTGTGTATCTCTTTGAGAGAGAGTGCTCTATACAACGCCGCTACCAAAAAGTAATTGAAGAAGCTCCTTCAGCTGTCATTACGCCTTCAGTACGCCAGGCCATGGGGGAGGCTGCCATCGGCGTAGCCCGGGCATGTAACTACGTGGGGGCCGGTACAGTAGAGTTTGTGATGGGCCAGGATCTGGATTTTTATTTCCTAGAAATGAATACCCGTTTGCAAGTGGAACATCCGGTAACGGAAATGATTACAGGAATGGATCTGGTGAAACTGCAGCTTAGTGTAGCGCGTGGTGAAGCCCTTCCCTTTCGCCAGGAAGACCTGAGTATTCAGGGGCATGCCATTGAGGTACGGGTATATGCTGAAGACCCTGCCAATAATTTTTTGCCGGATACCGGGAACTTACATATTTATCGCCGGCCACAAGGACCAGGCATACGGGTGGACGATGGCTTTGAAGAGGGTATGAAGATTCCCGTGTACTACGACCCCATGATTGCCAAACTGGTCGTGCACGCTGAAGACCGTGACGCAGCAATCAAACGGATGCTTCGAGCAATTGATGAGTATAAGATCAGTGGTGTGGAAACAACTTTGGGATTTTGTCGCTTTGTACTGAGACATGAATCTTTCTTGTCAGGGAAGTTTGATACCAAGTTTGTAGATGAGTTCTTTAGACCGGAATTTCTGGAAGAAGCCACAGATGAAGACGCTGAAAAAGTAGCCGCTGTGCTGGCTACACACCTTTTTCAAAATCAGACCGAGTTCTCCCTTTCTTCCCAACCAGAAGCTATCATTAATGACTCACTTTGGAAACAGCGGCGATTAGATTAAACCTTATTCTTTCAAGATCGTGTTGAAGGTATGGCAAAAATCAGAACATTGCGGGCCTGGAGATACCACGAGAATCTGGCGTACAGTATGGGTGAACTAATTTTTCTACCCCTGGAAATCACCGTTACAAAAGTTCGCTAATGTACCGACAAAAGGGTGTGCAACAGAATCCTCAGCACAGCGGTGAAGAACTGTACAATGATCACCTAGTGTACCTGATCAATACTGAAGCAGAAGATATCAAAGTATTGCCTACTTATTGGCTCATCATCCCAGCACCGAGTATCGCAGAAGAAGCCTCACTTGCCCGCGTCCGTTACTACTTTAGCGTGACACCTGCGCCGGACGCCAGCCGGTTACCAAAAATCATCGCCAAAAAATCTTGGTCCTTTAGTTTTATTACCAAAGGAAAATGCCACCGCATTCAACTTAAGCCTGAGGCCTACCAGCAATTTGACACAGCACCCAATGAAGACTTTAAGCAACTAGATATCGTGATACTGCATCTACTCTTCATGGAAAAAATACCGGGTATTCCAAAAGAAGAAAAAGTAAGTTCTCCGTTTATACAGTACGAGCGTAGTGTCAGCAACTGCCTGTTAAAAGTAAGTCGTGATGAAGCAGTCTTGGCGATCATTACCAATGGGGTAAGCATAAAACGGATCAAAGAAGTGTGCTACAGTGGTCATGTATTTCCCCAGAAATCTACCTATTTTTACCCCAAAACTATCTGCGGATTTTTGTTCGCCTCAATCCAGGAAAATGAGTGACACACTGATACTAGCTTCCAATTCTCCCCGCCGCCAGCAACTACTACGCGATACAGGTTTATCCTTCAAAGTGCGTGTATTACCAGTAGACGAAGTGTTTCCTGAAGATCTGCCTACAGAGGAGGTAGCTGAGTATCTTGCGATAAAAAAGGGAAAAGCACAACAGGAAGCGATGCAGCCTGACGAGATTGTCATCACTGCTGATACTACAGTCATCATAGATGATATGGTGCTGAATAAACCTGAGAACGAAGCAGAGGCCTTCCGTATGTTGGAGCGTTTGTCCGGCAGACAGCACCAGGTGATCACGGGTGTCTGCATCACGATTCGCAATCAGCAAAGGAGTTTTTCTGATGCTACTCGGGTATATTTCAGGCAATTCAACAAGAGTGAAATCGCCTATTATGTTGAACACTACCGCCCCTTTGACAAGGCTGGAGCCTATGCAATCCAAGAGTGGATTGGTATGGTAGCCATTACACGTATCGAGGGCTCCTATTTCAATGTAGTTGGGTTGCCGGTAGAGAAGCTTTTTACCACACTTACTGAAATAGCAGTGACACCAGTAATAACCCATTAATTGCTATGAAGGTGGTAAATACGTTTGGCTTTAAACTCTTTGATGTACTGATCAAAATTTTCCACTGCTTTCTGCCAGCCTATTTGATAACTACGGTGTACAGTACCCTTATCTTCGTAAATATATGTTCCTTGCCTGTCAGTTTTCATTGTAGTACAGTTTTACGTTTAAGCTACTTCTAAGCAATGTTATAATTATATTGCTAATGTTATTAAAAAAACTATGTAGAGTCCAACGAAAACAATGGGGTATAGTTGCTGAAAACTCTACTTGTCAGAACAGAAAGCCTTAATCAATTGGGCATAAAGCAGCTAAATGATACCCTTCCGGCCTTCTACACTGCGAAAAATTGAAGAAAAAACCGTACCATTTATTACACATGTAGTATCGGGATAAAAAATTAATTAAAAGACGGGGTTGCCAATTCCTGTGAAGCGAACAGATGCGTCGCAAAAGACATATCCATTTTTGCAAATGGTGCTTTTCACTCTTTAAATGATACACATCGGGTTTTGTAGGCCCAGAATATGCAAAAATTGTAGAAAGATTATCCGGTGTGGCATCAGCGCGTACGGTACACATTTTATCTTCCAAGAGGTTAAAATATTATGAGGACAATAGATCAGTACGTCTTCAGAGTGGGTACACTTTACAGGAGACCATTCAGCCCCGATAGTCCATACGCTGACGTACCTGTTCAGTTGCCTCTCCCCCAGCCCACTTTTTACAAAGGTACAGCCCTAGGTCCAGTGATGATGAGACAGCTCCGGCGGTGATAATATTGCCATCCTCCACGATACGTTTTGCCACTACTTCCTTGCAGTAGGGCTTAAGGGTTTCGTACTCATGGTAATTGGTTGTCGCCCGCGCATCTTTGAGAAAGCCTGCCGCGCCTAGCACCAGACTGCCAGTACAAACAGAGATTTTTAACTTGGCATTGCTGGCTGTTCGGATCCAGTTCAGAAAAGGCTGGTCAAAACGCAAAGGCCGGGTACCAAAGCCACCGGGTATGATGAGCGCGTCGTAGTCGGCCAGTGTTTCATTAACTTTATTGGGGACTACCTGCAGGCCGAAGTTATCAGATACTTTATCCGTAAAGGCACATAGGTCCCACTGGAGTTTGGGTACTAATTTCAGCGCCTGCAAACGCGTGAGCGGATCGTAGATACCAAAAAAGTCCAACCAGGTGATACCATTAAAAAGAATATAGGCAATCTTCATGTTCACAAACTAATTATACGATTACATATGCAAATAAACTTAGCGAAGAAGTTGGTAAGACCGTATCAGCTGCAGGAATGGCCTTCCGAAAATAATAGAATCTTTAATTTCTACTTTTCTCCTTAAAAAACCAATAAGTTATATGTGGAGCGCACTAACAGAATCAGTGGAATCAGAAAAAGTGATTCGTTACCACATTTTTTACCGGGATACACCCCTGACATTCAGTGAAATGATCAGAAGGTGGTGTAAAGACAAATATTTTGTCAGCTTTTTCTCTCAAACGCTCGCTGAAGTACCCTGGCCAGCTTACTTCTGGGAGATGCCTTCCCTGCACCAGGGGGTTATGGATTGTACTGCTGAATTTGTGCTGTTAAAAAGTTCATCCCTGGCTCAGGTGGCCTCCGACCCTGATACTTTTCGTGAACACTACGGAGACACCTATGCTCTGGTAATCAGTTTCAAGAACCTAGGAGGCGATGCTCTGCTGGTTGTACCGGTGCCTCAGGCAAACTCTGAAACTTACTCTCACCTGGCGGCTTTTGTACGTAACGCCCCGCCGCAAGATCAGCTTCATTTACTTTGGCAGCACCTGGGTCATCGCATCATGGAGAACCTGGATGAACGTCCTATGTGGGTAAGCACATCGGGGTTGGGAGTGCACTGGCTGCATATACGTCTAGATAGCAGCCCCAAATACTACCATCACTTGCCTTATTGTTCTATCCGAAAGCCCTAATTTATCCGGCTGAACTAAAGCTCTATTTTTCGCGCGGAAGAAAATGAATGCGGCGAGCGACATTTCATTTCTTTGATTGGGTCCTGATTAAATGTTTATATTCGCAATCATAGCTGGTTACATGGCACCCATTGTATTCTGAAGTAACCTGTTATTAAGTCTACTCAGAGTTTTAATATAATTTTTTAGACCTAAACGCCGCTGCAAACAAAACCTGCGATGATGAAAATAATACACACGATTTTTAGTTTATGGCTACTAACAACGCTGGCCTGCTCATCCAATCCTCAAGAAAACACCATTATGGAAGCAAATGAACCGTCCGCCCCTGATATAGAGGCTGAACTTGCGCTGGATACCAAAGCGCTGCTGGGAGAAGGCCCTATCTGGAATCATGAAACCCAGCAACTGTACTGGGTGGATATAGAAAAAAGACAACTGCACCTCTACACACCGGCTACTGGTGAGGATATTTTTTTTGATACAGGAGAACGTGTAGGCACCGTAGTGCCGGTTGAAACCGGGGGTGCTCTGGTAGCTCTACAGGACGGTATCTACTGGATGGGTCTGCAGGACGGAGACAAAGAATTTATCGTAAATCCGTTACCGGACAGCGTACGTTTTAACGATGGAAAATGCGATCCACTCGGTCGCCTCTGGGTGGGATCTATGCACCTCAAGGGTAAAAAAGGCACAGCTACGCTCTATATGATGGATAACCAACAAGAAATCCATCCCAAGCTGGATAGCGTTTCCATTTCCAACGGTATCATCTGGTCACTGGATAGTAAGACAATGTATTACATTGATACCCCCACCCGGCAGGTGAGAGCCTTTGACTTTTCGCTGGAAGGAGGAGAAATCTCTAATCCTCGTGTTGCGGTACGGGTTCCCGAGGAAAACGGTGCACCGGATGGTATGACCATAGACGAAGAAGGTATGCTCTGGATCGGGCACTGGGGTGGTAGTATGGTAGGCCGTTACAACCCTGGAACCGGGGAGCTAATCCAGAAGATTGAAGTGCCTGCCCTGAACGTGACGGCCTGTGCATTTGGTGGCGAGAACCTGGAGAAACTATACATAACTACTGCCAGCATTGGTACGAGTGAGGAGCAAAAGGAGCAGTACCCCCAGGCCGGAGGCTTATTTGTGGCAGAACCCGGAGTCAGTGGCGTTCCGGCTGACTTCTACCGAGGTCTGGAAAACCAATAAAATCATGCAGAAAGTACTTTTCTTTATTTTCATGATCATGTCACAGGGCTCTTACTCAGTCTGGGCCCAGGCAGAACTGGCCCTGGAGAATGCTTTTGCCGAGGATTTTTACCCGGTATGGCAACGCAGCAGTACGTATCTGCTGGAGGTAGCCCAAGCGATGCCCGCTGACAAATATGACTATCAGCCTTCTGAAGAGGTCTTCACCTTTGGAGAGCAGCTTATGCACATTGCTGCTAACCTATATTACCTGAATGCCACCTATATCAGTGGGGAGGAACCTAAAGATCTGGATCTGGATATTGACGGCAAGACCAAAGAAGATATCATCCAGGATTTACAGGAGGCGCTTGCTCAGGTAGATACGTCCTACCAGACGCTGGCGTCGGGTGAAGACGAAGAGGAACTGATGCTCTTTGGCCGAATAGCCGCGGACAAAAAGCGCGTGTTAATGCTGATGCGTGACCATGTGACCCATCATCGTGGTCAGTTGGTGGTCTACCTGCGTCTGAATGGTATCCTGCCGCCCAATTACGTAGGCTGGTAATCTAGCTTCAGTTCACTGTCTGCCGGGTATCTAGATCCAGCACAGTAAAGTAAGTCTCCAGTCTTTCTCCCTGCTGGTCTACCAGCGTAAGGCGGTGCCGACCAGGGGTTGGGGCCAGTCCCACCTGGTGCTGCTGTCGAGTTATACCCAGGTACGTATCATCCAGGTGCCAGTAGATCTTTGCTTGAGGGTCGCGGTGAGCGGCTTCAAAAACGGCTTGCCCACGCTGTCCGTCCAGTTCTTTGGGTACGTAAATCCGGGCATTGTCCTGGGGGTAGATCAGCTGCAAAGTCAGTTGTATGTCTCCCTGCAAGCAGTCGGAGCGAAGAAGAGGCAGACGGCGGTAAGTGGGATGTTTCTGGCGGTAGTACCACTCCTGTACGGGAGGTAAAACAAACCAGCTCTTTGAGTGGATGCTGCTTACCGAAGTACACCCACTATGAACGCGATAGGTTTCACTTTCATCGAGATGTACTCTTTGGTGGTAAGGGCAGGCCGTGGACTTCAAGCCTGATCGGGGAATCTCCATCCGGACTGTGTCGTCACAGTAGCGGGAAGCGCGCATTCCACTTTGCTCGCTGACCAATACGCTGGTCATATCACTACCGGGATAGTCAAACCATTCGGTGTCCGGAAGTAACTGTGCCACATCAAACAGCAGGGGGGCCGCTGCTGTGAGCCCGGTAAGGCCAGGGCGTCCTTCACCGTCGGCATTGCCTACCCACACTGCCACAACATGCTGGGGGGTGAGACCCACCGCCCAGGCATCACGGAAGCCGTAACTGGTACCTGTTTTCCAAGCTAGCTTACGAGAAGAGTCAAGATATTCCCAGCCAGCTTCGTTATCGGGCCGCCGTACTTTAGTCATGGCCTCAAACGTATACCACAGGGCTCCAGCGTTAATCAGGCCGTTGTCTGATAATTGAGTTTCTTTCTGTTGGCTTGCACCTTTCAGGTAGGACGGAGAGAAAAAGTCGTTGCGATTATACCTTTTAGGTTCAGGATACTTAAAGTAATGCTTCATACTGCGGGCCAGGCCAGCGTACATACCGCCTAAATCCCATAATGTAGCCTCGGCTCCTCCCAGTATCAGTGACAGGCCGTAGTGGGAAGGAGGCTGGTGGAGGGTAGACATGCCCATCTGTTTGAGCAGAAAATGAAATTTCTCTACTCCATAAGCCTGCAGCATACGCACTGCCGGTACGTTCAGCGAGCGTACCAAGGCTTCGTCAGCAGCTACCGCCCCATCGTAGCGCCGATTGAAATTTTTAGGGGCAAAGCCATCAATAAAAGTAGGAATATCCGCTACCAGCTCGTAGGGCAGCAGGCTACCTTCGTGTAGCATGGCAGCGTAAAGAAATGGTTTGAGAATGCTGCCGGTACTGCGAGGCGCCGTAATGATATCTACTGAAGCCTGGTGCTTGTCAGCATTTTCCGGGCGCGTATTACCCACGTATGCCAGACTTTGGCCCGTTGCCACGTCTAGTACCAGTACTGCGGCGTTGTGAATACCATTCCCTCTTAGGCGCTGATGGTGGCGATCTACCATCTGACTGACTTGTTTTTGTAATTGGGGCTCCAGACTACTCGTCACTTTTGTCCCTGCGAAGCCTTCCTGCCGTACCCGGGTCAGGAGTTGCGGCGCATCGGCAGGTAGTGGTCTGGGGGCTCCCGGCAGAGACTCTAACTGTGCCAGACGGCAGCTGACCGAATCAATCATGCCCAGGTGGTAGAGCTTGCCCAGCAGACGGTTTCTTTTACGCCGCAGCTTTTCAGTACTTTTGCCCGGATATACCAGCGAAGGGCTGTTGGGAAGCACTGCCAGAGTTGCCGTCTCTCCCCAGGAAAGCTGATCGGGCTGTCGTCCGTAGTAGCGCCAGGCGGCAGCTTCCAGTCCTACGATGTTTCCGCCAAAAGGTGCATGCGCCGCATAAAGTGTCAGGATTTCGTCTTTGGTGTATGTTAGTTCTAGCCGGGTGGCCAGGATGATCTCTAAAAGCTTCTCTGGAATGGTACGGGCTTTTCCCTGTCGGGATAGCCGTATCACCTGCATGCTGAGGGTACTGCCGCCGCTGACGATCTTTCCAGCTTCTATATTTTGCCAGGCGGCTCTCAGGAGGGAAAAGGGATTGAAACCCGGGTGACTGTAAAAATGTGCATCTTCAAAGGCGAGAATAGCTTCACGAAAACGGCTAGGCACCGTATCAGAAAGTGGAAAGCGCCACTGTCCGTCGGGAGCGATTGCGGCTCCCAGCAGTTGGCCATCACGCGCTTCCAATACGGTAGCGTAAACAGGACGAAAAAGCGGACGGGGCAGGCAAAAATAGTATGCAAAACCCACAGTGATCAACAGGAAAGTGCTGGCTATTATTATTTTTGACCGGGAAATGTCCATAGGATTAGCTGAACTTTTCGTTTATACTAACATTTCTACAGATAAGCTATTGCCTACTCCTAGCTAAATAACAAAGCCTGGACGAAATACAAAGCATGCGTGAGCCAAAAGTGCATAACAACAAGGATATAAGCTATGTCCGGGAACAAACCATCCGGCGGCTACAATCACTGGATAATCCTGTCATTCTCGGACGGGTCAATACCGTACTGGATGAGTCAGCAACTTTGCAGCGGCTCAGTCATATACCGGCTGTCCGGGAGTTTATTCGGGAAGAGGAAAACGAAGATTTGGAAATTCACAGTCATTTGAATGTAGAAAGCAGCTCGTTGTCAGTGCATTATGATGCCCGCCTGGCCCCTTATGCATTCTATCTAGGAGTGGCCAGTCTGCTGCTGATCGGCGCTGCGGTGACCGCCCTTACGGAAGAACAGTTGTCGCCCCTTTTTCAGCGTTTGCTGCCCTGGTTGATGGGTATCACCGGACTGGTATATCTGCTCAATGCCGTTGATATTGGATTGCTTTTTTACCTGTGCCGCCGCAGCAAGCAGAAGTTGATCGGAGCCGTAAAGCTGCGCCGCTTGCTCTCCCTGCTGTTTCCTCCGCTGCGCATAGGTTCGCGAGATGCTGTAGAAGGGGTGCTGGTATGGATACCCGCCTGGCACTGGTGCAAAGTCAACAAAGGATTATTCCTAGAGCTCAAGAGGCGTTTTGTGTTACCCATGATTGCTATTGCGCTGCTGATCGTACCGGTATTGATCATTGAATGGAAATTTCTGGATTACATTAAAAATGAGTGGCCCGACCTGCGGATTGATCTTATCCTGGAATCGGTGCAGACATTTATCTGGTGTACTTTTACCTTTGAGTTTCTGTTGATGATCTCCGTCAGCGACCGGAAGCTACATTACATCAGGAAAAACTGGATTGACCTGCTGATTATCCTGCTTCCTTTTGTTTCCTTTCTGCGAACACTACGTATTTCGCAGATTGCCCGCCTCAAGTATGCTACTCGTTCCTTCAAACTTCGGGGTGTTGTCACCAAAGCCCGGCAGGGACTTATCTTTGTAGATTTTCTGCAACGTATTTTTCGCCTTCGCCCGGAAAGTGAATTAAAGCGGCTCTATCGTCTGTTACAGGAAAACCAGCGGGATCGTGCTGAATTGGAAAAGAAACTTCGGCAGGTAACCGAAATGATTGAGAAAAAAGAGAATGGCGAAAAGAAAAAAGAATCTTGACAGTAGTAGATGAGTAGTTGGTAAAACTCTGAAAAACAGTTGGCTAAAAAATTAAACGTTCAATTCCAAGGTGTCCATTCTATCCACTGAAACTATGCTTAAAACGCAGTTTTTGGGTTAATTTTGTAGTTTAAAGCTGTCATTGATCGTAATACTGCCCTTACCTATATCACGCTACCTTTACCTGCTTCTTTTTTTCTGTGCTACTTGCCTTTAGCCAGTGTCAACGCCAAACCGACTATGACATCGTCATCCGCAATGGATCGGTCTACGACGGCGACCTGAACGATCCGATCCGGGCTGATGTGGGTATCAGTGGGGCCAGGATAGCGGAGATAGGGGATCTTTCAGAAAAAACTGCCAATCGCGACATTGACGCAGATGGCCTGGCGGTATCACCCGGTTTCATTGATATGCATGTCCATCTGGGTTCTATCCAAGAACTTCCGGAAATGGAAAGCCTGCTGCGGCAGGGAGTCACTACAGCCCTGGGTGGGCCGGATGGCGGCGGGCCCTGGCCGTTTGGCGATTACCTGGATACCCTGGAAGCTATGGGTGTTGGAGCCAATGTGGCTTATCTGTTCGGTCACAACACCATTCGGCGCAATGTGATGGGGGACTGAAAACCGAAGGCCCAGCTCAGATGAACTTCAGCAGATGCAGGCACACGTAGAACAGGCCATGCAGGAAGGGGCTTTTGGTATCTCTACCGGACTTAAGTATGTACCGGGCGCATTTTCTGAAGTAGAAGAGGTTATTGCACTCTCGCAGGTAGCTGCTAAGTACGGTGGCATTTACACCTCTCACTTCCGGGAAGAAGGACTGGGCGTAATAGAGGCTGTAGGAGAAGCCATCAGCATTTCTGAAAAGGCTGATATCCCGGTGGTACTGACGCATCACAAAGTCATGGGCCCGTCCATGTGGGGCAAGAGCACCCGCACCCTGGCCATGGTAGGCTCTGCCCGAAATATCGGGCTGGATATCATGCTAAACCAGTACCCTTACACTGCCAGCCAGACAGGGTTGTCGGTACTACTGCCGTCCTGGTCACGCTCCGGGGGGCAGAATGCTTTTCACCAGTACATTGATAACCCCGTCACTTACGACAGTGTCAGGCAGGGTACTGTTTATAACATTGTAAAAGACCGTACCGTGGGCGATCTGCATCGCATCCAGTTTGCCGAAGTTCCCTGGCAGCCCGAACTGGAGGGAAAGGCCTTGTACGACTGGCTGCTGATGCGGGAGAAAGACCCTACTCCTGATAACGGTGCCGAACTGTTGATTGAAGCACAGGCGAAGGGTAGGGGCGCCGCCGTATACCATGTGATGGACCAGGGCGGTGTAGACCGCATCATGCAGCATCCGCAAACGATGATTGCCACTGATGCGCAGATTGCCTTTTACCAGGAGGGACAGCATCACCCCCGCAGGTACGGTACTTTTCCCCGGGTGCTGGGGCATTACGCCAGGGACAGGGGCGTACTTTCGCTGAAAGAAGCTGTCCATAAAATGATCTGTATGCCAGCGGGTCGCCTGGGCCTCAGTGACAGAGGCAGGATAAAAGCTGGTGCTTTTGCGGACCTGGTCATCTTTGATCCGGCTACAGTGATTGATAAGGCTACCTTTGAAGATCCGCATCAGTATCCGGCAGGCATCCCGTATGTGCTGGTGAATGGCCAGCTTACTGTGGACGGCGGTGAGTTAGTGAATCAGAGAGCAGGAAAGGTGCTTAGAAGTGGAGCTTACCAGGATTAGACTGGCTGATCCTTTTTTGCTTCATTTTCTTACGTGACATATAGGAACCATGCCTGTGTGTGTTTTGGAGAATTTTTTACTTTAATCAACCGTAAGACAAGTGTAGAAATCGTAAAAGATCATTCACCAGTGCCACAACAAATGTAAGTGCATGGCTCATTTTTTCTCTTTTGTTCTAATGCTCTCACTTTTTTTTCAACTGCATATCGTACATGCACAGAGAGACAAAGTAGACTCACTTCGCCAATATGCTGATGTCAACAACGACCTTCGGGACACCATAAACATTCGTCTCTACAACGCTCTTTCCTGGGAATATTACCGTCTGAATAGTTATGACACAGCTACGTACTATGTGGAGCGTGCTCTAAAGTTATTAGAACCATTGCCAACAAATCATCCAACAGCTAAGAGGGAGCGCACTGAACAATCTAGTGCCTTCGGCACTAAGTTTTTGACAATTTAAATTTCAATTTCTGAGCTTT
>CAZZGE010000084.1:0-17438 GCA_964653665.1 uncultured Porifericola sp. | reverse complement strand
TTGATTTTTGTCTTGCTTTTCGGTGGATTTCCACCCATTTAAGAAAAAGTTCTCTTGCCAACTCATCATCCAAATGAGTACTTTCTCCTTTTGAAGAAAGAGCCCAAATCCCATGTTGTGAGGTATCAATAAGTCCTTCCCAAGCTAAATATTGCCTTGCCCAAGCAACCTGGTTGTAAAAACGAGACTGGCCAGAATCAAGGAACTCATTTAGTTTATCATCGCTTAATGAAAGATTTTCTGCAATTTTATCTGATGCTTCTCTAGGTTTAGCTGAACCACCTAGTTGTCGTAAAGCATCTAATAATGGCCCAAACCACCTTACAAATTCTGCCTGGGACTTTTTCTTTCTCGCCATAGAACTTTCTTAGTCAAAAAAAGATAGTTAAATCAAACCAAGTCCTTCATCGTCACTTCTGGAATATCCTTCGTAGTAACTTCCCTGAGCGGTTGGTACTGGCTGCGATCATACTGATATCCCTGCTCCGTCAGTGGCCATAGCATAGGCGACAGAAAGAAAATGGATGCTTGGTAGCCCTGTACCGTAGCCGCCATGTTGCCGGTACCTTTGGACAACGCGGCCTCATTTTCTATTTCAAAGGGTCCGTTAAATCCTTTCTTTTTAATCTCGTCTACAAATGCGCGCCAGTCCATACTATCAGAACCGCCGAATCCAGGCAGCATGGCTTCGTAATTGTGCCGATCCCACTCGCTTTCGGGTAGTGGTACTCCCGCTTTGCTAGCCAGTGATTCATCCACCTGTTGTGTCGGGTACATACCTCCCCAGTAAGTCCGCTTTTTGTTCATAAGATTCCGGGTAGCCTTCACATGCATGCGTTTTACCCGGCTGATATCAGTTTCACGAATTACGGCTACCGGGTCGGTATGCTGCCAGACATCGTGCGAAGGATCGTAAATCTCTCCGTGTGCCTTAGAAGGAATCATTTCGTACATCAGTTTGCGGGCGGCCAGCACTCCCGTCAGGTTATTGTAAGTTCCAGTATAACCGGCAGAACGCCACCCTTCCATGGGACAGTTTTCGTAGATGACCGTAACGCCCAGGTCTTCCGCATACTTGATGATTGGTGTAAAGACCCGCTGGTACTCGTCAAGGTTTTTCTGGAAGCCATACTCCTGATTTCCCAACTCATGGTTATAGCCAACAAAGGTCCCTACCGAAACATCATTTTCATCCCCACCTAACAAGTGAGCGATGCGAATCAGACGCAAAAGATGATTCTGATTGTTAATCCGCTGCTCGGGTTCTCCTCCAATACAGTTTTCAAAAGCACCCACCGAAATCTTCAGGCCTACCTCGTTGAACTGATTAATGATTTTCCGGGCAGCTTCCAGGTCAAAAGTTTCGTAATCAAGGTGCGTAGCTACATGATCAATACGCGTACCATCCCTGCGAAAGACGCAAAGATCTACTCCCTGGGCGCCTATTTCCTGTGTTTTTTGTATGACTTCGCTGGTGTTCAGTATATCAAAGGCCGAACTCATGACCCAAATGGGATTATTCATAACGCTTAGGTTTTGGTTAAAAAAGGATAGTTGAGTTGTAATAAAAATATGACTTTTAAACTAAGATTCTCTTCATTTTATAGCCAGATTTTAGTGTTTTTTCTTCTCCAAAATACTGTCAGTTTCTTGATTCCACCTCATATCTCACTAAGAGGATTCACTGGAGGAATAAATGGCTATATAATACACAGACATTAGTTGAATTGAGTTTTTCTCACTAAAATCTGCCATTTCTGTGAAATTATCAGCTAAAAAGGTGAAGTATGTCGAGATTGATGGTAATGGGGGCTATTGAGAGGCAATAGTAAAAAAATAGACTTTTGAATGTTGGTTTTTTATTAAACCTTTTTGAACACTTTAATAATTTTTTAAAAATTTACCCTATATAATTCTGAATTATACTCTATAAAAAGTATATTTTTTTGAAAAAAATCTTTATTTCCAAATTATTTTACATACCTTCAGTTTCAATTTAATTTTAAAAAGTAAAGAATCTATTAATTCTCAAGTATTAACTGGTTCGTCACGTTATTTAAACATCTTTTGCTTCCATTTTAATGTAACGTTTAAATCTTAGCATTAGGCACTTAATAAAGATAGTGCTTACATCATATTATTGCTCGTTTATCTATATCAATAAGTTCAATTTAAACCACGTTAAACTACCTTTTTTATGAGAAAGTATTCTACACTCAGCTCCATAAGGAGTTACAAGCAAACTATACGCTTTGCACAAATTTTCTTCCTATTCTTTTTTGTTAGTTTTCTACGTCTTCAAGCGCAGGATTTTACCATTAGCGGTACTGTTAGTTCTTTAGAAGACGGTAGTGGCCTACCCGGCGTAAACGTCATTGTAAAGGGTACTGCTATTGGTACAGTTACCAATATTGATGGTAAGTATTCCATTAATGTACCTGAATCAGCTGAAATCTTATTGTTTTCTTTTATCGGTTTGAAAGCCAAAGAGATCCAAATAGGTAATCAGAAAGTAATTGACGTTGATTTGGCCGAAGATGTTAACCAATTATCTGAGGTAGTAGTCACTGCACTTGGGGTTCAACGCGAGGAGCGTTCGCTCGGGTATGCTGTTCAACAAATTGACGGTGAGCAATTTACTCAGGCCCGCGAAACTAACGTAGTTAATTCCCTCTCCGGGCGTGTTGCAGGTGTGCAAGTCACAGGTGCTTCAGGTAATATTGGTGGTTCCTCACGAATCATTCTGAGAGGTATTAACTCCATCTCGGGAGACAATCAGCCTTTATTTGTGATTGATGGCACGCCTATAAGCAATGCTAACTACAACTCAAAGGATACCCAGAGAGGTTCCGGGGGTCGTGATTATGGAAATGCCATTCAGGATATCAATCCGGATGATATTGAATCAATGTCGGTACTGAAAGGTCCAAGTGCCGCTGCACTGTACGGATCTCGTGCTTCCAATGGTGTTATCTTGATTACCACCAAGAAAGGAAAAGCAGGTAATGGTATTGGTGTTACGATTAACTCAAATATCACTTTTGAGAATCCTTATATCTTACCCGACTACCAGAATCAGTACGGTGGTGGCTATAAGCAGGAATTTGACATGTACGAAGGCGAGCCTATAGTTAACTATGCGGCTGACGAAAGTTGGGGTCCTCGCATGGATGGGCAGATGGTTCGCCAGTGGTATAGCTGGTATCCGGATGATCCTAATTTCGGGAAAATGACCCCCTTCAATTCTAGTCCTGGTAATATTCAAGACTTTTATGAGACTGGGCAAACTTTCTCCAACAGTGTAGCACTGTCCGGCGGAAATGAGACAACCCTTTTTCGTCTGTCATATACCAACACTCAGCAGAAAGGAACTCTACCAAACTCAACGCTCAGCCGTAATAACGCTGGATTTAACGGTAGCACCAAGCTTACTGATAAACTTACTGTATCTACCTCAATCAATTACGCACAGAATAAAGTAGATGGTGTGCCTGGTACAGGCTACGGTAATGATGCAGGTAATGTAGTCACAGCCTTCAATCAATGGTATCAGCGTCAGCTAGACACCGATCAGCTACGTAACTACGAGACAGCAGAGGGTAGAGATCGCACATGGAATATCAAGAGTCCCAGTAATTTAGACCCACTCTACTGGGAAAACCCCTACTACGTCCTTAATAACAGTTTTGCTACCAGCCAGCGTGAGCGTGTATTCGGTAATATGTCACTGAGCTACGACTTCACCGATGATCTGAAAATCACAGGTTGGGCACGTACGGATTTCTTTACTGACCGCCGCGATGACCGGATCGCCACCGGTTCCATTCCACAGGATATGTACCAGGAAGAGGTACGTGAAGTGAAAGAGAACAACTTTGAATTGCTGATGCAGTACAATAAGCAAATTAATGACAAGTTCTCTGTTGGTGCCAACGCCGGAGCCAACAGCCGTGTCAACTCATATAATCTCAACAGAGTAAGAACTGTCGGAGGTCTTAACGTACCTAATTTCTTTAGTGCTGAGGCATCTATTGACCGACCTACTGTAAAAGACTATGAAGAAGAAAGAAGAGTGAATTCTATTTACGGTAGCGCCAACGTAGGTTACAACGGAATGCTTTATTTGGAAGGCACCCTTCGTAATGACTGGTCATCCACTTTACCCGCAGGTAACAACTCATACCTATACCCATCAGTGACGACCAGCTTTGTTTTTTCTGAGCTTTTCCCCAACTCTAATGTTGTAAGCTTTGCTAAAATCAGGGGTGGATGGGCACAGGTAGGTAACGATACAGATCCTTACCGCCTTGCGCAGGTCTACAGTCCTGAAGTAAACTATGGTTCTAATCCTGCTTTTGGTGTTCCTAACCAGCTTAATAACAGCAATTTGAGACCTGAGATTACTACCTCTTATGAAGTAGGTCTGGATATGCGTTTCTTCAGTGGACGCCTGGGCATGGATGTAACTTATTATGACAACCAGACTGAGAATCAGATTTTACCACTAACAGTTTCTTCTACCAGCGGATTTTCCAGTGCCATTGTGAATGCCGGTTTGGTAACCAACAAAGGTTGGGAAGTAATGCTGACCGGTACTCCGATTGAGCTAAGCAACGGCCTGACATGGGACGTAGCTATAAATTGGGCCAGAAACCGCAACCAGGTTGTAGAACTCGCTGAAGGACAGGATAATTACCTGATCGGTAGTTGGGGACTCTCTGTGAATGCCAGGGTAGGACAGCCCTACGGTGCTATGGTAGCTACCGGCTATAAAGAGACTGAAAATGGCGAGCGTATCGTGAGCGAAAATGGTCTCTATGCTATAGAAGCTGACAAGCTTGTAGGAAATATACTACCTGACTGGACGGGAGGTATCAGTAATACTTTAAGTTTTAAAGGTATGAGTCTTAGTGCTCTCGTAGATTTTCGTCAGGGAGGTGATATCTATTCTGTAACCAACCGCTACGGACTTTACTCAGGTCTGATGGCTGAAACAGTAGGTAACAATGATAAGGGCAATCCTTTGCGTGACCCGGTTTCTGAAGGTGGAGGTCTGCTCAAAGAAGGTGTGGTCAATGTAGGAACTAGTGAGAACCCTGTATATGAGCCCAATACTCAATATATTGAAGCACAGGAGTACTTCAGCCAGTCTGGTTTGAGAGAGCAGTTTGTATTTGATGGAAGCTTTATCAAACTAAGAGAACTGAGAGTAGGGTATACCCTTCCTAGCAGTCTTTTTAGTAACACTCCTTTCCAGTCTATGTCTATAGCTTTTGTTGGTCGTAATCTCGCCCTGCTGATGAGCAACATTCCCCATGTTGATCCCGAAGGAGCTTTAGGTTCAGGAAATATACAGGGCTTTGAAAATGGTCAGCTACCCAGCAACCGCTCACTTGGATTTAACATCAACATTAAACTGTAGGTAGAGCTCAATTATTAAAATCAAGAACAATGAAAAAAATAAGTATATATCTTCTATCCTTACTGGTAACCACTTTTACCGCATGTACAGATGACTTCGAGGAAATTAATACTGATCCCAATTCACCAACCAGTATTCCTACTTCTTACCTGCTCACTAATGCGCAAAGAGGTTTGGATGAAGTAATGAATAATGACGGGCTATTTTACGCTCAGATGTGGTCGCAAACTCAATACACCAATGGAAGCCGTTACCAGACACCTGAATTAACTTTTTATCCTTATTATCGTGGAGGTAATAATTTCGGTGGTCTGGGTGATCTTGAGGAAATTATTCGCTTGAATACAGATGAGGCTACTAAAGATGGAGTGACTGTTTCTGGAAGTAACAATAACCAGATTGCGGTTGCTCGTATCTTGAAAGCCTGGACTTTTCATCGTATGACTGACGTTTGGGGAGCTATACCATATTCTCAAGCACTGAAAGGAAGTGAAAATTTCTCGCCAGCCTATGATGATCAGTCTTCAATCTACCAAAATCTTATTCTCGAGCTGAATGAAGCTGCTGACCAGATAGACGGAGGTGCTGGCGTTTCCGGAGATATTATATACGGTGGTGATATGGATAAGTGGAAGCTTTTTGCTCAGTCTTTAAAGTTACGAATAGGAGTTCGTATGTCTAAGGTTGCACCTCAGGAAGCTGCTACAGTTATCAATGATGCAATAAGTAAAGGCGTATTTTCCAGCAACGATCAAAATGCTCTTTATTATTATCTCTCAGATGCTGCAAATGATAATCCTTATCATGACCACTTCCTGACCCGTACTGACTATGCGATTAGTAACGTGTTTGTAGATTATTTGAAAGAAAAAAATGATCCTCGGCTTAATATTTATGCCAGCCCTACTGGAGGCAGCCTGGAAGCATATAAAAATGATGCATCAACCACTCTTGAGATAGTAGGCATGCCTTATGGTGTCAACCAGTCAGAAGCCGGTAGTATTACCAATAATTCCATCTCATTCCCTGGTGCCACTGTCCGTTCTGCTACATCACCCGGGCTACTGATGACTTATCCTGAAGTACTCTTTATTCGTGCTGAAGCTGCTTCCCGAGGCTGGACTAACGAGGATGCAGGGGCTCTCTACGAGCAAGCAATTATAGCTTCAATGGATTTTTGGAACCAACAATCTGCTAATACTGACTATGATAATATTTATAATGTAAGTGGGCTAAGAGGTAGCTTAGATGTAGAAATCACTGCCGATGAGATGCAAAATTACCTCCAACAGCCCGGTATCGCTTTTGAAGAAGGCAATGTAATGCAGCAAATTGCCGAGCAGAAGTGGGTAGCTCTTTACATGCAGGGACTGGAAGCATGGTCAGAGTGGAGACGTACCGGTTATCCTGAGCTTTCTCCCGCACCTGATGCGGTTGACGGACGCGAAATACCAAGGAGAAGAGCTTACACACCGGATGAGGAAGCCTTAAATAAAGCAAACTACGAAGACGCAATCTCTCGCCAGGGCCCTAACGAAATGGAGACCCGTTTGTGGTGGGATGTTCAATAAATGGTTGATATTTGAATAATTGTAAAAACCTGTTGCTTAAAAGCAACAGGTTTTTATTGAGCTCTTTTCAAGAGCATATTTTAGGATAGATTCTTACCCACATAAAACGACCTATCACTCAGGGGATAATATCAAATAGGCAGAAGTACCCTTAGAGACCCTTTCTTCCAATATCTCTCAGCGCTGCCTCAGCCGCATGAAAACCACACATCCCGTGTACGCCTCCTCCTGGAGGTGTAGCCGAAGAGCAGAGATATACTCCCTGCAGAGGGGTACGGTAGGGCGTAAGCCGGTAGACAGGGCGTGTGAACAACTGCGAGAGCGTCTGGGCACCAGCATTGATATCACCGCCGATATAGTTCGCACTCAGCAACTGTATTGCATGGGTATTCATCGTGTGTCTGCCAATGATCATATCCCTGAAACCGGGAGCAAATTGCTCAATCTGCTTTTCTATGACCTCACTCATGTCTACCGTTGAATACGCCGGTACATGACAGTATGCCCAGGCCGTATGCTTTCCTGAAGGAGCCCGACTCTGATCAAAGACAGAAGACTGAACCAGCAAGACATAGGGACGCTGGCTATGGTCTCCCTTCCACATGGCTTTTTCGGAAGTCGCAATTTCATCATATGAAGCGCCGATATGTATCGTAGCCGCCTTCTTACAGTCTGCATTAGCAAAAGGGATCGGCTCACTAAGGGCCCAGTCCATCTTAAAAATTCCCTGCCCGTACTGATACGCTGTTAACTGGATCTTGTACCACCAGGGTAAACGAATACCTCCCATCTCCAGGAGTAGTTGGGGCGCTGTATCCAGCATCACGATACGGCAGGGAGGTAAATCAGAAATTGAACTCACTTTGGTTTGGGTACGCACTTCCCCGCCCATGGATCGGAAGTATTGATCCAGGGCACGGGATAGGTTTTGCGCTCCTCCCCGAGGATAAGGCCAACCCACTTTGTGAGCTAGCGTACCCAGCACCATAGCAATACCGGAGGATACCCAATGATCAAGCGGCAGCATACCATGAGCTGCCAGTCCAGCCAGCAGGGCTTTGGTGTGTTCCTCTTTAAAATACAGCTTATTTAGTAAACTTAGGGGCTGCACTGCTTTAAGGCCGAAACGGGCCAGTTGAAAGGGATGACGCGGAAAACGAAGCGGTCCGAGAAAGTCCGGTGCTATCCTGTCCCAGTTTGCCAAAGCAGAGCCCATCAAATCCAGATAAGCCTGCTTGTCCTTACCCAGTTGAGAAGCCGTCCTGTCCAGGTCTTGTTGGACAAGCAAGGCACGACCTTCTTCCAGCGGATGGGCCAAGGGTGCTTCCGGGTGCACCCATTCCAGACCAAACTGCTCCAGGGGTAAGGTACTCAAATAAGGTGATGCAAACGCCAGCGGATGTACTGTAGAACCTACATCATGAATGAAGCCGGGCAGTGTCAGTTCAGAGGAACGCAGCCCACCACCGGTTTCACCATTAGCTTCCAGCATGAGTACTGTAAGCCCCTGCTGTAATAAACGGATGCCTGCAGCATACCCATTGGGTCCACTTCCAACCACAACCGCATCATATTTTTTCATAGAGCCAAAGGGTTATAAATAACTAACAAATTGGCAGTTTATTTACGTTGATAATTCTAAAACTATAGTTAATTTGCCATTATGGCAGCATAATACTGAAATTGTTACGGATTTCTATATTGGTATCAGTATTGTAAAAATTAAGGCGTCAGGAACAATGACTCAAAAGATCGTTCGTTAAGACGGATTATAGACATGTAATGTTTTATATGGTTTTATTTATAATTTTAACAAATGTGCTAACCTGACTTAACACTCATCAGTTTAATTTATTTAGAACTATGAGAGTTTTCAATGCTATCAAACTTAGCCTCAACTGTTCCTGTGAAAAATTTTAACCCAAACATTAATAAGAATGAAAGATATAATCACACCCATAATTTCTGCAGTGATCGCCAGCCTGATCACAATTGCTGCTTTTTATTACTTTGCCGACGGCCAGGTCAGAGAGGTACAGGTAGCTGCTGATACATCTCCAGCCTACTCGGTAAGATATGATGACAAGGTAGTTAGCAATGCGGCTCCTGCACCTTTTGACTTTACTTATGCCGCGGAAAAAGCGACTCCGGCAGTAGTTCACATTACTTCAACCCAGCAAGCCCAAGCATATAATAATCAACAGGGTGAAGTGCCTGAATTTTTCAGGGATTTCTTTGGAGAGCGTTTTCGCCAGCAGCAGCCTGGTCCTAGAGTAGGTACTGGCTCAGGTGTCATCATTAGCGACGATGGATATATCGTTACCAACAACCACGTAGTAGCTGATGCTGATGAACTTACCGTAGTACTAGTAGACAATCGGAGTTACGTGGCCAATGTAGTTGGATTAGACCCTACTACCGACCTGGCACTTATTAAAATTGAAGAAGAAGGACTGTCCTACCTGAATTTCTCAAATTCTGATGATCTGAAAGTAGGTCAATGGGTAGCTGCGGTAGGTAATCCTTTCCGGCTGAACTCTACGGTAACGGCAGGTATCGTCAGTGCTACCGGGCGTAACATTAATATTTTACGCGAACAGCAGTATGCTATTGAGTCTTTTATACAGACCGATGCTGCAGTGAATCCTGGTAATAGTGGTGGTGCACTGGTTGACGTAGACGGTGACCTCATTGGCATTAACTCGGCCATTGCCAGTCCTACCGGTGCTTATGCTGGTTATGCTTTTGCAGTACCAGCTAACATAGCCAAAAAAGTCGTGGCTGATCTGAAAGAGTACGGCAGCGTACAGCGTGGATTCTTGGGTGTAAGTATTCAGGAAGTTAATGCCCAACTTGCAGAAGAGTACGATCTGACCACTAACCAAGGCGTATTTGTGGCCGACCTTGTGCAGGAAGGTTCTGCCGCCAATGCTGGTATTGAGCAGGGCGATGTCATCGTACAGGTAGACGACCGTGAGATTAACAAAACTTCAGACCTGCTTGCTTACATAGGTCGTAAGCGTCCGGGAGATGATGTGAAGGTCACTGTGCTACGCGACGGCGATCGCCAGACTTTTGAGATGACACTAAAGTCACTAGAAGGCAGAACTGAACTGGCGGAAAGAGCCAATACAGAAACTTTGCGGGAGATGGGTGCTGAATTCCGCGAACTTACTACCCAACAAGCTGATGAGTATGGTGTAGAGGGGGGCGTTCAGGTAGTAAGGACATCTGCCGGTAAGTTTAGGCAGCAGGGCATTCGTCCCGGTTTTATCATCACTGGCATCGCAGGACAGCCCGTAAGAAGCATGAAAGACCTTACTACGATTGTCACTACCGAAAGTGGTGGTGTCCTGATTGAAGGCTTTTATCCTGATGAGCCTGGTCAGAGACAATACTACGGCATGCCGCTGTAAAACTGATAATCTCTAAAACAAAGCCTTTCCAAGTCACATGGAAAGGCTTTTCAGTTACTATAATGATGAAAAATTTCACTGGATACTACTCACCGGGTTCCTGATCAGTGCGGTCCATCTGCTCAGAGCGGGTTTCTATCATGTTGCGAAGGGCCGGAAGGTCATTTTCTATCACCGACCACATTTGCCGGTATTCGTGTTCCAGCGCCTCGTTAAATTTAGCCCTTTTGAGCACATCCAATACCCGATAATCAACTTCGGTGAATTCGGATTTGAATTCGGGTGACAGCAAGTTAGCCGCTTCACCGATCTGCTGTAAATTTACAGCTACTGATTGTCGTGTGCTTTCTTCCCGGGCAAAGTGCTCAAAGTCCATATGATCTACGTAGGCTTCCACCTCATTGATCATCGTGGATATATTATTTAAGTGTATCTGATCTTCTTCTTTCATGATTAAAAAATTGGTTATGACTTAAAAAATGAACAGATCAGATAAAAAGATGTTTACTGGCCTCCCGCACCACTTTCAAAGCCTTCGTCCACTTTAAGGTCGTCGCCATCAGCACAGGCCACCGCCAGTTCATCACAACGTTCATTTTCAGGAATGCCGGAATGCCCTTTGATCCAGCTGATTTCAACATCATGTTTATGGTAGATCTTCAAAAATCTTTTCCACAGGTCTGCGTTCTTTTTGTCTTTGAAGTTCTTCTTCTTCCAGTTCCACACCCATCCCTTATTGATGGCATCAACAACATACTGTGAATCTGAAAAGACTTTGACATGCATGTTGGGTTTTTTCAGAGCCTCCAGCCCTACAATCACAGCCAGCAGCTCCATACGGTTGTTGGTCGTCATACGGTATCCGGCAGAAAACTCCTTACGATGTTGTTTGTATATCAGTACGGTACCGTAGCCTCCCCTACCCGGATTGCCCCTGGCAGCACCGTCAGTAAACATAGTTATCATCAGGTGAATTGGTTTTTCACAAGTTTTATAGCAATTGACAGCAATATAATACCGAAAACTTTCCTAAGGATATTAAATCCAGCTTTTCCTAATTTACGTTCCAGCCAGGCAGAAGACTTCAGCACAATAAACACTAATATAAGGTTTATCAGAATACCCGCCAGTATATTTGGATAGCTGTAAGCGGCCCTGAGTGAAATGAGCGTAGTCATGGTTCCAGCACCAGCCAGCAGTGGAAAAGCCAGAGGTACAATGGAGTGGCTACTTCCCCCTTCGTCGGCTTCCGGCTTGAAAATCTGAACTCCTAGGATCATCTCGATACCGATCAAAAACATGACGATCGCACCGGCGATGGCAAAGGAAGCTACATCCAGTCCGAACAGCGCCAGTATCGACTCTCCCAAAAACAGAAAGCTCACCATGATAAGCCCGGCGACAATAGTAGCTTTTCCAGATTGTATATGCCCGGACTTTTTTCTCAATTCAATGATTACGGGAACACTTCCCAAAATATCAATTACCGAAAATAAAATGATGGTGACGGAAAACAGCTCTTTAAAGTTTAGCATGACATTCTTGTGTTATTTGGAGAAAATCTCGCAAAATTAAGTGTTGATATGCTATTGTCAGAGGGCTAGCGAGAAGAAAAAATCCTGGAGCCTATTGATTTCTAAGTCCTCATGGGCGGGAAAGTTAGCGATGCGTAGGCTACTAGCTTTCCATATTCCGTAGCCGTTACCCAATACGATACCCGCCACTTTAGCACCATCCCTTATCTGGTCTATTACTGCCTGTTGAGCAGTAAATGGGATAACGGTAAGCGAACGTACTGCTTCATTTTTTACCAATAAGTCAATACGCGGTACAGCTTGCAGTACATTCAGCCAAACATCGTAGCGTCTGCTCAGAAGTTGTTGGGTATCATAGATAGACGGACACTCCTCCATCACACGCATGAGCAGGTATATATTGAGCACATTGGGCGTGTAGGTAGTTTGATATTTATCCATCATGTCCTTGAGGTAAAGGACACTGTTATAATGGTTGCGCTCGCCGATTTTTGCAGCTCTTTGTAGGGCTTTGGGTGAACAGATCAGTAGGGCCAAGCCCGCTGGCAGGCCAAAACACTTTTGCACCGAAGCGTACCATATATCAGCCAGTTGGAAGTCCAGCGCCGCACCTGCCATAGAAGAAGTAGCATCTACTGCCAGTAACTGCTTGGGGTACTGCTGTGCCAGAGTGCCAATTATTTGCTGATCTACGGCTGTACCGTTGGAGGTTTCGTTATGCGTGACAGCGATCAGTTCTGTATCGCGGGGAATTGTGATTGTAGCGGGTTGCAGTAGCTCATCCATCCCAAAAGTATACGACAACGCTTCTGGCTGTAATTTCTGCGCGTAGTTATACCATTTTTCACCAAAAGCACCATTGTAAATATGTAAAGACTTGCTGTTGACCAGGGACTGGCTGATGATCTCCCAGCATTCGGTAGCAGAAGAGGTAAAAAAAATGGTATAATCTTCGGGTATACTTAATTTTTCTTTCAGCAGCCTGATCACCATACTGGAAATATTTACAAACTCCCGGCTACGGTGATTGATGCTGAGGATACCGTCGCGGTAGGCATCCTGTACGTACTCGGGTACACGGGGATAAACTTTAGAAGGGCCGGGATAAAATGAAATCATGATTGTATTAAAAGTCAGTTTTTTTGATGGAGCTGGCGAGAAAAATACTGCAATGCCAACCGATAACTCTCGAGCCCAAAACCCAGTATCACGCCAGTACAAACTTTAGAAAGATAACTGTGATGACGAAATTCCTCACGAGCATGTACATTGGAAATATGGACTTCTACCACTGGCGCCTCTACTGCCGAAATTGCATCAGCAATAGCCACCGAAGTGTGAGTGTAAGCAGCGGCATTTAGTACGATTCCCTGGCATTCAAACCCTACTTCCTGTATCTTACTAACCAGTTTTCCTTCGTAGTTAGACTGATAATAAAATAACTCCAGTGCATTAAAATCATGCTGCAGTTCTTTAAAAAAGGCCGAAAAAGAACGGTCTCCGTAGATACCCGGCTCTCGGGTTCCGAGCAGGTTGAGATTAGGTCCGTTGATAATCATGATTTTCATAGCAACAAATGTAAAAAATGTATGTGACTTGTGCGGCTATTAGAACCCAATGGGGAACTTTACTTTGGCTAAGTATGGTATTAAATACGCTACTGAATAAAAATATCGCGCTTGTCTTTTGTTTGGTACTGATCACCCGATTAACTTATCAGCAGATTTGTTCATTTGAAGAAAAAGAGATGGCAAGCTACCAAGCTTGGGACACTTACCTGGGAGAATTTGAAGATTATCTTAAGCTGGAAAGATCGCTATCCGACAATTCACTTAAAGCTTATGTCAGCGATATAGAAAAGCTTCAGCAGTTTGTGGAGTTGTCTGACTGGGATCTTTCTCCACTGGAAATCCGTCAGAACCACCTGGAGCAAATGCTGGAACACATTTGTGACCTAGGATTAAGTGCTGCTTCTCAGGCCCGCATACTGGCAGGCATTAAAGCATTTTATAAGTTTTTGCTATTTCAGGATCTGATAGAAAAAGATCCCTCGGAGTTATTAGAAGGTCCTCGCCTGGATCGTAAACTGCCTGACGTGCTTAGCTACCACGAAATTGTTAGTATGCTGGAAGCGATAGATTTATCTACCGACGAGGGACTTCGCAACCGGGCCATCCTGGAAACACTTTACAGTTCCGGATTACGGGTCACAGAACTTACCGAGATGAAAATGAGTAATATCATCAGTGACGTAGGCTTTCTGAGAATCACTGGCAAGGGTAACAAAGAGCGTATAGTACCAGTTGGGAAAGATGCTTTGTTTTACATTCAGAAATACATGCAGGAGGTCCGGCGATACCTTGACATTGAGAAGGGGCATGAGAACTTTGTATTTCTCAACCGGCGGGGCAAAAAACTAAGCCGGGTGATGATCTTTTACATTATCAAAGATGCTGCTGCGGAGGCTGGCATTACCAAAAACGTAAGCCCGCACACCTTTCGTCATTCCTTTGCCTCCCACCTGGTAGAGGGCGGGGCTAACCTCAGGGCAGTGCAGGATATGCTGGGTCATGTTTCCATCACGACGACCGAAATATATACACACCTGGACAGGGATTACCTCAGGCAGGTTATCAGGGACTATCACCCACGCTCCCGTCGGCCACTCGCAGACGACAAACTAGACTCATAAACAGAATCGGCGTGTACAAACAACTCATACAACCCATACTCTTCCAGATGCAAGCCGAACAGGCGCACCACTTTACGACTGGCCTGCTACAGCAGTTTCACAAATTACCCGGTGGCGCAGCATTGTTGAAAACAATGTACGATTTTCAGGATCAGGGACTGGAGAGAGAGGTATTCGGCCTGAGATTCAGAAACCCAATCGGGCTGGCAGCCGGATTTGACAAAAATGCCCTAATGGTGGATGCCATGGCCAGCCTGGGCTTCGGCTTCGTTGAGATCGGTACGCTTACGCCCCGCTCCCAGCCGGGAAACCCCCAACCTCGTCTTTTTAGGCTTTCTGAAGACAAAAGTTTGATCAACCGGCTGGGCTTTAATAATGATGGCGTAGAAGCAGCCGTAAGGCGACTCAGAAAGCGTAAATCAGGGATTGTGGTTGGTGGAAACATCGGTAAAAATAAGGTAACTCCCAATGCTGAGGCGGTAAATGACTACGATCTCTGCTTTGATGCACTTTACGATGTGGTAGATTACTTTACAGTGAATGTGAGCTCACCGAATACACCGGATCTGCGGGAACTTCAGGAAAAAGAACCACTGAAAAAGCTGCTGTCTCATCTGGTTGAAAAAAACCAGAGCAAACCTTCGCCAAAGCCTATACTTTTAAAAATTGCCCCTGATCTGAATGAGCACCAGCTTTATGATATTGTTGAAATCTGCCTGGAAATCGGCATTGATGGTATCATTGCTACCAACACAACCATAGAACGAGAAGGGCTCAACACTCCCAAGTCTAAAGTAAAAGCAATAGGCGCGGGCGGTCTTAGCGGTCAGGCCCTCAGAGAACACGCTACCGAAGTGATACGCTTTTTGCATAAAATTTCTGAAGGTAAGCTACCGATCATTGGCGTGGGAGGCATAGATTCGCCTACTCATGCATTGGAAAAACTGGAGGCTGGGGCCAGCCTGATCCAACTGTATACTGGTTACGTATACGAGGGTCCTTCCCTGATTAAAGACATCAACCGGGCCATTCTCCAGCAGCAGGCTTCAAAAGTAAGTATGCCTATCTAATTTTCATTATGTTTATTTTTTACCAGCCCGACATACGGCAGGGCACTGATACATTGGACCGGGAAGAATCGCGTCACTGTGTAACAGTGTTACGCAAAAAAGAGGGCGACTCCATCCGGGTAGCAGATGGCCACGGTACTTTTTATGAGGCCGTCATTGAAGAAGCTGATCCCAAAAAATGCCGTTTCAAGGTCACTCATCATCAATCTTTAAAACCCGATCCTTTCCATATCCATATTGCATTGGCGCCTACCAAAAATCTGGATCGTACGGAGTGGTTTGTGGAAAAGGCAGTTGAAATTGGTGTTCATCAAATAAGTTTAATTCTTTGTGAAAACGCAGAGAGAAAGGTGCTGAAAACGGAACGTTTGGAGCGCAAAGCAGTTAGCGCCATGAAGCAGTCACAGCGTCCGTACATGCCCGTCCTTGGTGAATTGGAGAAGTTTGAAGATTTTGTTCAACAGCAGAAAGCTGACCATAAGTTAATCGCATATCTGGGAGAGCAAATCCGACCCCAACTCGTGACTGCGATACCGCCTGCCAGCAGCTACTTAGTACTGATTGGACCAGAAGGTGACTTCAGTGAAAAGGAAGTAGAACAAGCAGTCAGCTCAGGCTTTCATCCTGTAAGCTTAGGAAATAACCGGCTTAGGACAGAGACTGCCGGTATAGCCGCATGTCATACCCTTCAGCTTATCCAATTGCTTCATCTTGATTAAATTACCATAAGTAACTAACCCTTCTACGGTAGATCTATCATTTGAGAGGTGCACAACTTACCATCAAGGCCGACGATTAGAGGAGGAAGTATTTTCAGCAAGATGTAAAAAATCTGTATCTGTCCCTATTGCTTTATTTTTTCATAGTAAGCGATCACCTTTAGCAAACTCTCTTCGTTACTAAGCTCTAAATGCTCATTCTCAATGTATTTGCTAATTGCCTGCGTATGGTCATCAAAGGACTTGATTACTTTTCTTTTTTTTAGCTTAAGTTTATGCGCTTCTCCCGCTTCAGCCAGGTAGTAGGTAGGTTCTATATTGACAAATTCGTCGTATTTGTTTCCGTAGTTATAGGCACCCCGGTAGTTAGCTTTATTTAGTAATTTCCGGTTCAACGCATAGAGCGAAACGATTCCCTGATGCAACACCTGCACATACTGATCCCCTTCTACCCGCTTTAACCTATGATCTAAGTGCTTGGCTTTTACGAATTTCATAATCTCTATACTATCTTTAGCCATCATCGTAAAAGCTCTTACCTTATCCTTGTCCAACAGGATTGGATATTTTTCTTGCTGCAAACCGATCAGTTGATCCTGATAAGCATTGTATTTCAACTTTACATTTTGATATTCCTTTTCATTCTCAAGCAGCACGTTACCCACCAGCCATTCATCAGACGAGTAAGGATGGCCCTTTACCCCTTCGTACCTTCCATCATAGGTTCTGACTGTGTTACCAACTGCATTTTCTCCGGTGAGCCGAAGGTTTTCAAACTTATCGGGCATTGTGAGCCCCTGTCCGAGTGCCAGCGTCGATATGAGTGATGAACTCCCCAGAGTAGCGAGAAATAACTTGCACTTAATCACTGTAATCCTATTTTCCTTTAAAAATTGGTTTTCTTTTTTCCATAAAAGCCTGTATCCCCTCCTGATGATCCTCGGTGGCCGCCGCCTGGTCCTGGACTCGAGCCTCCAGTTCCAGTGTTTCTTCCAGGTTCATGTTGGATGATT
>CAZZGE010000083.1:0-17468 GCA_964653665.1 uncultured Porifericola sp. | reverse complement strand
CGCCTACTTCATCAGTGTCCGTAGCCCCTTCGTTATCAGTAACGGTGAGTTCAATGGTGGTCACGCCCACACTCAGTTCCACGGTGGGATTTACGCCGGTAGCGGACCCTCCACTCCAGTTCCACGCATAGCTGCTGATGCTACCATCCGGATCAGAAGAAGCAGAAGCATCCAGGGTCACCTCTTCGGTACCGTTGTCATCTGTGTCTACTACGGTCTGGTTTGGTCCGGCATCGGCTACAGGGGCGGTATTCAAAAAATAATTTGAGGCACTTACAAGCTTATCATTCCTGTGTGAAGAGTAAATACCTGAGATTGTATCAAAAGCTAGTAAAGCAGGTATATTAAGACGATTGAGCTCTTCTCGATGATCTTTGAGGAGATGATGATCCAAACGGGCATACGGGTGAATGAGGTTATGGGAGAATGTATTGTCTACCACGCCCATGAGGAACACCGCAGAAAGAGTAAGCAAATAAAGCAACCTTGATATCATCTTGATCATATATGTTCCAGTGCGCTATTTATTAGAAATATTATAAAAAAAATTATAATATTACATTTTCAAATATACGAGAAAATTTCAATTTTGACTAAAAATTATCAAAAAAAGATAAGATGTTACACGCAGGATACTCATCTTGATTTCAAAAAATGCTTGTTATTATGGTGATAAATTAAAATAAATTGAGAAAAAATTGCGCTAAATAGATAAATATATGCCTACTTATTTAATTTTCTACTCTAGGAAATACTCTAATGATATCAAAATATTGGATAATCTTACAGACGAAGTCCCGTAAAGGTTACCTTAGCCACCACAGATTACAGTGTAAATAACACCTCTACGGCACCTTCGTATTGTAGTCTTCCCGACTCGCCAGGGAAACTCCCTTGAAATGTTTATCGCTAGAGCGTTTAATCCAAAATATTCCTTAGTTATCTTATTTATTCCCGTAACTTTGTTTCCCATAATCTTTACTAATTCCAATCACTAACAAAGAAGGAAGCAGTAACTTATGGGTTCAGCCAAGTACATTTTTGTAACCGGAGGGGTTACATCCTCACTAGGTAAGGGTATTATTTCGGCATCGCTGGGTAAGCTGTTGCAGGCCAGAGGTTTGCGGGTTACCATCCAAAAGTTTGATCCTTACATTAATATAGATCCGGGCACCATGAATCCCTACGAACACGGGGAATGCTATGTCACGGATGATGGTGCCGAGACCGACCTGGATCTCGGGCATTATGAACGTTTTCTCAACTCACATACATCACAGGCCAATAATGTGACCACCGGCCGTATCTACCACAACGTAATCACAAAAGAGAGAGAGGGTGCTTTTCTTGGTAAAACGGTTCAGGTTATCCCCCACATCACTGATGAGATAAAGCACAACTTCTTCCGTCTGGGTGAATCAGGGGATTACGATATTGTGATTACCGAAATCGGAGGGTGCGTAGGAGATATTGAGTCGTTGCCGTTCATTGAGGCAGTCCGTCAGGCACGCTGGGAACTGGGGAACAGCAACTTTCTGGTAATTCACCTGACGCTGGTCCCTTACCTGGAAAAAGCTCAAGAACTCAAGACCAAACCTACGCAGCACTCGGTGCAGCGCCTGTCCGAAGCGGGTGTACAGCCTGACATCTTAGTATGCCGGGCTGAACGCCATTTACCAGTAGATATCCGAAAAAAAATTGCATTATTCTGTAACGTAAATATCAACTCAGTAATAGAAGCGGTAGATGCGGATACCATCTACGACGTACCGCTGCTGATGCGGAAAGAAAAGCTGGACGAACGGGTGCTAAGCAAACTAAAGCTGTCTCATAAGAAAGAGCCGGATATAGAACAGTGGAAAGAATTTCTGGGCCGCCTGAAAAATCCGGTCAATGACATCAACATCGGCATTGTTGGTAAATATGTAGAGTTGCCCGATGCGTATAAATCCATCGCCGAATCGTTTGTACACGCAGGAACTGAAAATGAATGCAAAGTGCAGGTACGCTGGATCTCTTCCGAAAATGTCACGGATGAAAACGTAGAAGAAATGCTAGACGAACTTGACGGTATCCTGGTAGCCCCAGGCTTCGGTGAGCGGGGCATACCTGGTAAACTGATCACTGTCCGCTATGCGCGCGAGCACAAGGTACCTTATTTTGGTATCTGTCTGGGTATGCAGTGTGCGGCTATTGAGTTTGCTCGCAATGTACTGGGTCTCCATGATGCAAACTCTACTGAAATAGATGCAGATACCAAAGAACCGATTATCGCGCTGATGGAGGATCAGAAAAATATCATCAATAAGGGAGGCACTATGCGCCTGGGAGCATACACTTGTGAGTTGAAGCGGGGTAGCCACGCCTATCAGGCATATGGTCGCAAAAATATCCAGGAACGCCACCGCCATCGCTATGAGTACAATAATAAATACCTGGAACCCTTTGAGAAAGCTGGTATGATCGCCAGCGGTATCAATCCTGATTCCGGCCTGGTTGAGGTTATTGAACTTAAAGACCATCCATGGTTTTTAGGGACGCAATATCACCCTGAGTTGAAGAGCACGGTACTTAACCCCCATCCGCTTTTTGTACGCTTCGTAAAAGCGGCCCAAGACAATAAACGAAGCTGATGAAATTTTTTGGACGAACCAGCGACCTACTCAGTGATTACCGCAGTCCGCGGGGTTTTATTAATCAATTGGGAGAATTCATTATTCAATGAATATCCTTTAATATTGCGCACTTGAAATTTTACGTCGCGTTAATTTGTATTTTTTCTTAGATAAAGAATAAAGTTACCATGGATAAAAACCAGGCAATAGGTTTATTGCTATCAGGCTTGCTGTTGGTGGTATATTTCCAGTTTTTTGCACCGGAACCTACCCCTCCGGCCGAGCAAACTCAGGAAACAGAGCAGCCAGCCCAGCCACCTGCGGGAGCGGGGAATATAGCAGAGGGAGAAGAAAGTGAGGCCTTATCCCAAATGCCGGAAGATGATTCGCTGCAGGAGGAACAGAATAGACAGCGGTATGGTGTCTTTGCCGAGGCCACCCGGGGAGAAGACCGGAAGATCAGGGTAGAAAACGAAGAGATGGTTCTGACCCTTAATACAAAGGGAGGAACCGTAGAGCAGGTAGTACTCAAGGACTACCTTGACGGAAATGGAGAACAACTGGTGTTAATAGATGAAAAAAGTAGTGATTTTAACCTGATGGCAGGTACTGCTACCGGCGATATTGATCTTTACGACCTCTACTATACGACCAGTGGCTCCAACGTAACGATTACGGAAGGAGATACCAGTGAACTGGTACTAACTGCCAACCTGCAGGGAGGCCGTCAAATCAGGCAGATTTACCGCATCCCTTCCAGTGGCTTTGAGATTGGTTATCGTCTGGAAATGCGTAATGCTTCCGGAGCGCTCACGAGCAGTGACCTGATTTTTCTGTGGAATAACCAGATACGACCTCTGGAGAATAACATAGAGGAAAGCCGACGTCGTTCTGCGCTAAACTACTACACCGCCGATGGTGAATTTGAGCAGTTGGCTTCGCTGATGGGTGATGGAGCAGAAGAAGAGACGGTCGAGGAACCCCTGCTATGGCTGGCCATGAAGCAGCGATTCTTTAGTTCAGCCATCATTGCTGACCAGTCGTTCTCGCAGGCGCAACTGCAGACTGAAAGCCCCGAGGAAGGAAATACTGAGCTAATCAAGCGTATGAGTATGGCGGTGAACATGAGGCTGGAAGACCTGAATACCGGTGCACTAACTTTTCGGTACTATTTTGGCCCTAACAAGCAGCAGGTCATGACCAGTGTAGCCCCCGATTTTGAAGAAAATATAGACTTCGGCTGGCCATTTGTCCGTTGGATCTCTAAGTACCCGATATCTTACATGTTTCACTGGCTGGAGCAGTTTATCGGAAACTACGGCCTGATCATCATCATCCTGGTGCTGGTCATTAAGATTATATTATTCCCGCTGTCTTATAAGTCTTACGTCTCCATGGCTAAGACCAAGGTGTTGAAACCTGAGTTAGACGAGATCAAGGAAAAGTACGGTGACGACATGTCTAAGGCACAGCAGGAGCAGATGCAACTCTATCAGAAAGTAGGGGTGAATCCGCTCAGCGGTTGTATTCCTGTGTTGTTGCAGATGCCGATTCTGCTGGCTATGTTCAACTATTTTCCCAATGCTATTGAACTGCGTCAGGAGTCCTTTTTGTGGGCAGAAGACCTTTCTACCTATGACTCTGTACTGGATCTACCGTTTACCATTCCATTCTATGGCGATCATGTAAGTTTGTTTGTACTGCTGATGACGGCCTCTACAATTTTGTACACATGGTCAAACAATCAGGCTAGTTCGGTGCAGGGGCCTATGAAATCTATGCAGTATTTTCTGCCGCTGATTTTCCTGTTTGTGTTGAACTCTTTCCCGGCAGCGCTGAGCTTCTATTACTTTGTATCCAATATTGTTACCTTCGGTCAGCAGGCGATCATCCGTAAATTTGTAGACGATGATAAGATTCGGGCGATTCTGGAAGAAAACAAGAAGCGCAACAAGCACAAGAAGAAATCAAAATTTCAGTCGCGACTGGAAGAGGCTATGAAAGCAACCGAAGAATCCCGCAAAGGAGGTGATAAGGGAGGTAGTAAAAACCGGGGAAGACGGTAATGAAACCCGGTACTTCTTCGTTCTTTCCAAAAATCTGTAGCTATGGAAGCTAGGTTTAAGAAAAAGAAAAAACTGGGAAGTTATCCTTACGTGAGTGTGGTGTTCAGCATTACCCTGGCACTTTTCGTCATCGGGCTTTTCGGTTTGCTCATGCTGCACGCCAACAGTCTGACCCGTATGATTCGTGAGAACGTGACCATGCAGGTTTTTCTGAACCGTACGATTTCTGAAAACGACCGGATACAGGTGCAGAAAACCCTGGCTACTAAAGATTATGTGGCGGTCGTGGAGGGCCAGCCCCAGGTAAGCTTTATTTCAAAAGAAGAAGCGGCTGATGATTTTATTGAGGAAACGGGAGAAAACTTCCGGCAGTTTCTGGGTGAAAATCCCCTGAGAGATGCATACGTGATCAATATCAGTAGTGATTTTCAGGATGCAGAAGAAATTAACAAGATCAAACTGGATATAGAACGGATGAGCGGTGTATTTGAGGTGACCTATGTAGAAAACCTGGTGCGTTCTATCAATCAAAACCTGGCCAAAGTTAGCCTGGTTCTGGCTGGCTTTGCCATGCTGCTGATCATCATTGTGGCAGTACTCATTAACAATACGATACGCCTGGCTTTGTTCTCGCAGCGTTTTCTGATTCGCAGTATGCAGTTGGTGGGGGCTACGGCTGGTTTTATCCAGAAGCCTTTTCTCAGCAGATCTTTTATGCACGGGGTTCTGGGAGGAGTGCTTGCTTCGGCTTTGTTGTTTTTTGTACTCCAGTATGCCAATCAGCAGATACAAGATCTGGAGCAACTGCAGGATACTGCCATGATATTAGGACTGATGGGAATTTTGCTGCTGACTGGGGGCTTTATAGGTTTTCTGAGCACCTTTCGGGCCGTTACAAAATACCTGAAAATGTCTCTAGATGAGCTTTATTAATCATGGATTTCGGATTCCAAAATTAAAAGATTGGGCGTTGTCGTTCTTTAAAAATAGTATGCACAAGAAATCGTAACAAACACCTAACAATAATGTGTTAAAATTGCAGCACTACGGTATCATAAAACCTGGCACCATAATATCCAGAATAATAACACCAAATATACATGGCAGACAAAAATCCCCTTCCTTTCGGGAAAAAGAACTACACTCTGATGCTCATTGGCATAGCAATACTGATCTTGGGCTTCATACTCATGTCGCTAGATGATCAAAAATATGGTTTTGGTACATTAGGCCTCACTATCGGTCCCCTCACAGTGATCGTAGGTTTTGTTGTAGAATTCTTTGCGATCTTATCAAAACCCGAATGATCTTTGCGCTGGCAAGCGAAATCTTATCACATTTATGAACATTATAGAAGCCATCATTTTGGGCATCGTTCAGGGGCTTACCGAGTTTTTGCCGGTAAGTAGTAGTGGTCATATTGAACTGGGCACTGTCCTGCTAGGCGTACAGGGCAAAGAAAACCTGCTTTTTTCAGTAGTTGTGCACAGTGCAACTGCCCTGAGTACCATCGTTATTTTTCGTAAAGATATCGCCGGCCTATTTAGAGGGGTTTTTCAGTTTGAGTGGAACGAATCAGCACAATATGTAGCCAAGCTGCTGGTTTCCATGATACCTGTCGGGCTTATTGGCGTATTTTACAAGGACGAAATTGAAGCTTTCTTTGGAGGTGATGTCCTACTGGTGGGTTTTATGCTACTGCTAACCGCTACTTTGTTGGCCATGACGTATTATGCCCGCAAGGAGGGAGGAAAGGTAACCTACTTCAAAGCGATCATCATCGGGATGGCACAGGCCATCGCTATTCTTCCGGGCGTGTCCCGCTCGGGGGCCACCATCGCTACCTCTTTGCTGATTGGCGTAGAGAAGGAGAAAGCGGCCCGCTTCTCATTTCTGATGGTACTCATTCCTATACTGGGCGCTTCGCTGCTGGAAGTAAAAGACTATCTGGAAGCTCCAGAGCTGACCAGCAGCATCTCAGGACTTGCGCTCTTGCTGGGATTTCTTGCTGCATTTATTTCAGGACTGCTGGCCTGTCAGTGGATGATTTCTATTGTCAAAAAAGGTAAACTAATCTACTTCGCAATCTATTGTTTAATCATTGGAATTGTTGCCATTCTTACGGCCCTGACCTAAATTGATTTACATGCCCGAGTCCGATGTTTTATTTGATAAAAACAACTACGATTTCCAGCAGGGGGAAGTTATCCTGATTGATAAACCAATGGATTGGACTTCCTTTGATGTAGTCAATAAGCTCCGTTACCTGATAAAACTCAAAAAAATAGGCCATGCAGGCACACTGGACCCTCTGGCTACCGGACTGCTTATCCTTTGTACCGGTAAAATGACCAAGCAGATAGAAAGGTTTCAGGTACAGGGGAAAGAATACGAAGGCACTTTGGTACTTGGAAAAACCACCCCTTCCGTAGATCTGGAAACTGAATTTGACAGTGAAAAGTCCTTCGATCACCTGCAAGCAGAAGACCTGGAGCAGGTGCGGCAGCAGTTTACAGGTACCCTCAGGCAGATACCTCCGGTCTACTCAGCGGTGAAAGTCGGGGGGGAGCGGCTTTACAAAAAAGCTCGTCAAGGTAAGCAAGTAGCTATCAAAGAGCGGGAGGTTACCGTCCATACTTTTGAGCTGACGCGTATTGCATTACCCGAGGTAGACTTTCGTATTGTATGTTCCAAAGGAACCTACATTCGTAGTATGGTGCGCGATTTCGGTAAAGCCCTGGAAGTAGGCGCTTACCTTGCTCGGCTACGGCGCACGCGTATCGGGGAATTTCGTGTCAACGATGCCTACCAGATTGATGATTTTGTACGGCTAATCAAGGAGGGGGCTGCATGAAAGTTCACGATGGAAGTTCCACCTTTGAGCAGCCCAAGATTGCAGTCGTGACCAGCGGTACTTTCGACGGTGTGCACATCGGCCATCAAAAAATATTCAGCCGGCTCCGTGAGATTGCGCAGGAGAAGGGCGGAGAGACCGTCGTGGTCACATTCTGGCCCCATCCCCGTCTGGTGCTGCGTCCGGAAGACGACTCACTCCAGCTGCTCTCTACCTTTGAGGAGAAACTGCACTTATTTGAGCAGCAGGGCATAGATCATGTAGTGCAAATCCCTTTTACTAAAGGATTTTCCCAGCTAAATTCGGATGCGTTCATCCGTAAAGTGCTGGTAGACAAAATTGGTACACAATACTTGGTCATCGGCTACGACCACCGTTTCGGCAGAAACCGGGACGGGAGCTTTGAGTACCTAAAAGAGCACGCGGCCGACTATGGTTTTCAGGTAGAAGAGATACCCCGGCAGGATGTGGAAGATGTGGGCGTCAGCTCTACTAAAATTCGCCAGGCTTTAACAGACGGTGACATTTTTACGGCCAATGACTATCTGGGGTATCCTTACCATCTGAAGGGTGAAGTCGTGCAGGGAGACCAGTTAGGAAGGGTATGGGGGTTTCCGACGGCCAACCTGAAGGTAGCAGAAAGTTATAAGCTGATTCCCAGGGACGGGATTTATGCCTGCCGGATTGGCTGGAAAGAGCAGCTACTGGAAGGTATGATGTACATTGGCGTCCGGCCTACCATCAACGGTATTCAGCGTAATATTGAGGTTAATATATTTAACTTTGACCAGCAGATCTATGGTGAAGCATTAGTCGTATACTTCGTAGGTCAAATACGGAATGACATGAAATTTGACAACGTTGAGCTCCTTAAAGAACAACTAAGTCGAGATAAAATAGATACCCTGAAGATGCTGGCGCGGTATCCTGTCGGGTCCTAGTTACTCCCCTGCCCTCCGAAAAATTTCTTATCATCTTGTGTTCTGGTTGGAAATAGGCACGATTTCCGTTAAAATGCCCTATCAAAAAACCATGTCCTAACCAAAACCCAACCGAACCATGAGAAATACTCTCTCCTTTTTCCTTATTTTAATACTAGCCCTTGCCTGTGCTCCGGCTGAAGAGACTGAGTCCGGCATGACAGAAATTTTCAACGGCATTGACCTGGAGGGCTGGCAGGTGCCCAAGAATAATATCTGGTGGTCAGTAGAAGATGGCATGCTCAAAGCGGCCAGCGATACTGCGCAGACCGGGTCTATCCTCTGGACTGAAAAAGAATACGGTGACTTCATCGTGCAGGCTGATTTTAAGATGGGAGAAGGTACTGTAGATTCGGGGATTTTTCTTCGCTCTGACGACCAGCAAATTCAGATTGGCACATCCGGATCGCTCAAACGAGACATGACGGCTTCACCCTATATTGCCGGAGAAGGTTATCCTGTTGAGGCTGAAGGGGTACAGGAACTGCTAAAACTAGATGGCTGGAATACGCTGAAGGTAAGAGCACAAGGCAGAAAGTATACGGCATGGCTCAACGGGCAAGAAGTGATGAACTATACCGCGGAAGATGTGCAACAGACCGGACCTATCGGCCTGCAGCTTCACCCCAACCGGGATATGACAATTGACTTCCGCAATATGATGGTGGAAGAGTTATAATTTTCCCATATTAGTGCAACTGAGTAACTGATGTTGCCATACACGGCCATATAATCATCAACTTATGAGCAACCGCAGAGAATTTATCAAAAATACTTCTTTGGGAGCCTTCAGCCTAGGACTCTTTGATTCCCCCAAGCTCCAGGAAAAAGCTGATAGTCGTATTGGGATTATTACGAATACGGTACGTAATGAGATGGAGGCTGATTACCGTCAGACCTACCACAGGTTGGCAGACATTGGTTATAAGGTAATAGAAGGAGGTACTTTGCCCGACGGTATGTCGGCCCTTGAGTTGGGAAAATATATCAAAAGCCTGGGTATGCGGAGTATTGCTACCGGTACGAGCATGGGAAGTTTGGAAAAAGATGGCATAGATAACTATCTCCAAAAAGCAGAGGACCTGGGAGTCGATTACCTGGTATGCTACTATCCTTGGATGTCATCAGCCGAAAACCTGAAGATGCCTGAAATAATGGAAGCAGCCGAACGGATCAACGCGTACGGTAAGCAGGCCAAAGAAGCCGGGTTTCGCTTTGCTTGGCACAACCATGACAAAGAATTTGTAGACGTTGACGGCGAACTAGTCTTTGATATCCTGATGAAAAATACAGATCCTGACTACTCCACTGTACAACTGGACTGGTACTGGGTCGTCAAGGGCGGGCAAGACCCGGTTACTTATTTCAACCGCTACCCGGGACGTTTTGAACTGGCGCATGTCAAAGATATGAACAACAACCGTGACCGGGGTATTAGCTGTGTAGGTAACGGAATTATTGATTTTGAACCTATTTTCAGCAATGCTCCCCGGGGTGGCGTAAAATATTTCGTGGTCGAGAATGAAAGAGCTATTGAGGGCTACAAATGCGCTCAGGGAAGCTATGAGCATATCTCCGGTATGCTGGATAAAACCGGGATATAATTCTGAAAAGCTTTGGGCAATAGTACTCCACCCGATGGTTTTGTATAGACAAGCTGCATCTATAACAAGTTGCCCAGGTTCATAGATTTGCTGTTCGTAAAGCTGCCTTATCAAGTTTAACCCTTTTCTGAAGACACTATATTGCAGATCACTGGAGTCACTTCATTGTATCAAAAGAGATAATTTAATACCCTTTGACTATACCGGGGAGTAGGCTATTCAGATCTCAGGTTGTGTAGCGATCTTGGCAACTCTATTTGATAGCTGTTTCATCAAAACTTAACCATTGACAGTTTAATAACATAGCCAACAAATTGGTTAGAGATTGCTTCCAGGAACTACTAGATCAGTGAATTGATGATGGGTGTACTACAGAAACTTAAGTTAGGATAATATAAGTTTTCTTGAAGAGAAAAACGATGGAAGAAAAAGCAAAAATCATGGCTATATTTTCAGAGCGATACGATCACGCTATATCAGATCATAAATCTTCCAATGTTAGTCTTTGGAATATTGGATTGATATTATTTTCTATTTTGGTCATGATTACTGCTTTTACCTATGGCATACATCCGTTCTGAAGGTAACTAAACAAAATAAGCAATACGCAATGCGAGCTGAAGTGAAGGAAGAACTGAAAGGTCAGTACTATTACACTGCCAAAGTTCCTCTTTGAGGTTTTTGTTGAATAAATTTTAAAAACATAAAACGCGGCTTCGGTTACCGATTATGCCAGTTTGAAAGGTTCAGCTTTTTAACTTCGCACTGTGCATGGCCGAGCCGTTACTCCAAAAACAGGCAAAAAATAAGCAATAGGTAACCCTATTTGATTGTCATCACTGCCCGCAAGACTGTCTTGGACTGTACTTTTATTACAGTGTGCTTTTAACTTTTCGCACATAACGAAAAGATATTTTGCAGCCTGCGTATCAGAATTTCACAGTGTGCAAATGCAGCTTTCGTAAGCTGCGAAAGCTTGAAAGATCGCCAGAGAAAGGACAGTGTTAATACTGCTTCTACTCGGAAAATAACTTTGGCAAAGTTAACTGCTATCGTGTTTTATACCCCATCAACAATTCCATTGCTGCCTCATCGCCCTGTATAGCATAAGCGGGTAGCGGATGCTGTGCGTCAAAAGCTCTGAGTGCGTTGTAGCTTTGTACGCTGATAAAGCTATCGTCTATCTCGCCGGATTGATCTTGAATTCTGGACAAATTCAGGTTCAGGTGTTTTGCCATAAAAGCATACATGCCCTCGCGTTTACTGATGCCGTAGTCGTGGCCTTCGTTCGGCAGGTGGATGTGGGCGACATGATCTATTTTTCCATAAAAGCTGTAGATCCGCTGCAGGTAGGGGTATTCCACTTCGGTATTGTTGCTAGTCCAGTCGTCGCCGTCGGAGATGAGCAGCATAGGTCGGGGCGCTGCCAGCGCAGCGATCTCCACATTGTTGGTTTCGTGTCGCTCACTAGCGTGAATGGGCAGACCGCTCTCACAGACGCAGCCCCCGAAGAAGTGGGCTGAAACCATCACTACCGGAACCGATACATCTACTCGTTCATCCAGGGCAGTCAGCAGAAAAGTTTGCGTACCGCCTCCCGATGCGCCGGTTACCCCGATGCGGTCCGGGTCAACTTCCGGCAGGGAAGTGATGAAATCCAGGGCGCGCAGGCTGTTGATCGTTTGTAGGGCCAGGGCCTGTGGGTGCTTGTGCGAGGTCTGACTGGCTTCTCCATAGCCTACCATGTCGTAGGCAAAGACAATAGCACCCATACGGGCCAGGGCAGCGCAGCGCTTCTGCATATTCTCCCTCGTTCTGGCTACATGCTCGCCGGCAGGAAAGTGTCCGTGCGGACTCAAAACAGCCGCATAAGACTGCTGCTTTTCCGTGGGGCGATACAGGTTGCCGCTGACAAAGAAACCGGGCAGGCTTTCAAGGTAGACATTCTCCACCGTATAGCCGTCCATCACTTTTTTACTATGGACGACCGGCTTGAGGGGCATTCTCTCAAAATCAGGGGAAAGCCCTAGTCCGTCCCAGATACCCTGCCGGATCATACTGGCACGTTCTTCCCAGGATCGGCGGTCGGTAAATTTTCTTCCACAGGCTTCCAGGGCAGCGGCCCCTTCATCTTCCGAAAAGTACGCTCCCTGCCGAAGCAGCAGGATTGGGTCAGATTCCTGCGCCTGTATGGAAAAAGCAAAAAGGCAGGCTATCAGGAGTAGCAGGTAGGTTGTGGTCGTTCTCATGTTAACAATTTAAAGAAAAAACTACTTTACTGCCGAGAAAAGGGATTCTATTGCAGCTATTTTTTCGTATCTACCTGCCCGATGAGCACACTAACGCCCAATCCCAGCAGAGCGACCAGGCCGAAAGACCAGCGGAGATTAGATAGTTCAGAGATATAGCCGTTCCCGGTCGCGACGCGTATACTGGTTTTTGAAGGGATTTTCATGCAGCAGTTGCTGACTATCTGTCCGGATCAGATCATGCAAAATACGTAGCAGTTCCAAGAAGTGAGCAAAAGGGGGTAAGTGACGCCAACTGTTTCATTTTTGGCCCGATTTCTTGCTTTACTTCATTTCTAAAGGCAATCCCGTGCTTTGATAATTCCAGTAGTGCATGAACCTGATCCAGTTCAGGGGTATATCGCAGTGATTCTTTAAGAAAGTCTGGCCGGATGTGTAAGACTACTTCTTCGTATGGTTCTTTCACATCATAGTCAAAATTGAGATGGGTATGTAGGAGCCGATCAGCACCAGATCACTGTACTCGTAGCGTAAGAGGTGACTGCCCACGTGCCGGTTACCATCCGTACCCTCAATGTAGACCAGTTCGTGCTCCGGGTGAAAGTGCCAGTAGAAAAAGTCTTTTAGGTTAGGATTGACCATCAGGCTGATAGCGCTGTCAGGGGCTGGTCTTAATTTTTTCTAGATTGTTACGCATGCGCTCTAGTTACACAAATTTACCCTTTCGTTTTAGAGATAGGGTGTAAAAATATCAATACTGTTCAAATTTTGATCAATGCAGGGATAGAAATGTCTTTCTGAATAGATTACCTTTAAATAAATATCTCACTGGAAGCAGTAAGGTAGAAGTAAGAAGCCGCAGCTATTTCAAAAGCATTCTCTCTTACTTTTTTCTTTCAGCTTTTTACTTCAAACGCCTAAAACCATGAAAGATCAGACCTTAAAAAGAGAAAGTCCCAACCAGAATCATAAGGAAATTCCTGGTAACCCCTCTACGGCGACCAGTAGTCAACAAAAGCTTAACGACCGCTCTAATGGTATACCGCTGCGTGTGCTGAGCGAAGAAAACTGGCAGTTCTGGGTAGAAAAGGGCTACATTGTCATCCGCCACGCGGTATCTCCTGAGCAGGCTCAAAAGACTGCTGACTTCCTCTGGGAGTTTGAGGAAAAAGACCCGAACGATCCTTCTACCTGGTACACCGCACCCCGGGCCGAGATGCAAATGAAGGAACTGGCCGGTACCGGTATGGTAGAAGCTTACAATACCCAGGCTTTATGGGACAACCGGCAAGTACAGCGCATCTACGATGCCTTTGTGGACATCTGGGGCACCGAAAAGCTCTGGGTGACCATTGACCGGGCTAACCTAAACTTCCCGATTCGTCCTGGCTATGCGTATAAAGGCTTTATCCACTGGGACTATGACCCGGAAACACGACCGCAAAATGTGCAGGGTGTGCTGGCCCTGGGTGACCAGAATGACGAGAATATGGGTGGTTTCCAGTGCATCCCCTGGCTGTACCGCAACTACGACAGTTGGAAGCAGTCGCAGCCCGACGACCGTGACCACTTTCAGCCTGACATCAGCGGACTGGAGGATAAGATTGTAAAGGTGAAACTCGATGCAGGTGACCTACTGATTTTTAACAGCATGCAGCCTCACGGTATCCGTCTGAACAACTCCGAAAACAGGGTACGTATCGCCCAGTACATCTCCATGATGCCAGCCGAGGAGGATAACGAAGAACTAAGGCAATGGCGTATCCAGTCCTGGAGGGAGCGTATCGCCCCCAGCGGCTACGCCTTCCCTGGAGACCCCCGTAATTTTGAGCAGTACAACTACGATACGGCTCAACTTAACAAGCTAGGTAAAAAACTGCTGGGGCTGGAGAAGTGGTAGGTAGCAGCTCCTAATCCTAGAGGTTGAGGTAATATTTGCTTAAACCACATATGCTTATGGCGTAACGTCTTCTCGCAGTATATCAGCCAGCGCTCCGCCAAATAAGCGACCCAGTTGTAGTATACCCGATGCAGAGTAGTGCACATCATCGTCCCATTTCTCCAGATCATCGGTACTGATGAGGAAAGTATATGGGACTTGCCGATTAATGTTTTCCTGTGCCTGGCGAATGGTCTCTACGGCTGCATAACGATCTTCTGGTGGGTTAACACTTCCGTATATAATAGGTAGTTCGAGCATCTGTGTATCTCTTCGGATTGCATTGATAAAGGTCTCAAAGTTTCGCTCATAATCTTTACCTGCTTCAGGAATACGAGCGTCCCGTTCGCCCTGCATCCACAGGAGCGCAGTGAGTTTGGTATCGTATCCGCTACAAATGCTATCGGTTACGCGTAGCAGGTCAGCGTACATATTACCGAAGTGCGCATTGCCGGTAAGCTCGGCTTTCTTAGGATCGTAATTTGGCGCCCAGTCCAGTAGAGAAGCCCCACCGATAGCATATTTAATCAGTAGGAAATGCTCGTCAGGAAACTCCTGGGAGAGAACTCGGGCAATGCCGACCTCAGGCCCAAATGTATCAGTGTGTTGCTTCAGGCTGGCTGACCTGCCGAAGTTAAAATATTTCACCTGCCGGGGGAGTTTTGCCTCCTCCAAATCTGTGATACGGCCTTGTCCTACCATATTAGATTGTCCGCCCATCAGTATGACGTGGTAGGTTATGTTTTTTTTAGGATTACTGGAATAGCGAAGGGTAGGTGCTGAGGTTTTACAACCAAAAATACTTAAAACCAGGGCCAGCGAAATACATACAGCAGTACATCTCATAACTGCTTAATTTGAGCTATTTCATACAAAAAGAAAAGAGAAATCCTAAAGCAGAAGCAAATACAAACGCTCTTGAATTTCTCTCTTCTTACTGTGGTGTATACTCGGGCTAAATTTTACTCAATTCGTCCTGCACAAAGTGCATGAGTTTGCGGATATACCCGGTACTGAAATCAAAGCGAATGCCAGCGGCTTCGTACACTTCGGGGATGGTACGGGTATAGCCCAGTTTTAAAGCGCTTCGGTAGCCTTCCAGCCCTTTTTGGGCATCTTCTTTGTAATTCATCCAGACGGCTACGGCCCCGAGCTGTGCAAAGCCATACTCAATGTAGTAGAAGGGCACTTCGTAGAGGTGCAGTTGCTTCTGCCATAGAAAACTACGCTCCTGTTCCAGCCCACTCCAGTCGGTGACAGTATCGGAGAAGGTGCCGAAGATTTCGTTCCAGGCTGTTTTGCGTTCCTCCTCGCTGTGATTGGGATGCTCGTAAATCCAGTGCTGGAATTTATCAATCGTAGCGACCCAGGGGAGCGTTTCAATGATCTGCTCCAGGTGCTGACGTTTGGCTCGTTTCAGGTCGTCTTCGTTCTCAAAAAACAGGTTCCAATGATCCATAGACATGAGCTCCATGGCCATAGAGGCCAACTCGGCTACCTCCGAGGGGGTGTGTTTGAAGTTGTTCAACTCTAAATCGCGGGTGAGAAAGGAGTGAACAGCGTGGCCACCTTCGTGCATAATCGTTACCATATCACGCAGGTTAGAGGTAGCATTCATAAAGATAAAAGGCACACCTGTTTCAGAGAGAGGGTAATTGTAGCCGCCCGGCGCTTTGCCTTTGCGTGACTCCAGGTCTAGGTGACCCATGGCCTGCATGATGGCAATGCGCTCTCCCAGGTAAGGATCCAGCTTACCGAAGCACTGGATAGTCTTCTGCGTCAGCTCATTACCTGAGCTAAAGGGCTTAAGAGGTGGTTTGCCTGTGGGATCTACGGCCTTATCCCAGGGGCGCAGCCTGTCTACGCCCAGCTTTTGCTTACGTTCTGCGGCCAGGTCATTGAGCATGGGTACAACTTCCTGCGCAACCGCTTCATGAAAGTCAAAGCAGTCTTCCTTACGGTAGTCAAAGCGACCCATAGCAGCAAACATGTAATCACGATAGTTATCAAAACCGGCGTTTTTTCCCATTTTATCGCGGATGCTGATAAGTTTGGAGAAAAGCGTGTTCAGTTTCTTCTTATCCTGCAGGCGTCGCTGTGTGATCTTGCGGTAGGCATTTTCACGTTCTTCCCGGTTCACGGACTGCAGTAAGTTAGCGGCCTGTTGCAACGTCATTTCCTGTCCGTTGATTTCTACGCTCATGTCGCCTGAGATGGCACCGAAGTGTTGCGATTCCTGCTGTTCTTCTGTTTTAAGAGGGATGTTTTCTTCGCGAAAGATTTTGGCATCTTTCTCCAATTCACGAATCATGATGGGGTAGCCTTTCTCCCACTTGAGTTCCTCCAGGTAGAGGCTGTCCAGTGCTTTCTGATTCAGTTTGTTACTGACTGGCTCAATTTTGGGCTGGATCTGCGTAATGAATTCATTAAATTTCTCACGAACCTCTTGGTTAGCAGTATCACAGGTCATACGAATGTAGCGCCAGGCAAGGTTTTCAGAAAGCACCGCTTCCAACTCACTACGATCGCGAAACCATTGCTTCAGATCTGCTGCACTGCTGATGTCTCTTTCCAGCAGGTTATCATAATAGGGCTTCACAGCCTCCCAGTTAGAAACCCGGAAATCCTCCGGTAAAAATGTTCTGGGCTTTTTTTTGGGTATCTGTACGTCTTGCATATCTTTTTAATGATTATTGGCAATTGACAATGAATGATTACCATCGCATGATGCTAAATCACTGCGTACTGCTCATAATTTTTATGTGCCTGCATTTCTTTAAATATATTTTTCAAATTCCCAATTTAAAATCTGAAACCTCCCGATCCGCAAATCATCAATCAATCTCAATTTTCACATTAGGTGTCAGAGGATGCCCTACGCAGGTTAGCACGTAGCCTTCCTTGAGTTCGCTGTCGGTCAGGGTATCTTCTTCGTCCAGTCTGACTTTCCCCGAGGTGCATCGACCCATGCAAGCAGTACATATGCCGCTCTGGCACGAATAAGGCAGATCGATATCCAGTGCCAGGGCTGTATGCAGAATGGAGCTTTCAGGTTCTACTGTAAAGGTGTATTCTTCTCCCTCGTAGACCACAGTTACTTCTTGTGCTTCGGTCACCTGGGCTCCGGAAGTTTCAAAAGCTCCGGGAGGGCCTGGCTGGGT
>CAZZGE010000082.1:0-17565 GCA_964653665.1 uncultured Porifericola sp. | reverse complement strand
CTTTAGCTAAAGAAGGGCATCAGGTTCATTTTATAACGTATTCCCAGCCTACCCGTCTTGATTTTTTTAACGAAAACCTTTTTTATCATCAGGTAGATGTGCGTACGTATCCACTATTTCAGTATCCGCCCTACGAACTGGTACTGTCCAGTAAGATGGTGGACGTTGTCAAATACGAGAAGCTGGATTTGCTGCATGTTCACTATGCTATTCCCCATGCTTCAGCTGCCTATATGGCCAAGCAGATACTGGCCACCGAAGACATCCGTATACCTGTTGTGACGACGCTGCACGGTACAGATATAACATTGGTAGGCAAAGATGCTTCTTTTACTCCGGTGGTTACTTTCAGTATTAATGCTTCCGATGGTATTACGGCTGTTTCAGAAAACCTCCGCACGGAAACCTACAATCACTTCAATATCACAAAAGATATACGGGTGATACCTAACTTTGTGGATATGGAGCGTTTTAGCCGTCAGCGCAAAGATCACTTTAAAAAGGCTATCTGCCCTAATGATGAGTACCTGATTGTTCACACATCTAACTTTCGTAAGGTGAAGCGGGTAGAAGATGCTGTTAAAGTCTTTTACCGCTTACGTCAGCAGGTTCCGTCCAAACTCTTATTAGTGGGAGATGGTCCGGAAAGATCCAACGTAGAGAAGCTCTGTCGCGAATTTGGCATTTGCGAAGACATTCGTTTCTTGGGCAAACTGGAAGCCATAGAAGAAGTACTATCCGTTTCTGATCTTTTTCTTATGCCTTCAGAAAAGGAGAGTTTTGGCCTGGCCGCCCTGGAAGCCATGGCCTGCGAAGTGCCGGTTATCAGTAGTGATGCCGGTGGGCTTCCCGAACTCAACATAGACGGTGAAACAGGGTATGCACTACCCATAGGAGACATAGAAGGGATGACCGAAAAGGCGCTGCACATCCTGGCTACCCCCCAGCGACTTCAGGAGTTTAAGAAAAGAGCCCTGCAAAGAGCTCAAGAACTAGAAGTGAGCAAGGTCGTGCCCCTTTATGAAGCACTGTATAAGGAGGTACTGGAAAAATCTAACAAGGTAGCCCTCTCTTAACTTTAGGAGGTAGCGTAGACGCCTCCCAATTGCATGGCTTGATCCAGATCTTCCATGAGATCGTTGGCGTCCTCAATGCCTACTGAAATGCGAAGCAATACATCTTCTACGCCCACCTTTTTCCTTTCTTCAGGAGGTAGCAGTGAATGTGAGGTGCGCGCTGGCATATTGACCATGCTTTCTACACCACCCAGGCTGACTGCCGGCGTGATAAGCCGAAGGCGGCGTACCAGGGCTTCAGCATCTGCTACACTGCGCATATCCGGCTCAAACGATAACATACCTCCAAACCCACTCATCTGGCTCTGGGCTATCTCATGACCCGGGTGCGCGGGCAAACCAGGATAATAGACTGCTCTTACCTTATTATGCTTTTGTAAAAATTCAGCCAGTAGCTGGGCATTTTCATTGTGCTGTTTCATTCGCAGAGCCAGTGTTTTCAGGCTACGTTCAATCAGTCCGCAGGTCGTCGCATTGACGTTACTGCCAAAAATTTTGCCGTCGGCCTTGACTTGCTCATGTATTTCCTTTGAAGTGACTACCGCACCAAATAGCAGGTCACTATGTCCGCCCATGTATTTACTACCGCTGTGGGCAACAATATCAACGCCCAGCTGTAGTGGGTTTTGGTTGATGGGAGACGCAAAAGTATTGTCTATCATCGTCAGGATACCATGGTCACGAGCCAGGGAGGCTACCATGCGAATATCAGTGATGCGGAGCAGTGGGTTGGAGGGGGTCTCAATGTAGATAAGCCGGGTGGTCGGGCGAATAGCCGCCGCGATAGCCTCTGGTGTGGAATCTACCATGTCGTAACCGATGCCGAACTTGGGCAGCACCTTGGTAGCCATCTGGTAGGTACCACCGTACAGGTCACGCTGAAAAAGTATATGATCTCCGTGCTTTACCAGGGCAAGTATGGTATTGCTGATGGCAGCCATCCCCGAACCGAATATGAGTCCGGCTTCACCATGTTCCAGCATGGTAATTTTGTCGGCGATTACCCGTTGGTTTGCAGTATTAAAGTTACGCGGGTAGCGAATCTGCTCTGAGTCAAGAAAGTCAATGGCTGAAGAAGTGAAAATTGGCGTATTCACCCCCTCCGTGTTCAGACTTTTGTCTATACCGGCATGGACACAGGTGGTAGCTTTCCCGGAATTATTTTTCATAGTAGTAAGACATCTTATTTAGAGATCAGAATATTACAAAAATACTTGCAAGTTACAACCAGAACTCACCGGCTTAATGTTTCAAACACACCTTCATTTTTTGGGTTATCTTATACTTTAGAGCGTTCTGTGGAAGGTAATGAGAAGACCATAGCTATTGTTTATCTGCATCAGGCGGAAGATCGGGAGAATAAATGTATGCTCACCAGTGAACGGCTGATCTTAGTGTACCGCGGCAAGCCCTTCAGCTTTGATCGCAAATATATCCGGGATCTGTACTTCAGTCAGCGCAGGCTGCTGCTGCCGTTGGTTACAGGAGGAATTGGTGCACCACTCAGCCTGCTAGCAATATTCATGAACCTCTATAATCCCTGGCCCCTGATGTTCATTTTTTTTCTGGGTATGGCCCTGTTCTATCTGGGCCTGCAACAACATCCGGTACTAACGGTAAAAGACACGGTCAAAGAGCATGACTTTTTTCTCAAAGAAAAAACCACTAACCTCAAAGAATTTCTCTCCTTTGCCCGACAGGTTATCTTTAGTGGGGGTAACATGATGTACCTGGCGCTTCCGCTACAGCAGTGGCAAGCTCTGGCATCACAAAAGACAATCAGCCCTGAGATGATCAAGGAGCAGAACCGACTTCTCCTGCTGAACCCACAGCAGTATCAAAGGTGGAAACAACACAAAAATCGCCAGCCAGATCGCTGGACCGTACTGCAACTGGATACGGTCAGGCTGCAAAAGGCAGATATTCGCTACGAAAGAAACGACGGCAGTAATGGGCTTTACGCCTACCTGTATGGTAGCTTCAGTAAAGAAGATATTGTCCGTCAGGAGTATTTTTAGTTCAGCCAAAAGCTTTTATATTTCTATGACGGTCTTGTGAGCGCAACTGCCAGCATGAGCCCGGCTAATACTGCAGTACATACATAACAGAGGGTCAATGAACTTAAGATTTTTCATTTTATTATTTTGTGGCATGTTAAACACTGTCACCGCTGAGGTACACGGACAGGCTCGTCAATGGATGAAGCACGAGCTTGAATTCACAAGCGACCGCACGTATACAAATCCCATTTATGATCTGAAGAATTTTTATACTGTATTTACGGCACCCTCCGGACGAGCGTACAAAATCAACGGGTTCTGGGATGGTGATAAAAACTGGAAAGTACGATTTATGCCCAATGAAGTGGGCAAATGGACTTACCAAACCCACTGTTCAGATGAAGACAACGACGGACTGCATGCACGCACCGGAAGTTTTGTCTGCGAAAAAAACCAGCGTAAGGAAGCCATCTATCAAAATGGTGCTATACGCCATCTTAAAGGAGATTATCACCTAAGCTACGCCAACGGAGAACCTTTTTTCTGGCTGGCCTGTACGGCCTGGAATGGAGCACTCAAGTCTACCGAACAGGAGTGGGACGATTACTTGGAGCACCGCAGGGCGCACCACTACAGCGTAATTCAATTGGTAGCTACGCAGTGGAGAGGCGCTGAAACCAACAGTAAGCTGCAGAAAGCCTTCAGTGGCCATGGTAAAATCAGCATCAACCCGGAATTTTTCCAGCAACTGGACCAAAAAATGGATAAGGTCAATGAGTATGGCCTGCTGACCGCCCCGGTACTCCTCTGGGCACTGCCTAAAGGAGGAGGGCGTGAACTCAGTCCCGGCTATACCCTGCCTCAGGACGAGGCCATCCTGCTGGCCAGGTATATGGTAGCCCGTTACGGAGCACACCACGTAGCCTGGCTGCTGGGAGGAGATGGCGTGTATGTCAGCATCTTTGAGCAGCGATGGAAAAATATAGGCCGACAAGTGTTTGAAGATGATCCGCCGGGTGTGGTAGCTCAGCACCCTATGGGCCGCTCCTGGATCGGCGAAGTATACAAAGATGAAGACTGGCTGGATATCGTGGGCTATCAGTCCAGTCACGGCATAGACAGTGGTACTATCAACTGGATCAACAAGGGGCCTATGAAGAAAAACTGGCATAAGCTGCCCGCCCGTCCGCTGATCAATATGGAGCCTTGTTATGAAGAAATTTATTTCAGGACCACTGATACAAACGTACGTAATGCTGTGTACTGGAGCCTATTTGCTACGCCTGTAGCCGGGGTTACATACGGGGCGAATGGTATATGGCCCTGGATTAGGAAAGGAGAAAAAATATTGAACCACGGTTTGCTGAGTGAGAAAAGTCCCAGTACGTGGCGGGAGAGTATTGATTTTCCCGGTAGTCTGCAGATGGGCTACATGGCAGAATTCATGCAGCAGCTGGCATGGTGGGAACTCAAGCCTGACCATGGGCTTCTGGTACAACAGCCCGGTAACCAGCAGTTTGACTACTATATCTCTCTCTTGCGTACCGATGACTATCAACAGGTACTGGTATATACACCTCAGCCAGCGGAGGTGCAGATCTATAATCCTATGAATATAGACTATTCCGGCCAGTGGTTTAATCCCAGGGAAAACACTTATCACGACGCAACACTTATATTGCACAGCCATCATGTATCTGCTACTACGCCCGGAGAAGGCGATTGGGTATTAATGCTGAAAAACTGAATTGCAATCGCTGCGTTTCCTTATTTCAAGGATGCTGCTGATTAGATCAATAGCTTTTTTGTGTACTTATTTTTGAAAATAAGAGAAAGCATAAAGCTTTTCAGCTAATCAGGATGTGGATTTGGTTATAAATACAGTATAAATACCCTAAAGAATTTCAGGGTAGTGTTTACATTAAAGCTTTTTACATTTTGCAAGCGCTTCGTCTAATTTTCTCTTCAAGGTATTTTTATATAGAAATTATACCCTTCGCATGCAGTAGTGTCAAATTTCTGATAATCACCTACTTATGCTCTTCTGTATTTGTAGTGCGATTAAGAAAGTAGATAAGGTTGTGGTCTGCTTTTGAAGGAGGTTCCTGAAAAAGTCAGGATCATGAAGAGATGGCATTATTGTGTAATAGTTCAGGCAATTTGTATCTTCTCCTATCAGGCATTCGCTCAGACGACCTACTACAGCCGTACAAACGGTGACTGGAGTGATGCTACATCATGGTCAACGGTGTCCCTAGGGGGGCCATCTGCTTCTACAGTCCCCGCCAGCAGTGCGATAGTCATCATTGGTAACGATAATACTATCACAGTAAGCTCAAACAACACGATGGTGTCTGGTGTAGAAATCCGGGAAAACGGGATCCTTAAGATTGCTAATGGTACCATAGAACATAATCTGGGCACAGTAAACGGTAAAGGCATACTCCAGATCATTACCAACGATACCGATGTCACTGATTTTCCCGGAGGGAATTTTGCTGGTTTCCTGGGTACTTCGGGAGGAAAAGTAGTATATCACGGGAGTGGATCTTACACTATACCTGTTTCGCCTTCATCTTTCTACGATCTTACTATTTCCGGCTCGGGTACTGTAACGCTCCCGAATACTGACCTGAGTATAGTTGATGACTTCTCTATAGAAGGTGGAATGACAGTTTTGATCAGCAATAGCACAAGTGGTAACCTTGATATTGGCGATAGTCTGGACATTACAGCCAGTAGCACGCTTCGGCTTAGAGCAGGTACAGACCGTACGATTACAGTAGGTACTGACATCGTCGTTAACGGCACTTTTCACGCCAGCGGAGGCGGCAATGGTACCCATCAACTGAGCCTAGCAGGCAACCTGGTCAACCATGGCACTTTTGATATGGCCGATGCCGCCACTCATTACTGCGTGGTAACTTTTAATACTTCATTGGATGCTTCCATCAGCGGCGCTGGTTCAACTACCGACTTCTACCGCTTGGTCGTCGACAAGGGAACGTCGGCATCAAGCCAACTGGAAATTACTTCTGATAACTTCAGTCTCAGCGGCCCTACCCACACTGATGACAAAGCACTGACGTTACAAAACGGTACTTTGGTGCTTGGAGCGGCGCATACACTCACGCTAAGTACAGGCGGGGCTTCTTTCTCCATACCGGCTACCGCTGGCCTGCAGCTTGACCATGCTTCTGCCGTCGTAGAAATCACTTCCGCTTCCTCAGACCTATCCCTGGCCGGGCTACTACATCTGTCAAATGGTGCAATCAACATTGGCGACGATCTGTCGGGCACAGATGCCAACGCTATCTACTACACTACAGGAGGTGCAGCCATTACCGTAGAAGGCGGTACACTTACCGTAGGTGGCGCTATTCGCCCGGTTCCTGATGCTGCCACGCTGACTTATACCCAGTCAGGAGGTAAGGTAATCATAGCTAACAACCGGGGTACTACAGAATTTTGGAACAGTGGTGGTCATGAGAGTACGGCAGATTTCTCCATGCATACTGCTTCCGGTAGCGCTTTCAACATGTCGGGCGGGTTACTGGAAATCGTACGGAGAAATGCCACGGCAGATGGTAAAGCACTTTGGATCAATAAAGGCGTAAGCCACTCGATAAGTGGCGGAACGGTTAGCATCGTCACAGACCGGACTACTGGCAGTCACGATATCGGCATCTCTACGGCGGTACCGCTGTGGAATGTAGAGATCGGCCAGGCCGGATCGTCTTTTACCGGCCGGGTAGGTGCCAGTGTGACAGAATACGATCTGCAGGTGCTCAATAACTTTACCCTTAATCTTAGTAATAATTTCAACCTGCACCGCGCCAACAATAATTCACCTTCAGGCAATGACTGGTACGACCTGTACGTAGGGGGAGATTTTACTGTGGAAAGCGGCACCATCGGTTTTCCCCGACCCGAGGACGCGGAAGGCACTATAGTTTTTAACGGCTTAGGAAATCAGACCATTAATGACAATGACGATGGTGTCATTGCTTTTTATTCCTGGGAAATCAACAAACCTTCTGGCACGCTGCAAATCGCCAGTGGTACGGATATTTCCGTAGAAAAGGATTTTACCTACACCGGTGGCACACTTAACCAGAACGGGCAAACTATCACCTTCAATGGATCAATAAACCAGACGATTGCCGGAAGCCCGCTGACCTTAGATGATATAACCATAGATAACAACACGGGCGTCACGCTGATAGCCAGTCGTTTGACGATAGAAGGTGATTTAGCACTTAATGCCGGCGTACTTCAGTTGGGCACCAATCAGCTCATTTTAGGTGAGGCTGCTACAGTCTCTACGACAGGAAGCTGGGGGCTCAGCACCATGATCCGTATCGATGGTTCGGAAAGTGCAGCAGGCGTAGAAAAACAGTTCTCTGCAACGGGCGGCTCCTTTAACTTTCCCATAGGTACAGATGTATACAGCCCGGTGATTATTGATGTGACTGATGCCGATGGGGCAGCCGGGGCAATCAATATCAATCCAATAAACAGCCGGGAACCTACCGCTCCGCTGGATTCCGCTCTCAACTATTTCTGGATAGTAGAAACGACCGGCTTTGGTGTCGGTTTGGCTATTGACCATGAATACCGGTATGATCAGACGGATGTTGCGATTACGCCGCCGGAAGACGAAGCTGACTATCGGGATACCTATTTCAATGGAGTCACCTGGACTGAAGGACTTATAACCCAAGTGGATACGCTCAATAATACAATCAGTCTGAGCACAGCGGGTGGCCTTGGTGCTTATCACTTTACGGCAGGGCACGGCTTAAGTAATCCTGAGGTATACTATAGCCGCACTTCCGGAGACTGGCATCAGGCGAGCACCTGGTCTACTGATCCCTCGGGGAGTCCAATAGCCACTACTGCTCCCGGTGCAGACAATCCGGTGGTGATTCAGAATGGACATACGCTTACTATTGATACGACAGGCGCAGGAGGTATTTATGATTTTAGTGCCATCAGTACAAGCCTGGAAAGTACCGGCAAACTGGATATTACAATGTCAGATCAGTCGCTGTATTCTATCGGCACAGTGGACGGTGAAGGTACGATTCGCTTTACGGTAAGCAGTACGCCAACCCTGCCTCCCCTGTCTGGGAGATTTATCAACGATGGGGGCGGTACAGTGGAATTAGCCTACACCGCCGATGGGGCCCTGCCGGTTGGTCAGCTGGTGTATCACCATTTGATCCTTTCCGGTACGCAGCAGTATAACTTGGATGCAGACATTACGGTCCATGGAGATCTGACCGTCACGACGAGCCAAGGATTGAAAGATAATGGGTTTTCTACAGCAGGGACATCAGCTGGAACCTTCACTTTAGCCAGTGGAGTGCAGCTTACTGTAGAAGGTGCTAACAGTTTTCCCGCTTGTTTTGGCACTTATCATCTACCCTCAAGCAGTACGGTTAGGTATGATAGTGACCAGGCGCAAACTGTGGCTTCACTGGGTAGCGATAGCTACTGGGACCTGCAGTTGAGTGGCAGCGGTACCAAAACACTGGGAGGCAATATTATCCTTGCAGATGATCTTACCATTAACAGCGGTGCTGTGTTGTCTGCTTCAACCTACGACATTCGTATACGGGGTGACTGGAACCGGGATGGTCGTAGCAATAGCGCGTTTAAACCCGGAACAGGAACCGTAACATTTGACGGAAGCACAGCGCAAGAAATAGATATCACCTACCAGAGTGATGCAGAAAACTTTGCCCATGTGGTTATTCAGAATCCTTCCGGGGTAAGTTTAGACAATGCTACCTATGAAGTTTCCCATCTGGATATTACAGGTAACCTGACCATTACCTCAGGAAGCCTGGATCTTCAAAATAAAACCCTGACTTTAGGTGGCAACCTGAATGATAACGGCACCCTCGCTTCAGGCGGGACTGTAACCCTAAGCGGGGCTTTAGCGCAGACTATTGGCAGTGACCAAAGCTTTGATAAGCTGGTAATAAATAATGCTAACGGGGTTACAATCGCGGATGATGTAACGATCACCATTGCCAATGACCTGACCATCAGCAGTGGAACACTGAATACAGGATCAGGAACGGCCACAGTGATATTTAACGGTGTAGGAGAGCAGCACATCCACGGGTCGGTTACCTTCAACAACCTGGTCAAGCAGGCGGGCGATACCCTGCACTTAAACGGTAGCGTAACGGTGAACGGTACGCTGACCCTTACCGGAGGCATTATTAACACCAATGTTTCGGATATGCTGACGATAGGTCGTAACGGTAATATTTCGGGAGGATCGGCCAGCAGCTACATCAACGGCCCGTTACAGCACACGGAGAATTCTACTACCGCTGACACCAAGTTATTTCCCTTCGGTAGTGAAAACGTATACCGCCCGATCACCCTCAACCTGATCCAGGCCGACGCTGTCACCCGTACATACCTTAGCTCCCTGCACGAAAGCGCTCCCCCTGCACGTACCCTACCCACAGGTGCTAATGAGCTCATAAGAGTATCGGGCGCCAGGTATTATAGCATTTCTCAGTTGCCCGAAGCTGCCGTGACTTCGGCCACCATAACTCTGGACTATCATCCTGATGATGAAGTGGACGATGGTACAACTTTGCGTATCGCCAAAAGCGACGGTGCCAGCCACTGGGAGAATATCGGCGGTATTGGTAGCACATCGGGCACAGAGCCGGGCGACTTTGTAGCTGGCACGATTACCTCGGGTAGCTTTACTACTTTCAGCGATTTTGTACTGGCTTCCTCTTCCGAGTCCATGAATCCTTTACCCATCCGACTGCTTACTTTCAGCGCAAACGCGAATAAACATGGGGCGTTGCTTACGTGGACGACCGCCTGGGAAGAAGACAATGACTACTTTGTGGTAGAACGTGCTGCAGATGCAAAGCACTTTAAGCCGCTGGGTAAGGTGCCGGGCACAGCACCACCGGACAGGCTTATCAATTTGTAGATACCAATCCATTGACAGGAACGGCCTACTACCGGCTACGTCAGGTAGATTATGATGGCACATTCACTCATTCCCGGATCATTCCACTAAGTTTTAGCCGTGAGGGCGGATACATAGCGCAGCTTGTGCCAAACCCGGCGAACGGACGGGATACCAAGCTGCTGATAGAGAGGCTAGCTGCCTACGAACGAGTAAAGGTCTCACTGCTGCGTAGCTACGGGAAGTCACTAGTAAGCATCAGTTTACAAGCAGATGCCCAGGGCCGGATCTCACAATCACTCAAGAGAATTAAAGACCTGCCGACAGGCGTATATTTAGTAACGATCACTGCCAAAAGATGTAACACCACCCTCAGCCTGATACTTCCTTAAGCCGGAAGTGTCTCATCTGCACCACTACTCATGAGGGCCGTCCAACGGCTGGTAGAAGCAGTAGATGATGTTGAGGTAAGGAGATCGTGACATCAGACCCGGATTAATGCCGGGCATACCTTCCGGTACTTCAAGGTTTCGGGATGCAAAATATTCCTGCCAGATGGGAAAAGTCTCTCCAGTATCCGGATCAATGTAGGTCATGGGCGCCAGGGTAAACAAAGGCTTACCGCCATTGGCCTGCTTGAATACCTCGTACACTAGTTCGGAGCAGTAGTACTTGTCATCTCCATCTATATAAACCTCGTCATAGGCATATCCCAAGAGTTGTTTTGCCTGCTGCACTGCTCCGGCAATGAGTGGTTGATACTGCGCCTTCAGTCTGCCGGCCATTACCTTGGGCTGACCGGTAGCATCGGTATTACGCTGCAGAAAATCTTCCAATGGGGTGGCTACCACACCCCTTGACACTGCTTCGTACACATAAGGCTTACCGTCCTGTATAACCACCATGCCCATGTGTGAAAAATCCACACCGTCTACACCTTCTGTCACTTTCTCAATGGATGTACAGTAAGGGCCGCAGTCCAGGTCCTGGAAAAGCAGGTCGCCACTGCGGGGAGTATAGGCATCCTGGGCAGTAGCATGACCAAAGGTGTATAGTATCGTGAGAAGCAGCTTCATGCCACATTTTGTCAGGTGTATCAATATGCTGGGATAAGAGTAACTCAAAACTTATTTTTTGAACGGAATGCGGTAGTAAATGTAGTAGTCAAATCCAAAGTTAGATTCATCATCGCCATCGCCAAAACCAGGTACACGGTACGGCACCAGTGAGCCTCGGTCCAGATAGCGCTTCAGGAAGCGGTAGCGTAGATTGTAGCCGATAAATACATTTTCAAAGACACTGACTTTCATACCAGCATTAAACTCCAGCCAGCGTACACCCAGGTTTTCGTTGCTTTGGATAATGGATGAGTTCTCCCAGACATTGTCCCGAGTACGAAAGCTTACTTCATCATCAACGATGGCCAGTGCATACCGGAGTCCAAAAAAGATTACATTATCGCGGGCATCGTAGCTATTGGCCTGCTTATCGAGGAGTACGTTGGCATCCACGCCCATCTTGTAGTAGTCGCCGCTGCTGCTATAGCTAAAGACGTCTGTTTCAGGAACATCCAACTCACTGTTCCGTTGTAGATCAGCGTGTCCGTATTCCAGGGCTATCATAAACCTGCGAATGGCCAGGTCTGCCTGAAAGCCGTAGTACGTACCCTGTCTGTCCAGGGCCGTTTGGATAAGCGCATTCACTGCCGGGCCTAGGCGTATGCCAGAAGGCACAAAGTCTGACTGCATTTTTTCGCGCGCTACGGTATCTGCTGGTACGGCAGTTGGTTGCTCCTGTGCCCACAGGGGGCTGGCACAGCAGAAGAGCAGTATGCTAAAAAAGTATTTCAAGATTGAGGTTATTGTTGATGTTCAAAACTTCGTCCGCCACATCTACATCCGTAAAATTAAAATCTTCGGCGTCCACATCTAGGTTAGAGATAGAGGTTTGCGGCAGGCAGTCAAATATCTGTAGCGTATCTACCAGGTAGGTTACCTGCAACTGGCGGTTGACGACCTCCTCATTGGCATTGACGATCTCAAAGAAAAAAGTAGAACTGCGTTCGTTAGTATTGAAAGGTAAGTTAAACCGACCCAGCGTATCGGGTTCAGTCAGGATGAAATTTCCCCGGTCGTCGGTAATTCGGTTGACCAGTAGCTCGGTAGGCACCCGGTTAATCTGTAGTGGTTCGGTAGAAACAGTATCAGGTCGAAGAAAACGTACTCGGGCTACGTTGGTAAATTCATACTGGCAGGTGTATATCCTTACGGGGTTGGAAAAGAGCGTCACTTCTTCTTCTGTAATATCAAGCGAGTCAAAAGCATTGCCCATACTGGTCAGGTTAACGAAACGTTGCTCCACCCCACATTCCGGTGAAATAAGACGCTGCTCCCGGTCGTACGCCAGCACCAGGGTGTCGGTTTGTAGTGTGGCGCTGCTGTCTTCTCGCCAGTTGACGAAAAAAGTAACTTCGTCCCCTGAAGGATTAAGCGGTAAACTGATACGCGAGAGTGCTGTATCCTGTATATCCAAAAAAAATCCGTTAGATGCAATAATCGACTCGAAATACAGGGTGTCGGTACGAGGTTGCTCCTGGTCCAGCTTAAAAAAACTGACCCTTACGGTGTCGTAAGCGGTGGTTACGCAGCTTACGTTCTCATCCAGGCAGGCACTCAGCATCAGTGAGATAAGGGGGAGCCACAACAAAACATGGCGGAAAGTACGAAGTAGGAATGGCTTCATGGAAATGCGGGCTCCTCAAATGCTATGCAAAAACGTATGATCGGCAAACGAAAATCAGGCAACGCTTGTTGTATTGTCTTGTTCTAATACCGCTATGCAAAACAACATCAGTCTTTTTAGTAAATTTGCCGACAAGTTAAAAAGAAAGCGAACTTGAAAACAAAAGGGACCAAAAAAGATAAGGTAAATGTCATCACGCTGGGTTGCTCCAAAAACCTGGTAGACTCTGAAGTGATGCTGACCCAACTCAAGGGGAATGACATTCATGCTACCCATGAGTCAGATAAAGATGACGCTAATGTGATCATTATCAATACCTGTGGCTTTATCGATAATGCCAAACAGGAATCTATAGATACCATTCTGCGCTATGCCGATGCCAAAAATGAGGGCGCTATTGATAAGCTATACGTTACCGGTTGCCTCTCTCAGCGCTATCGTGATGATCTGGAAAAAGAGATTTCGGAAGTAGATGCCTTTTTTGGTACGCTGGAACTGCCGCTGCTACTCAAGAAATTTAAAGCGGACTATAAACATGAGCTGGTAGGAGAGCGACTTACTACTACTTCTCGTCACTACGCGTACATGAAAATTTCTGAAGGCTGTGACCGGCCCTGCTCCTTTTGTGCCATACCGCTGATGCGGGGCAAGCATGTCTCCAAGCCCATAGAAACGCTGGTGAAGGAAGCCAAATCACTGGCCCGCAACGGTACCAAAGAACTGCTGCTCATTGCCCAGGATTCTACCTACTATGGTCTGGATTTGTACAGTAAGCGTAACCTCTCTGAGCTGCTCAAGCACCTCTCCGACGTGGAAGGTATAGACTGGATACGGCTGCACTATGCCTTTCCTTCCGGCTTCCCGATGGATGTGCTGGATGTGATGGCTGAACGGCCCAATATCTGCAACTACTTGGATATGCCCCTGCAGCACGGCTCCACCCGTATGCTCAAGCTGATGCGGCGCGGTACCACCCGCGAAAAAACTGAGCAACTCATCGCCCGGATTCGGGATAAGATGCCTGACCTGGCGCTGCGCACCACCCTGATTGCCGGACATGCCGGAGAGACCGAGGAAGATCATGAGGATATGATGGACTTTGTAGAGAAAATGCGCTTTGACCGCCTGGGCATCTTTACCTATTCTCACGAAGAGGGTACGCATGCTTACAACATGGAAGATAATGTACCGGAAGAAGTAAAGCAGCAACGGGCCAACCAAGTAATGGAAATCCAAGAGGGTATCTCGCGCGAAAAGAACGAAGCCAAAATCAGGACCGTGCAAAAAGTGCTAATAGACCGCAAAGAAGGCGGTAACTTCATCGGTCGTACTGAAGCAGACTCGCCGGAAGTGGATAATGAGGTCATTATCTCCGCTGAACAAAACTACCTGCGAATCGGCGACTTTGCCAATATCCGTATCACCGATGCCAGCGAGTTTGATCTCTTCGGGGAGCCAGAGGTGTAAAATTCACAGTATGGATTATTCTGAAAGTGTATGAATCCCTCGTAGCGATAGAAACACTGTAGACGTTGCCCTGTATTTAAGAAAGTGCAGGAAAAACTTTAGGTTTGTAGCCTCGTACCAATGTTAATAGTCTGCCAGAATAAGCGGCGCTTTATTTTTTGTGTACCTCTTTACGTATCCCGTACCAACTCAACTATGAAGATTGATAAACTCAGCTTTTCAGATACCGGCCAGTTTTCGCCTATCTTTCTGGATTATATCAACGACAAAGCTGACCTTCACTCCTTTTACCACCACCGCCCCGACCTCGCTGGCTTTGAGGCACAGTTAGCTGAGAAGCAGTTGCCGCAGGTACAGCGAGAGACGCTCTCCAAAGTGCTCAGGCAGCAATATCAGGGCTTTCAGGTTTCTGAGTCAGTATCCCGGAGCATAGAACAGCTTGTCGATAGCAAAACCTTCACCGTCACTACGGGGCACCAGCTCAATATTTTTACCGGTCCACTCTATTTTGTCTACAAAATTGTTACAACCATCAATACCTGCCAGAAGCTGCAGAAAGAGTTTCCCGACTATCATTTCGTACCGGTCTACTGGATGGCCTCCGAAGATCACGACTTTGAAGAAATCAGCCATTTCCATCTTTTTGGAAGAGACTACGTCTGGCAAACTGATCAGAAAGGAGCAGTGGGTCACTTCAAAACGAATAGTGTCCACCAGGTGCTGGAGGAAATGCCTGAGGAAATTGAAATGTTTGAGAAAGCCTACCGCGAACAGCCTAACCTGGCAGCAGCCGTGCGCTACTATGTCAATGAGCTGTTTGGTCCAAGTGGCCTTGTGGTAATGGACGCGGATGATGCTATCCTGAAAGCCAGCCTACGCCCGGTCATGGCTGATGACTTACAAAAGCATACGGCCAAGCAACTAGCCGACCGATGTTCGGAATCTCTGGATAAGCTGGGCTATAAATCGCAGGTGTATCCCCGTCAGATCAATTTTTTTTACCTGGACGACCAGCTTCGGGAGCGCGTAGAAAAAGAAGGTGATACCTACCGAGTGCTGAATACCGACCGTCGTTTTAGCGAGGAGGCAATGATGCATGAGGTGGAAGCACATCCCGAAAAATTCAGCCCCAATGTCATTCTGCGCCCGCTATACCAGGAGATGATCCTGCCAAACCTGGCCTACGTGGGTGGGCCCTCTGAGCTGGCTTACTGGATGCAAATTAAGCCGATATTTAACCATTACGAAGTACCTTTTCCCATCTTGATGCCCCGCAATTTTGGGTTGGTAATCAACAAAACCAACGCTCGCAAGCTGGATAAGCTACCGGTTGCTGTGCAGGACCTTTTTCTGGACACCCAGTCGCTTATTAAGAAATTTGTAGAAGATAATGCAGAAACCTCCATCTCACTGGCTGAGGAAGAAGCCTACCTATCCAAGGTATTTGGAGAAGTGCAGACCAAAGCAGCCCAGGTAGATAAAAGCCTGGAGGGCTTCATCGGAAAGCAAGAGAAAAACGCGCTTAAAAGTCTGCAAAACATTGAGAAAAAACTTAATAAGTCAGAAGAGCGTAACCAGGAAACAGCGGTAAAGCAACTGGAAAACCTGAAAGACAAGCTCTTTCCGGGGGGTATCCTGCAGGAACGTAAGGAAAACTTTCTGAACTTCTATATCAACAATCCTGACTTTGTGAATGAGCTACTACAGCACCTGGACCCGCTAGACTATCGTTTCAACATTCTCAACGAAGCCGACGAATATTGACCAAAGCAGAGGCAAGACAGTATATCCGGCAGCAGCGTAAACAACTCAGTGAAGATGCATATCGGCAGACCAATCGACAACTGCGTAGGCACCTGTTTGCGCATCTGCAAAAGCTCAGACCCCGGACGGTTCATTGCTTCCTGCCCATCGCTAAAAACCGTGAGGTTGATACCTGGCCTGTCATTCGCCACCTACAGCAGCAAAACATCAGGGTCGTTGTACCCAGAAGTGACCTACACTCCAACTGTATGGAGCACTTTCTTGTGGAGCCTCACACGCCTTGCCTGGAAAATGCCTGGGGCATACCGGAGCCGACAGGTGACAGCCTGTTGAGAATCCAAGAGCATGAAATGGATACGGTGCTCCTGCCACTCATGACATTTGATACGACTGGGGAGCGAGTAGGCTACGGCAAAGGTTACTACGACCGTTTTCTGGCGGTATGCCGACCCGAGGCTGTCAAAGTAGGGCTTTCCCTCTTTGACCCGGTGGAAGAAATTGCGGATACTACACCCCTGGATGTCCGTCTGGATGCAGCAGTGACGCCGGACCGAATCTGGATATTTTCAGAATCTGGAAATACTTCAGCCTGAGTAATGTAGAATCTGTTATATATTTACAAAAAATTATCTTGAACGGAGGAACTGTATGAGAATTATCATTGCCGGTGCAGGAGATGTAGGTAAACATCTGGCTAAGTTACTTGCTTACGAAAATCAGGATATCGTAATCATTGACCTGAACCAGGAACGCTTACGGCAACTGGGTAGTCATCTGGATGTGTCTACCATTCGGGGGAACGCCACTTCTTTCAGAGTGCTGAAGGATGCCAACGTAGAAGCAGCCGACCTGCTGATTGCAGTGACAGCGTCAGAGGAGGTCAACCTGGCGACGGCGGTGATTTCCAAGCGGCTGGGCGCCAAGAAAACGGTGGCTCGTATTTCCAATGAGGAATACCTCATGAGTCGTAACACCCTGGATCTGACTACCATTGGCATTGATGAACTGATTTCGCCGGAGTCACTGGCCGCTCGCGAAATTCGCCGTCTGCTGCGTATTGCTGCAGTAACCGACACCTTTGAGTTTGACCAGGGCCTGCTTTCCCTGATTGGCATTACCCTGGACAAAGATAGTCCGCTGATCAATCGCTCGCTGGCAGAAACCTCTACCAAGCTGAACCCCGACAACAACTTTGTCACTGTGGCGATCCTGCGGGAAGGCCATACCATCATTCCGCGGGGCGATACTCGGCTCTGCCCCGATGATCATGTCTACTTCATTGCACATCCCAATGGCATTGACTGGGTACTGGAGCTGACCGGCAAGAAGAAAATAGATATCAAGAATATCATGATCCTGGGAGGGAGCAAAGTGGCCTACCACACTGCCCGTAAGCTGAGCAACAGCTACAATGTAAAACTTATTGAAAGAAATCGCGATAAGTGTTTTGAACTGGCCGACCAATTACCCGAATCGCTGATTATCAATGGTGATGGTCGTGACGTGGATATTCTGGAGGAAGAGGGAGTAGGTAAGATGGATGCGTTTCTGGCCCTGACCG
>CAZZGE010000081.1:0-17663 GCA_964653665.1 uncultured Porifericola sp. | reverse complement strand
GTGTAAAAGCCTTCCCTCTCAGGAAGGCTTTTTCTATGTAAACAGGTCACCCATTCCCGGACTTATTTTGTTAATTAGATTGCGAAATACTAATTTTAGACATTATTCAACTAAGCAATAAGCATGAGAGAAATACAATTCAGAGAGGCCGTACAGGAGGCCATGTCCGAAGAAATGCGTAAGGATAAAAACGTATTTTTGATGGGCGAAGAAGTAGCAGAATATAATGGCGCTTATAAGGCAAGCCAGGGCATGTTAGATGAATTTGGCCCGGAACGGGTTATTGATACACCTATTGCAGAACTTGGTTTTACCGGGATAGGTATTGGTGCCGCTATGAATGACCTTAGGCCCATCATTGAGTTTATGACTTTTAATTTCTCATTGGTTGCCATTGACCAGATCATCAATGGTGCAGCCAAGATGATGTCTATGTCCGGTGGTCAAGTACAAGTGCCCATCGTATTTCGTGGCCCAACCGGAAATGCGGGTCAACTTAGTTCTCAGCACTCTCAGAATTTTGATAGCTGGTACGCCAATACACCCGGACTTAAAGTGGTAGTCCCTTCAAATCCTCGTCAGGCAAAAGGCTTGCTGAAGTCTGCAGTAAGAGACAATGACCCAGTGATTGTGATGGAGTCTGAATTGATGTATGGAGATAAGGGTGAAGTACCGGAAGATGATGAATTCTTACTGCCCCTGGGTACTGCCGAGATCATACGAGAGGGTACTGATGTTACGATAGTTTCTTTCGGCAAAATGATGAAAGTAGCCAATGAGGCGGCGAACGAACTGGCTAAAGATAATATTTCTTCAGAAGTCATTGACCTGATGTCTATTCGCCCGATTGATTATGCTAAAGTTGTAGAATCTGTTAAGAAAACTAATCGTTTGGTAGTAGTTGAAGAAGCGTGGCCGCTTGGGTCTATTTCTTCTGAAATTACTTATCATATTCAACGTCACGCCTTTGATCATCTTGACGCTCCTATCCGTAGAATCAATAGCTGGGATGTACCTTTGCCTTATGCGCCTACTCTGATTGAGGAAATTTTGCCCAACGCAAAGAAGACAATACAGGCCTGTAAGGATGTCTTGTACGTATAAGCATTGGTATATGTCACATAATAAATAAAGAGCAGCCTACACTGCTCTTTATTTATTGGGTAGTTACTAATACTAAGAGAACGGATTGATATTAGCCAGCCCTTCGCTCCCGCTCATCTTGTTCATTTTTTTCATCATCTTGCGCATTTCATCAAATTGCTTCAGAATGTTATTAACCTCCTGTACAGAGGTGCCGCTACCTTTGGCTATTCTTTTCTTCCGGCTACCGTTTATTACTCCCGGAGTTACTCTTTCTTCGGGGGTCATGGAACGAATGATTGCTTCAATGGGCTTAAACGAGTCGTCGTCAATGTCCAGGTTTTTGATGGCCTTATTCATACCCGGTAACATGCCTAGCAGGTCCTTGATGCTACCCATTTTCTTGATTTGCTGAAGCTGAGAAAGGAAGTCGTCAAAGTCAAATTGGTTCTTTCTGATCTTTTTGTTCAGACGTTCTGCTTCCTGCTGATCAAAGGCTTCCTGTGCCTTCTCTACCAGTGAGGTAACATCTCCCATATCAAGAATACGACGTGCCATACGATCCGGGTAGAAGATGTCAATCGCTTCCATCTTTTCGCCGCTGCTGACAAACTTGATAGGCTTCTCCACTACCTTGCGAATAGAAAGTGCTGCACCACCACGGGTATCACCGTCAAGTTTAGTAAGTACAACGCCATCATAGTTAATCCGCTCATCAAAAGTTCGTGCTGTATTTACCGCATCCTGTCCAGTCATGGAGTCGACCACAAAGAGCGTTTCCGAAGGATTAAGTTCTTGCTTGAGCGTTGCGATCTCCTGCATCATCTGTTCGTCTACTGCCAGACGGCCGGCAGTATCCACAATCACTACTTTATGATTATTTTCTTTTGCATGTTTAATCGCTTGCTGGGCTATCTCCACTGGGTTTTTGTTTTCTTTATCAGCGTAAACTTCTACGCCTACTTGCTCTCCAAGCACGGTTAATTGATCTATCGCGGCAGGGCGATATACGTCGCAGGCAGTCAGTAATACGTTTTTGTTCTGTTTCTTTAGGTACTTGGCTAGTTTACCTGAAAAAGTAGTTTTACCAGATCCCTGTAAGCCCGATATTAGTATAATTGCAGGACTGCCATCTACATCTATACCTGCCTGAGAACCTCCCATTAGTTCGGTCAGTTCTTCCTCTACAATTTTGGTTAAAAGCTGTCCTGGAGATACCGATATGAGAACCTGCCGTCCAAGGGCTTTTTCTTTAATGGAATCAGTGACTTCTTTGGCTACTTTGTAATTAACGTCAGCATCAATAAGTGCCCGTCTTATTTCTTTTACCGTAGCTGCTACGTTTACCTCGGTGATTTGGCCTTGTCCTTTCAGGGTTCTGAAAGCCCTGTCCAGCCTGGTACTTAAGTTATCGAACATAGATATCTAAGTTATAATGTTTTTTTAAGTTGAGCGTTGAGTTAATATGAATATTTTAATGTGTTGATTTGATTCATAAAAAAATTAATCGTTAAAAAATGATGATCTTACATCAAACAGATGTACAGCTAAAGAATTAATTGCAGTTTTATTTGTTTGGATTCAAAGTTCGGTAAAAAAATAGCGTAATAAAAGAACGCTCTGCAATGCCATGTTTACTAACCGTTGGATCATATGATTCGGTATCAATGGGTAAACCGGGTAATTTTAAAATTGAAGAAATGCGACTTTATAGTTTTTTATCAGATATAAAATTTCTGCGTACGTATTCCTATAAACTCCTACTGATTGCGTTTTGTGGTATACAACTTCCCTTATTAGGGCTGGGCCTGTTGCTTGCCTACGATGCTCTGGGAGATCTGGTGTTGGAGGAAGTTTTGTTGTTAGTATTCGGCTTTACTTTCCTGTTGGCCGCTATTAATTTATTTGTACTCAACCAAATGATGATTCCTGTCAGAAAAGCTAAGGATGCGCTGTTGGCTTATACCGAAAAACGAGAACTACCTCAACTGCCGGTGCGTCATAAGGATGAAGTCGGGGTCTTGATGCGTAGCGTTCAAAGTACCATCATCAACCTGGATCACGTACTACAGGAAAAGCAAGACCTGATGGCACTTCTCTCACATGATATAAGGAGTCCTATTAACACGGCTTCCAGTTTGACAGAACTCGTACGTATTAAGTCGGATGATCCCGAAGTCAAAGACTACTGTGAGAAAATACAGCAACAGAATGAAAAGCAGATCCGGTTATTAAACGCGGTGCTTGAACTGCTCAAAGAAGATCAACAGGAAATGAATGTGATTCAGAGCGAATCTGTACTGGTTGAAGATCTTATCAAGGATGTAGTAGAGAACCTATCCTTGGAAATTAAACAGAAGGGACTCGACGTTAAAATATCTGTTCCTAAGAAGTTGAGGATAAATGTACAAAGAACTATTTTCAACCAGGTACTCACTAACTTATTACACAACGCGATTAAATTTTCTCCACGCGATGAGCAAATACGCATCGAAGCCAAGAAAAACCGGGGTCAGATACAAATCAATCTGGTTGATCAAGGGATAGGCTTTGCCAGTACCGATGACATACAACGAGTTTTTGATCGCTTTACACGTCTTAAACGTAAAGGAACTGAAGGTGAGCCCACTACTGGGGTAGGCTTATATCTTAGCCGAAAAATAGTACGACAGCACAAAGGTGAAATTAAGGCCTATTCGGCTGGAGAAAACAAAGGTTCTACATTTTCCATTACCCTTCCCGTGTAAGAAACCGATTTCTTTGTCATCCATCTGATGGATCAAAGTTGTAGTATTGTTCCGCAGGCAGATGACACCCATTCTTTCAGTAACGGTAGGCTAGTAATGTCCTAAAAATCGTTATAAATAAAGACTATATATAAACTATATACGCTATAGCCTTACATAAAAACACATCTTTGACTCTTCAGAAGGAATGCTGATATTGATACATAATATTGATAATATTATATTTGAAATAAAAATAAAACTATTTCATTAAATCTTATTCAATGAGCATCTTAGAACTTTTACAAGGTAAGAAAAAGAAGAGAGCCAGAGGACATCTCAAAAACCTGTTGGCGGTAGCGTCTTCTGATGGCTGTCTGGATAATATGGAAATTGACTACATCTTGTCCATGGCTCAGCGATATAATATTTCAGAAGATGAATTAAAAACCATCAAGGATAATCCAGAAGCTTATGATTATGAGCCACCGGTAGATGATCGGGAAAAGTTTGATCATTTGCACCATTTGGTCTCCATGATGCTCATTGATGGTAAAGTGCATGATCAGGAAAAAGAGGTTTGTAAGCGTTTTGCCCGTTCATTGGGTCTGAAGGAGGAGTTTGTAGATGACTTTATTGATGTTCTCAATGACGATCCACAGAGGAAAATTCCTACAAATCTGATTATTAGTAAATTGTTAAAGATAGCCCAGGAAAGGGATAATCACCAAAAAATAGCCTGACATCTATTTAGAACAAAAACATTGAATACGGCTGATTCTGTTCAACGGCAGAGTTAGCCGTATTTTTTTTATATATTTGTCAGTGAGACATCACCTAATCTTACATATAATTTGATATTCAACGACTTTAATTTCAATAGCGAACTTCAGGAAGGGATTAGCGCGATGGGTTTTGAAGAACCTACGCCAGTGCAACAGCAGGCAATCCCATTTATCAAAGAGGGTAAAGATGTCATTGCTTGTGCTCAAACCGGCACCGGCAAAACTGCGGCCTATTTGCTCCCAACGCTCAATAATTTGGTATCTCACCGCTCACAGCACATTAGTACACTGATCATTGTGCCCACCCGCGAACTCGCTGTACAGATTGATCAGCAACTAGAAGGCTTCTCCTATTTTACAGAGGTCAGTTCTATTACTATTTACGGCGGTAGTGACGGGTCTACTTTTGAAAGACAAAAGACGGCCCTTAAAAAGGGAACGGAAATTATTATTGCCACTCCGGGTAAACTACTTTCACATTTAAATCTGGGATACGTAAACCTGCAGCAGCTTAAACATTTCATCCTGGACGAAGCAGACAGAATGTTAGACATGGGTTTCTTTGATGACATTATGCGCATTGCCAGTTACCTTCCTGAAAAAAAGCAAACACTCCTTTTCTCAGCGACTATGCCTCCCAAAATCAGGCAGCTGGCCAAAAATCTACAGCATGAACCTGAAGAAATAAATATTGCTATTTCCAAGACGGCAGCAGGTATCCTACAGGCGGCCTTTGTGCTGTACGACAGCCAAAAATTACCTCTACTGGAGCATCTGCTAAAAGCTAAGAAAATAGGCTCTCTCATCGTTTTCTGTGCCCGTAAGGTCACTGTCAAAGAAATTGCATTAGCCATAAAGGGGCTGGACTACGATATTGCTGCTATCAGCTCTGATCTGGAACAGAGCGAGCGAGAAGACATTATGCGAAAGTTTAAAAATAAGCAGTTACAGATACTTGTTGCAACTGATATCCTCTCCCGGGGCATTGATGTGGAAGGAATAGAGTTGATAATCAATTATGATGTGCCCAATGATGCTGAAGACTATGTACACCGGGTAGGTCGTACGGCACGCGCTGACAAAAAGGGAGCAGCCTTCACATTTATTGGACCTAAAGAACAGCGTGATTTCGGCCAGATAGAAGAGTTGATTGAAATGGAGGTTACCAAAGCTAAAGTGCCTGCTTATCTGGGCGAGACACCACAGTATGACCCTAAGCCAAGTCGTGGACGGCGGAAAAACGTTAAAAAAGGAGGAAAAAGCCGAAGTAGGAAGAGCAATAATTAGTGTGCTGAGTTAGTCATCGCTCCTTAGAGAAGTGATGATTTTAACTGGTTTGTGTAGTGTCTTATGTACCGGACATTTGTTAGCGATTTGCAACAGTCTATCCCGTTGTTTTACATTCAGATCTCCTTCTATTTCAATAATGCGCTCAATGCGGTCAATTTTTGTCTTTTCATCTTCCCCATCACAATCTTTTGCATGAATTTTATCATGCTGAAGATGTACTCTAACCTCTTCTAAAGGCCAGTTTTTATGATTGGCATACATCCTGAGTGTCATGCCGGTACAAGCACCCAGACTGGCAGCCAGTAATTCATAGGGTGAGGGCCCGAGGTCACCACCCCCGATGTCAAGAGGCTCGTCGGCTATAAGAGCGTGTTCGTCTGTCATGACTTCGGTAGTAAATCTGTTGGCTGTCCGGGTTACCACCTGTTTATCAGTAGTAAGACGTGACGGTTCCTTAGTGAAAATATAACGAAGTACCCAGCTTGCGATCAGGTTTCCTGCATAGTGAGAGTCTTCTTTCTTACTAAGTAAATGATCGGCCCGATCCAGAGAAATGAATGATTTAGGATGTAACAACTGCTGGTAAATATCTGCAGCATTATCAATACTCACCGTCTGATCTGCCGGTGAATGCATAATCAGTATAGGTCGGTTAATTTTCTTAAGAGAATGAGAATCATGTACATCCCTTATGTCTTCAAGAAACTGTTTTCTGATGGTAAAAGGACGCCCCCCCAAGCTAACTTCTGCCTGTCCTTGTTTATTGATTTTTTCAATATCATCGGTAAAAAGACGGGTAACATGATCAGGGCGAGCGGGTGCACCAATGGTGACTAAAGCACTAATGTTTTTGAGGCGCTGGGCAGCGATGAGTACGGCAGCGCCTCCCAAAGAGTGCCCTATCAATAGTTGTGGTGCCTGGTAATTATCTTCCAGAAAATCAGCCGCAGCTACCAGGTCATCTACGTTGGAGGAGAAATTTGTATCGGCAAAGTCACCCTCACTTTCTCCCAGACCAGTGAAGTCAAAACGGAGTACTGCAAAGCCTGACTGGGTAAGTGCTTGTGTGATGTTGACCACTGCTTTGAGGTTCTTACCGCAGGTAAAACAGTGTGCAAACAAAGCATACGCCTTAGCCCGCCCGTCTGCGGGCTTTTCCAGATAGGCAGCCAGTTGATATCCTTCTTGATTGGTGAATCTGATCCGTTTAGAAGCCATAGCATTTCTTTAAAAAGTAAACTACAAACTTTGCGTTAGCTATAAAAGTCGGATGGCCGACAGTCATAACTGTAAAGACACAAAAAAACCGCTCATGCTGTTAGATTGAGCGGTTTGCAGTAGCGAAGACGGGAATCGAACCCGTGACCTCAGGGTTATGAATCCTGCGCTCTAACCATCTGAGCTACCTCGCCATTTATACTGCTTTGATAAAATGAGTTGCAAAATTAAAAACTTACGCATTAAGAACAAGCTATTAAGCTATATAAAATCGCTATTGCCCGCCTTGTCGGTTGCTGGTCTGCCAAATTAATCATACATTGCACTTAGCTTATGGGCTTGTACAAGGCAGCCCCAATGTATTTGCTGCATGGAAGAATCCGATTTTACCGCTGAATTTGAGTTTAAAGCTTCTCCCCGCATGCTTTATCCTTATATCAATACACCGGGTGGTCTGGCACAGTGGTTTGCCGACGATGTCATCGTAACGCAGGGTAAGCACCTGGTCTTTTTCTGGGACCAGGAAAAACACGAAGTCAGGATTGCCTCTCAAAAGTTAAATAAATATATCAGATTTGAGTTTGTGGATGATGGTAATGATGAGCAATCTACCGATGGTCAGGATAGAATGCCTTTTATCGAGATCAACCTTGACCCCAACGAACTAACTGGTACAGTCTTTATGAAGATTGTAGATACGGCCACTGTCACTGAGGACGATGAAGAGTTACACGAAATCTGGCAGTATCTGACCGATAATTTAAAAGAAATTGTCGGCGGATAATGATTTACCTTCCTTTCCACTGGCACTTATTTAGCAGAGATTGCGTACTTAACCAAAACGCACGTATCTTATTTCTTCTAAGGCAGTAAAATGAAAAAACTTGATAAGTTTATAATTACCTCCTTCGTAGGGCCTTTTCTACTCACTTTTGTGGTAGTAGTATTTATACTGCTGACACAATACATGCTAAAATACTTTGATGATTTTGTAGGTAAAGATCTGGGACTGGAAGTGTTTTCCGAGCTTATCCTGTATTTTAGTATTAACATGACGCCAGCAGCTTTGCCTTTGGCAGTACTGTTATCTTCGCTTATGACATTTGGTGCCATGGGCGAGCAGTTTGAACTTACGGCCATCAAAGGCGCAGGAGTTTCTCTTACCAGAGCGCTACAGCCTCTATTTTTCTTCGTGCTGCTGATTTCCATCCTTGGTTTTCTTTCAAACAATTACGTTGTTCCAAAAGCCAACCTTAAAGCCTATAGTCTGCTTTACGACATTAAGCAAAAAAAACCGGCCCTAGATATCCGCGAAGGTGTATTCTACGGTGGCATACCCCAGTATGAGATTAAAGTCAATAAAAAATATCCTGATGGTGAGACTTTAAAAGAGATCATCATTTATGATCACAGGAATGGATTGGGCAATAAAGAAGTGATTTTGGCAGACTCGGGAAGAATGTACACTATCAAGAACGACCGTTTTCTAATGCTGGAGTTGTACAACGGAAACCGTTATTCCGAATCAAATCTACCGGGTACTAGTGGGGGGGGATACAGTAATAAGCCCCGTTTCATGCGAAACAGCTTTGATGAGACTAAGTTAGTATTTAGCCTCGCGTCTTTTGATTTGCAGAGGACCAAGGAAGAGTACTTCGCATCGCACCGACGGATGAAAACTATGCAGGAACTTGCTCATGCGGTAGATTCCCTAAAGGGAGAACAAATGGCCATTGAGTATCAGGCTTTCAACAGTTCGCCTACTTTCTATTCGTACCATCTGCGGTACGACTCTTTAATGCCAAAAGGGTTGGAAAAACAGGTAACGCAAATGATCAGGGAAGACACTAGCGATCTTGCTGAGGAAGTGCCTGAAGAAGAAGATACTGCAAATTATGCTGAGCAGGCTCGCCGATCTTCACCCGGATCAAGTGTAAGTGACCTTACCGCTTCGGCTAAAGAAAGACTTCTGCAGCGGGTTAGGGAAGAAAAGCGCGTTGAACTTGAGAGAGGTACTACTTCTTCAGATGATGGTGTCCAGAAATACGAGGTGCAGAAAGCAGATACTGCGCTCGTTAGAAAGCTGGATAATAATATTACCGAAACAGAATACAGTTCAGTGGTGGCTAAAGCTCTCAATCAGAGCAAAACCATCCATAATACCTTACAGATCAATGCCTCCAAACTTAATAAGCTGGAGCGTGAGGTTAACAAAGACCTGTACGAAAGCAGGAAGAAGATCGCCCAGGCTACTTCCTGTCTCATCATGTTTTTGATTGGTGCTCCGCTAGGTGCTATCATTAAAAGAGGAGGGTTGGGCATACCCGTGCTGGTTTCAATTTGCTTTTTTATTGCCTTTTATGTACTCACCGAAATTAGTCGTAAATGGGCAGATGACCTGCTCATGGATGCAAACTTAGCCGTATGGTTTCCCAATATGATTCTTCTGCCTTTCGGTATTTTATTTATGCTGCAGGCCAGATTAGATACCAGGCTACTGGAGCCGGATTTTTATAAAGTGTGGATTGATAAAATGAGGTTGCGCATTCGTTTTTTCAACCGAAAAATTCCAGCATAGCTGATCAGTTATACTTCGGTAGATGGATTGCTAAAAAAACTGTTTATAAATAACCAGCTATTTTGATAAAATCCTTTATTGTATCTACATTTGTGCAAATTTTGCAACATCATACTGTATATAAGCATGAATTTAACCAAAGAGAGAAAGCAGGAAATATTTGAGAAGCATGGTACTGCTAAGTCAAAAACTGACACTGGCTCTGCCGAATCACAGATAGCGCTTTTCACCCATCGTATCAATCATCTAACAGATCATTTAAAGTCTAACAGAAAAGATCACTCATCTCGGCTGGGGCTACTTAAGCTTGTTGGTAAGCGGAGAAAATTGTTAGAATATTTACAGAATAACGACATTGAACGTTACCGTGCAATCATAGCTGAACTGAAACTTAGAAAATAATACTACAGGGAATCTTGTTGATTCCTTTTGCTCTTTTTATGCCAACCCCGGTTTTTCTTTTTTCTTTTCTTGAATTAGAAGCGATTTACTGATTCGGCTCAACTATTTATTCCCCATGTGGTTATCATTTCATATAAGCCACTTCAAGAAATTTTAGTTTTTACATATGCAACCCAAAGCAATTATTAAAGAAATTACGCTACCTGATGGTAGAGTTATCACGATAGAAACCGGTAAACTGGCACGTCAGGCGGATGGTGCTGTGGTAGTACGCATGGGCGATACCATGTTGTTGGCTACCGTAGTGGCCAACGAAGAAGCTCGTGAAGGGGTGGACTTTTTGCCACTTGCTGTAGATTATCAGGAGAAATTTGCTGCTGCTGGTAGGATACCAGGTGGCTTTATCAAAAGAGAAGGCAGACTCTCAGAACACGAAATATTAGTCTGTCGCCTGGTAGACAGAGCTTTACGTCCTATCTTTCCGGAAGATTTTCATGCGGAAACGCAGGTCAATATCTTTTTAATCTCTGCTGATAAAGAAGTAATGCCTGACGCATTAGCCGCTCTGGCTGCTTCTTCAGCCATTGCTGTTTCAAATATTCCATTTGGCGAGCATATCTCTGAAGTGAGAGTTGTTCGTGTCAATGGTGAGAACGTTATCAATCCTAATGCACAGCAAACCGCTGACGCTGACCTGAATATGATTGTGGCAGGGACTGCTTCAAATATACTGATGGTAGAAGGAGAAATGGACGAAGTCAGTGAGCAGGTTATGATGGAAACAATGAAAGCGGCACATGAGGCCATCAAAATTCAGTGTAAGGCGCAACAGGAATTGGCTGAACAGTTAGGAGTCACCAAGCGTGAATATGCGCACGAGATCCACGACGAAGACCTCAAAAAAGAAATTTTTGATAAGTACTATGATCAGATGTACACCATATTTGCTGAGGGCGTCCCTAATAAGGATGAAAGAAAACAGCAGTTTAAGGCACTCAAGGAAAGTTTCGTGGAAAGTTTACCCGAAGACCATGAGATTGATCTTGGCCTGGTAAGCCGCTACTTTGGTGGGGTGCAAAAGAAAGCTGCCCGCAATTTGGTGCTTGACAAAAAGATGAGAATTGACGGTAGAAAGTTGGACGAGATACGGCCCATTACATGCGAGGTTGATTATCTGCCAATGGCGCATGGGTCTTCTGTCTTCACACGGGGAGAAACCCAGTCACTGACTACCGTTACGCTCGGAACTAAGCTAGATGAGCAGATGATTGACGGGGCCATGTTTTCGGGAAGCAACAAATTCTTACTTCACTATAATTTTCCGGCTTTTTCCACAGGAGAAGTTCGCCCCAACCGAGGTCCGGGTCGCAGAGAGATAGGCCATGGTAATCTTGCATTCAGGGCTTTAAAGAAGGTGGTCCCTAAGGATGAAGATAATCCCTACACCATTCGTGTGGTTTCAGATATTTTAGAGTCTAACGGCTCCTCTTCCATGGCTACGGTTTGTGCTGGCTCTCTAGCATTAATGGATGCGGGCATTGGCGTTTCGGCTGCTGTATCAGGAATTGCTATGGGATTGATTACCGATGTAGAGAGTGGTAAGTACGCTGTGCTTTCTGATATATTGGGTGACGAAGATCACCTCGGAGATATGGACTTTAAAGTAGCTGGAACGGAGAAAGGAATTACCGCCTGCCAGATGGATATCAAGGTAGATGGTCTTTCCTTCCAGATACTACAGGAAGCTCTGGAGCAGGCGCAAAGAGGTAGATTGCATATTCTGCAAGAAATGAATAAAGCCATCGCCCAGCCTAATGAGAACCTAAAACCTAACGCACCACGCTCAGTTTCCCTCAAGATTGACCGTGAACTGATTGGTGCGTTGATCGGACCCGGTGGTAAAGTGGTACAAGAGATTCAAAAAGAGACGGATACTACCATTATCATTGAGGAAATCAACGATAAGGGACATGTAAACATTTTTGCTTCGGATGAGGAGGATATGCACAGAGCCCTTAAGCGGGTAAGAGCCATTGTTGCTACTCCGGAAGTAGGTGAAACCTATGATGGTACTGTGAAGTCTATCATGCCTTTCGGAGCTTTTGTCGAATTCATGCCTGGTAAGGATGGTCTTCTACATATATCTGAGATTAAGTGGGAGAGAGTAGAGAATATGGAGGGTGTTATGGAAGTAGGTGAGGAAGTAAGAGTTAAGCTCATTGAGATAGATAAAAAGACGGGTAAATATCGTTTGTCAAGAAAAGTACTACTTCCAAAACCAGAAAAAAAGTAGTAGCACAATAATTGTTCATTGATTTCATTGGAATTATTCAGATAACCAATTGTAAGGGAATGTAGGTAAGGAACTATCAAAATATGAACACTTGTTGGTTCCTTGTATATCTCAAACAATCAGAAAGCCGAAATGAATGAGACAATTAAAGATTAGTAAACAGATTACTAATAGGGAAAGCCAGTCGCTGGACAAATACCTGCAAGAAATCGGTAAAGTTGACTTACTAACACCAGATGAAGAGGTAAATCTTGCAAAAAAAATCCGTTCTGGAGATCCTTTAGCACTGGAAAAACTTACTAAAGCCAATTTGAGGTTTGTTGTCTCAGTAGCTAAGCAATACCAAAATCAGGGGCTGACACTAGGTGACCTCATCAATGAAGGAAATTTGGGACTGATCAAAGCGGCCCAGAGATTTGACGAGACACGGGGATTTAAATTCATTTCTTACGCGGTCTGGTGGATTCGTCAGTCTATTCTTCAGGCACTAGCCGAACAGTCCAGAATTGTCAGACTTCCGCTTAATAGAGTTGGTTCGCTTAACAAAATTTCGAAGACTTTCTCTGAACTGGAGCAAAAGTATGAAAGAGAACCTTCTCCAGATGAACTTGCAGATGTGCTGGAAGTAACTACCAATGAAGTAGTTGACACTATGAAGATTTCCGGTCGTCACGTTTCTATGGATGCACCGTTCGTACAGGGTGAAGAAAACAGTCTTCTGGATGTACTTGAGAATGATTCTGAAGAAACTCCGGATTCTTCCCTCATGGATGACTCGCTACGCAGAGAAGTACAGCGCGCCCTTTCAACCTTAACGCAACGCGAAGCAGATGTTATCACGCTCTACTTTGGTCTAAATGGTGAGCACGCCATGACTCTGGAAGAGATTGGCGAGCGCTTTAACCTGACACGTGAGCGGGTCAGGCAGATCAAGGAGAAAGCTATTCGTCGCTTGAGATATACATCCAGAAGTAAAGCATTGAAGCCTTACCTGGGCTAATTACTTATCACACCTACATTTAAGGTCTCTGATGAGGGATCTTTTTTGTTCTTAGTGAATACCAAAACTTTAAGCTTTTACCATCGTTTTTATAAGGGTGTTAATATCTTCATATATTAAATAAATTACATAATGACCACAGAGCAAGTAAATTTACTCATATTAGGCTCAGGTCCGGCAGGTTACACTGCGGCTATTTATGCTTCAAGGGCCAATCTTAATCCCGTTTTGTACCATGGAGACCAACCGGGTGGCCAGCTTACAATTACAACGGATGTAGAAAACTACCCGGGCTATCCGGAAGGTGTTATGGGCCCCCAGATGATGATAGATTTTCAGAAACAGGCAGAAAGATTTGGGGCTGACATTCGTAATGGTCTGGCGACTTCGGTTGACTTTTCTTCATTTCCGCATAAGGTTATCATCGACGAAAAACATGAAGTGACTGCAAATGCAGTAATTATCGCTACCGGAGCTTCGGCCAAATGGCTGGGACTGGAATCAGAGCAAAGGCTCAACGGCAGAGGGGTATCAGCCTGTGCAGTTTGTGATGGATTCTTTTTTCGCGGCCAGGAAGTGGCAGTAGTAGGAGGGGGTGACACGGCAGCTGAAGAAGCTAGCTATCTTTCTAAATTGTGTAGTAAGGTGTACATGTTGGTTCGCAGAGATGAAATGCGAGCTTCTGCTATCATGCAAAGGCGTGTAGAAAATGCTAATAACATTGAGATTCTTTGGAATACAGAAGTAGAAGAAATTCTGGGAGCAGATGAAGTAGAAGGCATGAGAGTGATAAACAACCAAACTGGAGAAAAGAAAGAAATTCCACTACAGGGATTCTTCGTAGCCATTGGCCACCAGCCAAACACGGGTATATTCAAGCATTACTTGGACATGGACCAGAGTGGATATATCAAGATTGTGCCAGGTACTTCAAAGACGAATGTAGATGGTGTATTTGCTTCGGGCGACGCCCAGGATCATATTTACCGCCAAGCTGTTACCGCGGCAGGTACGGGCTGTATGGCAGCGCTGGATGCTGAACGTTACCTGGCAGCTAAAGAACTAGAAGTTGTAGAAGGTATTCCTACTATATCAATGAAAGAGTAAATAGAAAGAAATCTACTTTTAAATTTTAAAGGGCCTTCAAAGGCCTTTTTTTTATAGAGTCATGAGGTAGTGCTTGATACCACACTCTTCAAATTCTTTTCCTTGCGTTGTAAAGCCAAATTTTTGGTAAAATGGTATAGCATAAGACTGGGCATGCATGTAAATAGTAATAGGGTCATCTGCCTCTGATGCAGCGATATCTTCTAAGACCGCCTTAACCAGTAAACTACCTACACCCGTTCCCCTGAATTTTTTTAAGACTGCAAAACGCTCCAGTTTAACGCCTTTGTCAGTTTTTCGCCAGCGTGCTGTCCCACAGGGGTTGCCATCGGCATCTGAAACTAAGAAATGGACTGAAGTATTCTCATACTCATCGTATTCTTCTTCAGGAGAAACTTGTTGTTCTATAACAAAAACTTTTTCCCGAATTTTAAAAGCTGTTTCTAGATCTTGTGGTTGCGTAATTTTTTGTACTTGGACCAATTAAATTGAAGTTGTTTTCAGCCTATACTAATCTTCTAATTTTCGTTGTTCAGCCCGGTCATAAGCGTCAATGATATGTTTGACTAACTTGTGGCGAACTACATCTTCTCCTCCTAGTTTTACGAAACCAATTCCCTTTACGTCTTTAAGTACATCTACTGTTTCTATTAAACCGGATTTCTGGTTTTTCGGAAGATCCACCTGCGATCGGTCTCCGGTGATGATCACCTTGGAATTAGGGCCCATACGCGTGAGAAACATTTTGATCTGCATCGGCGTAGTATTTTGAGCCTCATCCAGTAATATAAATGCATTTTGCAATGTGCGGCCGCGCATGTAAGCAAGGGGAGCTATCTCAATGACATTATTTTCCTCGTAGAATTTTAGCTTTTCATTAGGCACCATATCGTATAGGGCATCATAGATCGGGCGTAGATACGGATCAATCTTTTCTTTTAAATCACCTGGTAAAAATCCCAGATTTTCTCCCGCTTCAACGGCAGGCCGGGTAATGATAATTTTTTTGACGCGTTTGTTTTTGAGAGCCCTGACAGCTAACGCAACGGAGATATAGGTTTTTCCTGTACCAGCCGGTCCAATGGCAAATACCAGATCGTTTTTAGCCGCTGATTCAACGAGTTTCTTCTGATTAGCAGTTTTAGGCTTAATTACTGCTCCCCGGGTGCCATATAGCAGAATTTCCTCTTCACCCTCTTCAAATTTGGGCTTACTTTCGCTGCTGATGTAGTTTTGCACGCTTTCCTCAGTAAGCTTGCCATACTTATGATAGTGTGATAACAGCGAATTGAGGATATCATTAATTTTGATGATTTCGGGAGTGCTGCCCTTTATCCGGATTTCATTGCCTCGCGATACAATTTTACTCTCAGGGAAAGCATTAGAAATTTTCTTGATATTCTTGTTCTCCACCCCTAAAAAATCAAGAAGCGATACATTTTCTAGTGTAATTACCTTTTCTACCAAATGCTTCTAGGTCAGTTATAATTATTTGTACTTTGAATAATGAATGTCTTGAATAATGTTTACTTTTGCTATTCAAAGACAGAGAAATTTTTAGACCCTTTTCATGCCGCTGATCACATTTACGTCAGATTTCGGTTTGACTGATCATTACGTTGCTGCGGTAAAAGCCAAACTGTATGCAGGTGACCCTTCTCTTCGTGTAATAGACATCAGTCATGAGATCGACAAGTTTAACATAGCACATGCATCTTTTGTTCTCCGTTCCGTGTACCAGGATTTTCCTGAGGAGAGCGTCCATATCATTGCAGTAGGAGCATCCTCCGAAGCTCAGGGCTGCTTAGCTGTCAGATTGGATAAGCATTTTTTTATAAGTCCTGATAACGGCATCATCAGCCTGCTCAATGATCGTGAACCAGAATGGATACTCCATTTACACCGAACCCATGCCTCATCTTTCATGGCCAAAGATATTATGGTACCCGCAGCTTTGGCATTAATCGCGGGTGAGCAGCCCTCTACAATTGGGACGCCCATATCTGATATGCAACGTAAAATGCATCGCCAGCTCAAAGCTAACAAAAAGCTTATTGCTGGAAATGTAATTCACGTTGATCATTATGGTAACCTGATCACTAATATTGATCGCTTTACATTTGAAGTGCTGAGTAAAGATGCGACGTACCGGATAACTTTTGGCAGAGAGCGTTTTAACGTAATTCAGGAATGCTACCATGATGTTGATTATGGAGAATGTGCGCTCTTTTTTAACAGTCAGCAATTGTTAGAGATCAGTATTAACCAGGGCAGCGCCGCCCAGTTACTTGGCCTGGGATATGATAGCTCAGTTCAAATCCACTTTGATCGGGATTGAGTATAAAAAAGTAGTGTAGGCTTTGCTATTTAAGCGTTCATATCTAATTTTAGCAATCTTTTAGCCTTGGTGGCGGAATTGGTAGACGCGTTGGTCTCAAACACCAATGGGGTAACACCCGTGCCGGTTCGACTCCGGCCCAAGGTACTGGATAAGCCTGTAAATCATTGATTTACAGGCTTTTATATTTTTTTACTGACAAAACTACTGACAAATTCTGCTAAAAACTCTCCCCGAGCGCACGAAACATACCCACTGTGTTGGTGTATTGAATATCAAAGGGTATGCACGCATCAGGGATTTTAATTCTTCTCACACTATTTGGGTCACTGGTTTCGAGTGTTCTGATTGAATGAGTTTCCCCTTTTTGCCAAGCAATTAGCTACTAACCAGGCATCAGCTACTTCATAGCTTAAAAATTCGTTGATTGCTGACTGTATAAAATGATTACTTCTAGAATTTGCCCATTGTACAACTTGTGCATACTGCCCAATAACTTTATTACTGTTCAGAAAAAGTCTTCTAGAAGGTTGCCTTACACCATTAGGTCAAATCATCTTCATTTCCGTAGATTTTGTCCTTTACCTTATCAATATTAATGATCTTGCTGGCTTATGCTGACTGAACTTGCAATAAAAAACTGGGTAGTGTGAATATATGAGCGATAAATTATAGTTTACAATAAACCATTTCGTGTACCATTAGTGATTTTCATCTGATTTTGAAAAGGAAAATGTTTTTCTGACGAACCTACTAATTCGTTGTCTAAGAGTATTACTCCAACGTTCTATATAATTGTTCTGTCCACTATCTTTTCCTATACTGTGATATTTTCCTGTCTGT
>CAZZGE010000080.1:0-17682 GCA_964653665.1 uncultured Porifericola sp. | reverse complement strand
CCTACCCACAGGGCATCCTCATAGGTATGAAGGGTCCGAATCCTATTGCCGGGCAGACTGCCGTTTTCTGTCGTAAACCGCTGCCACTTCCCTTGCTCATACCTGGCCAGACCTCCTCCAAAAGTTCCTACCCACAGGGCATCCTCATAGGTATGAAGGGTCTCAATATCATTGCTGGGCAGACTACCGTTTTCTGCGGTAAACTGCTGCCATTCCCCTTGCTGATACCTGGCTAGACCTGCACTAGTTCCTACCCACAGGGCATCCTCATAAGTATAAAGGGTATGAATCCCATTGCTGGGCAAATCACTATTATTGACCGTAAAAAAACTCTTATTAAATTCTAAAGAGCCCATGGTAGGTTGTGCAACACCTTTGAAAACCGGCAATAAACACAGAACAAGTACGAAAATTTTTTGCACATTAATCTTATTAAAATGCTGGTTAGGTTACCCATTCAGGCCGGGTATTAACACCTGCCTAAATTTGCTGTTAGCGATCCTAATATAGTAAACTTAAAGAGTTAAGAAATCTAAGTAAACGATTTTTGGCTAAATTACGCTTTATTAACCCTTCAAACATGAAAATTGGATACGCCATCTAGTTGCACTACGCGCCTAAACTGTAGACCAAAACTTACAGCTGCAGCAGGATGCCTTGCAGGAAGCAGGCTGTGAGAAAATCATACCGGTGTGGAGCACGTGGATCAGGCCAGTGGCTCCACCGTACTCCGCCCAGTCTTGGACCAGGTCAGGGATATACTCAGAAATGGAGACTCACTGGTAGTATGGCGGCTGGATCGGTTCGTCATGAAATGATGGGCCGCTCCCTAAAGGATCTGATCAACTGGTCTGGCTATCTGGAGGAGAAAGGAGTGGGTCTGGTGAGTCTACAGGAATCCATAGATACCGGTTCATCTACCGGTAAGCTGGTCTTCCATATGTTTGGTGCCCTGGCAGAATTTGAACGAAACTTAATCCGCGAGCGAACAATGGCAGGCTTGCAGGCAGCCCGAGCCCGGGGTAAGATGGGCGGCAGGTCCAAAACGCTGAGCCCTGATCAGCAGAAGCGCCTGAAGCAGTTGTATAAAGACCAGAATGTATCAGTGAAGGAAATCTGTCAGATGATGAGTATCAGCAAGCCTACGCTTTATAAGTATCTGAAGAACGGGCATAAGACGGGTTGAGAAGTTAAGTTACCTGTCAATGGTATTAAGATATTAGAGGAGCTAAGTTGTTAGGGCATCTTTAATTGACTCCCATTTATTTTCATATTCCTGATATCCCTTCATACTTGACTTTACGATCTTGCCCCAGGGGGTTTTCGGGGTCCCGGATGTTTTTGATGTACTCAATTGGGAAAATATAAAATTCAGGATCTCTTACTCCGTCTTCAGTCTTTTTCTTGCTGGGATAACCTCTGTTCAATGCGACTAAGACCACAAAGTCTGAGTCAAGATTGTTTATGATAAATCCATCCCGATCTGTTTGGTAACGGCTCTTTACCTGTATTTTCAGTGAAGTATTTTTTTCTGGATTGGTAGCTACAATATCATACCCAGGCATATTGGTGTAAGTCTTGTATGAGAGGATACCTTGGATTAACAAATTGCCTAAAACCAAGAATTCAGCTCCTTCTGATTCAAGTCTAGTATCCCTTCTTTTAACTTTTAAGTTACCTTCTTGTGAATTGGTATTCTGGGACATTTGTATGGGGTTTATGTTAAATGTTGACTGGCTATGGACCTGCTACAATTGAAATTAATGATTTGCAATGTCAGATACTAGTTACGAATTCTATTTTTGAATCTATATCATCAAAGTGTTTTACGTAATCTACCAGTTCTGAATCCATCCAGCCCAGTAGATTGTAAATGTTGCTCTTTATTGTTTTTGCTTCAGTAAAGTCAATATGATTGGAGCTATTAAAACAAATGGGTTCATTATGATAAACTCGATTACGGAATTCTCTTATTCTATGTAAAGCTTGGTTGATGATATTTCTATTTACCCTAGGTGGCTTATCAGAAAAGCAATGAATAACGCATCCACCTATCAATTTGTAATGATGGGTATCAAATAAGCTGGTCCAAAAACCAAAGGTTTGCTCTGCAATGATTTTACCTGCTGTTACTTTGCCTCCTCTTTGTCTGATAACTTTTTCAGCATTTTGAACTGATGAGCGTAACTTAAATCTCGATGACTTCAGACTTGGATTTTTCATAAATCCGTTCTTTTCAGTTACTATCCAGTCTTGATTTACAAAGTAGGATGACATTTGATGGTTAATAGAGTTTCTCAGGAATATTTCAAAAAGGTTTAGAATAGGATAAAATGATTGAGATACTCTTAAGTTTATACCATAGAGCTTTTGTGCTTTAGACTTTGAATTATTGGTTGCCTGTAAAAACCTGTCAATTCTTGGTTGGGAGACAAAGTGCTCGAACTTATCGTAATTCAAACTCGTTTCTTATTTAGTTGATAGAGTCAAATATAAAGACTATATTTACAACGTAATGCTTGATAAAGCCTCTTCCAGTATTGGAACGTAATCAAGTAAAAGATTTAAAGCCTCCCATTGCTGGGAGGCTTTTTCTATTTTAAGCTAAAATTTTAAACCTGATGTCTCCTCCGAGATCCTCCGCTCAGAAATATCCACGTAGTAGGACAACGTAGTTTTGGTATTACTATGTCCGTACATACTGCTGACTACTTCCAGCGACACTCCCTTATCAAGCATGAGGTTACCAAAGGTTTTTCTGCCTACATGGGTCGTGAGATTTTTCTCTATGCCACATATAAAGGCTACCTCCTTGAGATAAGCATTGTAATTCCCGTTACTTATCCGATCTATCTTCCAATCTAAAAACCCCAGGCATTCAAGCGCTGGACGAAACAAAGGGATACGGCAGTCACTGCCAGCTACCTTCTGACGATCTGTGTAAATCCAGTATTTTTCATTCTCCCCTCTCCTAACCCAGGAACGGTCCAGACGCATCAAATCAACGTATGCCAGGCCAGTGAAACACTGAAGAATAAAAAGTTTAGCCACCCGCTCGATACGGTGAACAGCGTACTTATGAAACCGAATCATATCCACTTCTTCCAGGGTTAAGTACACCTTCTGTTTCTTTTGTAGCTTTTGGTTTTTGTGGGCTGTTACCGGATTATAATCCAGCCATTCCCTAGTCACACCAAAAGCTACAACAGTCTTAATAAGAGAAAGCAGCTTATTAATCGTACTCTGATCAAACTGTAGCTCTCTTTTGTGGTAGTCTTCCATTTCCGTGAGAAACAACGTATTGACTTCAATAAGCTGTAGATCCTGGTACTTTTTAGATACCAGGTACCGCAGTATTGCTCTGTGACGAACCCATAAAGTTCTGATATACGAATTGCTGAGCTTTTCCTTTTCGCGTTCCTGAAGGTACATCTTCAAAGCCTTCTTCAGTTTTATAGCTGAAAGATCAGCCCCTTGGAAAAGGACTTTAATCTTTTTGGCAGTGATTACCTGCTCCCTCCTCTCCAGGTCATTGTAGATCCCTTGCAGCTCTGCTCGGGTGTTAACCAGCCTTTCATTGTAAGCCGCGGCCAGTTTGTCTTTGCCTTTTACAAAGCCATTTCCTCCGGGCACCCATTGATCAGGACGAATTTTGATACCGGTTGAGAAGTTGACAGGTTTTTTGCCAGTAATAGTGATTTTGGCGAATATCGCCGGGACGCCGGTCGGAGCCAGACCCGCTCGGTTCTGTTTGCTTCCTGCAAGCCAGAACGAGATGTTCATACTGTATTGTCTTTCATCAAGGAGAAGCTATATAAAATACACAGGGGATAACTGTAAGTCAATCCGCATAAAAACTGGATTTACACTAAGCAATTATACTGGTAAACGCTAGTTGAAATTGGTAGATGAATTGGTAAATAAAAATACCCCATCTCCAGGGTTACCAGTGTAACGTAAGGGACAAAAAAAGCCTGAAAAATATATCTTCAGGCTGTGAGGCTTAATCTAGCGGTCTGGACGGGACTCGAACCCGCGACCTCCTGCGTGACAGGCAGGCATTCTAACCAACTGAACTACCAGACCGTAGAGTTAATGAGCATTTTACGATGCACTCTTTATTTAGTGATGCAAAGATAGAACCTCTCTTTTGATTTACAACACTGTCCTGAAAATTCTTTTATTTTTTCTTCACCTGCCGACTTGCTATCTGTATGGCTTCTCCTTGGTTAATATTGTCATAAGAATTAGCTTTGTTCTTTAACCTTCATTTAGTTATATGTTGCTAGAATTTGAGAAGCCAATCGTAGAACTGGAGAGCAAGCTATCCGACATGATGCTGATGGCGGAAGAAAGTGGCGTAGACGTAACGGAGGCGGTCAAGACGCTGGAAGAGAAAATATTTACCCTCAAAAAAGAAACCTATCAAAACCTGACGCGCTGGCAAAAAGTACAGCTTTCCCGTCACGGTGACAGACCCTATGCGCTTGACTATATTTACGAATTCTGTGACGACTTTATTGAACTGCACGGTGATCGTTCGGTCAAAGATGACAAAGCTATGATCGGGGGTTTCGGTACTTTAGCCGACCAGACATTTATGTTCATCGGGCAGCAAAAGGGACGCAACACAAAACAGCGACAAGTGCGTAACTTCGGTATGGCTAACCCCGAAGGCTACCGAAAAGCCCTGCGCCTGATGAAAATTGCCGAAAAGTTTAATAAACCCATCGTTACCCTTATTGATACGCCGGGTGCCTTTCCCGGCATAGAAGCTGAAGAAAGAGGTCAGGGGGAAGCGATCGCACGAAACCTGAGAGAGATGTTTATGCTGAAAGTACCGGTGATCTGTATCATTATTGGAGAAGGAGCATCGGGTGGTGCGCTGGGTATTGCTATCGGCGATAAAGTATTGATGCTGGAAAATACCTGGTACTCCGTCATCTCTCCCGAGTCATGCTCATCTATCCTTTGGAGAAGCTGGGACTACAAAGAACAGGCAGCAGAAGCACTTAAGCTTACCGCTGAGGATATGTATCACTTTAAACTGGTGGATGGCATTATTGAAGAGCCGCTGGGCGGTGCACATACCGACCTCAAACAACAGACTATTACACTTAAAAAATATATTCTCTCCAATACACAGCAGCTAAAGAAGCTATCACCTGAAAAGCGTATTGATAAACGAGTTGAAAAATTTACCAAGATGGGAGTCGTTAACTAGTAAGAAAAGAGCTTGGTCATGAAGATAGGATTGGTATTATCGGGTGGAGGGTCGCGAGGTATCGCTCACTTGGGAGTGATTAAATTTCTTGAAGAGTTACAAATTCCCATGTATGTAATTTCAGGCAGCAGTTCAGGAGCGATTGCCGGTGCATTATACAGCTACGGATACCGACCTGAAGAGATTCTGAACATCATCCGGGAAATCAAACTGCTCAAATTACTCAAGCCTGCCATTAGTAAAACAGGTTTGCTTCGCATGGAAGCTACCGAAACCCTTTTTCGTAATTATATCAAAGAGGATGATTTTTCATCCCTCAGGATACCAGTAACAGTTGCAGCTACCGATCTGTGTAAAGGAAAGAGTGTCTACTTCACTCACGGCGAACTGGTTCGCCCCCTGATGGCCAGTTCGTGCATTCCGGTTATTTTTGACCCCATCAAAATCGGTGATAGCTGGTACGTAGATGGAGGTATCCTGAATAATTTTCCTACTTCTCCTCTCCTATCCAGTTGTGACAAAATTATCGGCTCGCACAGCAATCCGGTTGACGAAACCTTCCAGTTGGGTAACGTCAAAACTATGTTTGAACGGACATTTTTACTAGCCATCAACAGTAACAGCTACAACAGTGTCAAAGATTGCGATATTTTTCTGGAACCTCCTGGGCTCAAAAAAGTAAAAGTTTTTGACCTGAATAGGGCTAAAGAAATTTTTGACATAGGCTATGAATACGCCCGAAGCCGTGAAGCAGATATTCTGGGACTACTGGATCACTCTGAAGCAAAAGCTGGCTAACCTCTCTATAATTCGTCATGCTGAGAATCATAGCCCATATTATCTTTTTCGTCTCTGGTTGGAAGGCCCGTAACTCTATCCCTGAAGACATAAAGAAAGCAGTAATGGTGGCTGCCCCTCATACCAGTAACTGGGACTTCATATACGCCAGGGCAGCTCTTTACATCCTGCGCGTTCCTGTTAAATTTACCATCAAAAAAGAGTGGGTACGTTTTCCGTTAAGCTTGATCCTCATTCCCCTGGGAGCAATTCCCATTAATCGTAAACCTAAAGGCATCAGTAAAACCAGTATGGTGGATAAAATGGTGGAGCTCTTTGACCAACACGACCACCTGATCATCCTAGTAACACCGGAAGGTACCCGTAAATATTCCAAGAGGTGGCGGTCCGGATTTTACTTTACCGCCCAAAAAGCGGGAGTACCCATTGTGTTAGGCTACCTGGATTACAAAGAAAAGGAGGCAGGCATTGGCGCTGTCTTCCATCCTACCGGAGAACGGGATAAAGATGTAGAAGAGATTAAAGCATTTTATCGTACTAAAACCGCTAAGTTTCCTGAAAACGGAGTACGCTAACCTATCATATTATAGCGGTAGACCAGAAAAGTAGTAATTTGAGTTTTCTGGGTCTTTTTAACTACTATCAAAAAAAGTCTTCATCCTATAGTAATATTAGCCTTTCTAGATTAAAAGAAAATATTTGATTCCTAATAGTTCCAAAGCTTAGGGAATACAAAACCAATATCACAGTAACTGAGTGCTTTCACCATGCCTACAATCCCCCAACTGTCAAAGAAAATTCTTCAACCCCTACAAAAACGACTGAACTTCTGGGTGGTAATGAGTATTTGCTGCTTGCTGGGCTTAGCCTTTACGCAAGAGAAGTTACATCCAGCACACGCTTTGTACCTTTCTATGACAGAAATTGAATTGAGCGCTGATGGTACTGGAAATATTGAGGTTAAAGTGTTTTCAGACGATTTACAAAATGCTTTACGAAACTATAGTAGCGCATACCAGCCAGCTGATCTGGAAAACTTCCTTGACAAAAATAAGGGACTGGCTGGACAGTATTTCAGAACGCATTTGCGGCTATTGCTGAATGAAGATACCGTCAAGTACCAGCTGGTAGATTACGATATTGAAAGTAATGCCCATTTCATCACTTTTCATTTCACGATTCCTCCAGATGCGCTCAGCCTAAGCTTGGAAGCAGATTTTTTCATGGAGCTTTTTCCTACCCAAAACAACGTTATTAAAGTAAATAAAGCCGGTGAGCAGTATTACTACAAGTTTACCAAGCCCTCCCAAACCCAAATTCTTACATGGGCTCGTTGAACAAGTCTAGAAGAATACTGGAGACTACATTTACTCCGGTCTCAAGGGATTTCTCCGGCTCAGGATAGTAAAAAGGAGAATGGAGTCCGGGTAATTCGTTGGCCAATATTTTTTCCTGCGAAACGGTACCTAACCAGAAAAGCACGGTGGGTACATCATGTTCCGTGCTACCGTAGCGGGCAAAATCTTCCGCTACCAATTGAGGCTCTGAAGTAACCACATTTTCTTCACCAATGGTTAACTGCATTCTGTTTTTAATTCGCTGAGAAAGCTGAGTGTTGTTAAAATTAGCGGGCGTAAATGATAAAGGGAAATGTACTTCTGGCCACTTTTCTTCGGGTAAGCCGGCCGCTATAGCAATGCCATTGCATACTTCTACAATGCGCTTTCTGATCAGTTTCCTGACCTCCTCTTTGAATGTCCTTACCGTAAGCTTCAGTTTTACTTCATCAGGAATAATATTGCCAACAGTGCCTCCCTGCACGGCCCCTACCGTGATAACCGCATCGTCAATAGGCTTTACACTACGGCTGACAATGGTCTGCAGTTCCATGATGATCATACTGCTAAGCACTACGGGATCTACCGAAGAGTGGGGGGAAGCACCGTGAGAACCGACTCCAAACACATCAATATCTACCATCTCCGCATTGGCCATGGTGTAGCCGTCATCAATACCCACTTTTCCTGCAGGAATCGTGGGACTGCTGTGTAAACCAATGCCATAGTCGGGTACGCCAAATTTTTCATACAGCCCAGCTTCCAACATCATCTTAGCGCCTCTGCCAATTTCCTCTGCAGGTTGTCCGATTAGCATCAGGGTGCCCTTCCACTGATCTTTATGTTGGGCCATGGCCCGTGCAGTGCCCAGCCAGGTAGTCATATGAATGTCGTGCCCGCAGGAGTGCATGGTACCCACTTCGCTTCCGTTAATCACCGTGGTGGTAGTACTGGCATACGGAAGCTCAGTCTTTTCGTACATGGGCAGCGCATCCATATCAGTGCGGTAAAGAATGGTAGGACCATCACCGTTTTTCAGGATACCTACAATACCGTAACCTCCAAAATTTTCGGTTACCTCAAAGCCTACCTCCTGGAGTTCAGCGGTCAGGGCCTTGGCAGTATTTTCCTCATGCAATGATATCTCAGGATGCTGATGGCGCTCTTTATAAAAATCTACCAAATACGGAAGATCGTCTCTGATAGATTGGGGAACATCAGCGGCAAGGAAAAGGCATCCAAACAGGCAAATGAGGTAGTTATTAATTTTCATATCAATATTAAAATTTTGGATAGATCTTATCAATAACCTCAAATATAAGGAATTACCCTGCTTGCCGTAAGGGTTATACAAAAAATCAATTTTACCAGCTCAGTTCAGTAAAATACCTCAAATCTTGGCAACAGTCATGCGCTGAATGGTCGGAAGATAAAGCTCATCACTGAGTCATTGATGACCGAGGGATGACTCCTGACAGCAAACTTGTGCCAGTATTTTAGCACATCCAGGTACGGTTCATAGTATGATGCAAAGTCAGCCAGAACCATGAAAAGGTCCTGACACATCAGGTAATCTTGCAATGCACCGAGCAGCGTTCTTTCAAATCAGATAACAGTCGAATATAGTTTTTGCTTATTGACCTTCTGAAAAGATTCTATGGTGTTCAATTCAAATAGATAAACGAGATTGCCTCAATGCTTGATTGATAAAAGATAACAATTTCTTAACGAGCTGTAGCTTCAGCAATCAGTAGCTATTCATTAACATGTTTTTTATAGTACTTCTTTATACCTAATTAGATGTGTATCCATGATTTAATAAATTTACCGTAAACAAGCCTGTAAAATTCCCGCTTGAAAACTCAAAACCCTCAATCATTGATGAAATAGTATCTGTTTTTAAGCAAAAAGACCACGCCCAATATGCCAGGGAAGCAGTTACTCAACTTGCGCATGCCCTGCAGTCGGCTGCATTAGCGAGTGAACAAAATGCTCCAGACAGCCTGGTTTGCGCTGCCCTCCTTCATGACCTGGGCCATATCCTTGGTGATGCGCAGATGCCCGGGCAGTTGGATAAAGATCTCCACGACCGCCACGAAGAAAAAGGACATCAGTTTCTGAAGAATCATTTTGGGGATGCTGTGGCTGAACCGGTTAAGCTACATGTGGCTGCCAAGCGCTACCTCTGCACGACCGATCCTACTTACGATCAACAGCTTTCTCCTACTTCACTGAAGAGCTTTAAAGATCAGGGTGGCCGAATGAGCCTTCAGGTATTACGTGAATTTGAGCAAAACCCTTATCAACAGGAGGCCCTTCAGTTACGTCGCTGGGACGATGTGGCCAAGGTGCCGGGAAAAGCGGTACCCACCCTGGATACCTACCTGCCGCAGTACAAGGCTTGCTTAGCTGATACGAAACACACCTACTGATGCCTGCATTTACAAAGTCGCGGCTTGGTTATTCACCGCTCTTATTGACTATCGTAAGTGTCAGCGGCGCATTTATCACCTACTTCAGCATGTATGCTTTCCGCAAACCCTTTACTGCCGCTGAGTACGAAAGTATAGAGCTATGAGGCATAGACTTTAAGATACTGCTGATTGTCAGCCAGGTCATGGGTTATACCCGCTCCAAGTTCACCGGTATCCGACTGATTTCGGGCATGCATCCCTGTGAACGTATACCATATATTCTTGGTCTCTTATCAGTCAGTTGGATGGCCCTGCTGGCCTTTGCGATGGTGCCGACCTGTTTCAAAGTAATAGCGATATTTATGAACGGCTTGCCACTGGGCCCGATATGGGGATTGGTATTTGCATTTTTGGAGGGACGACAGCAAACGGAACTGCTCGCAGTTGGGCTTGCATCCAGCTTCATCGTGTCTTCGGGTGTGGTCAAATCGGTAGGACTGGAACAAATACTGGAAGGTGTCAATATTTTCTGGATGCCCTTTCTGATAGGGTTCATTTTTGTACCCACCCTGCTCCTGGGTGTGTGGATGTTATCGCTCATCCCCCCGCCTTCCGCCCAGGACAATGGCGCGAGAAGTGAAAGACCGCCAATGAACCGTCGGGACCGCCGCCGGTTCTTCCTGAACTTTACCCCAGGCATCATACTGGTGACCCTGATCTACATGGCGTTGAATGCATACCGCGATTTCCACGATAATTTTGCAGTGGAAATCTGGGGAGCGCTTGGATACGGTAAGCAACCTAAGATACTGACATGGGCAGAAATCCTCATAGCTGTGGTCGTTTTATTGCTGACTGCCATGCTCATCTTGGTCAAAAGCAACCGTAAAGCCTTTTACCTGAATTATGTAATCATCCTAATAGGTGGGCTTTTCCTGATGCTGACGACTTATCTTTTTCACAGGAGTTACTTTCTCCGGTTTTTTTGGATGATCAGTGTAGGCTTTGGTATGTACGCGGCATACATCGCTTACCATGCAGTACTATTTGAACGGTGGATCGCCTTATTCAGGGAAAAAGGTAATATTGGCTTTCTGATGTACATCGCTGATGCTTTCGGCTACCTGGCCTCGGTAGGTGTGCTGATGGTCAAAAACTTCGGATTTCAGCAGACCAGTTGGCTAAGCTTTTTTACCTTTTTCTCCTCTGGCCATTGTTTACTTCCGGCACAAGGAGCAAAAAGTCAGGCAGACCCAGGCTGAAACGCTACCCGAAACGGCTTATGTTGCTTCGCAAAGCTAATGGCTTCTTCTACCGCTCCCAGCGGAAATACTTTTCCTACTAGTTCCTCAAAAGGATAATGACGGTAGTTCTGTGTGATAAAGTTTATGGCCGTCTTAAAATCCACTTCGTTGTAGTTATGCAAACCTTTAATACTGAGCAGCTACGCACTATCATTTCAGTATCCACTGGAAGTGATGCCTGAGGATATACAGCACCGAGCCATACGGCTGTACCTCCGGTGTCTAGTGCGTTTAAACCCAGCTGCACAGCCTCCAGATTGCCACTGGCATCTACACTGATGTCAAATTTACCAGCCAGATCATTAAAATTTTGCTCCGGTGGATAGCAACGCTCTGCACCAAACTGAAGGCATATTTCTCGTCTTTCCGCTTGGGGTTCTACGACGATTACCTGCTGCCCTCCAAGAGTATGCGCCACCGCCCAGGCGTATATACCCAGCATCCCTCCGCCAGTAATCAGTACTCGTCTTTCCGCTAAGTCTCCCGCCAGACGCACCCCTCCTATCACCGTAGCCAGGCTGCAGTTAACCGGGCAAATACTAGCCAGTGGTATGTTTTCAGAAACTTTCATGATGCAGGTGTTTGCCAACAGGTGACAATGGGTGGCCATTCCTCTGGAAAAAATATGCCGCTCATCCAGCCTGCGATGACCATAATTGACTACGTCAGGAGATTTTTGCCGGATACCCTGCTTCGCCAAGCTACTGTCAGCCGGGGCAGAAAATACTGACCAGCTAATGCAGTCACCTAGCTGCAAGATATTGCCTTGCATATCTTCCAAAGGCTGTTCAGAAAGGGCAGCAATATGCCCTACAATTTCGTGTCCAAGTATGAGAGGGGTCGGTTCCTTGCGCTTTCCGGTGAGTGTCAGCAGATCACTGGTACAGATCGTAGTCATTTCTACTGCAACCAGAAGCTCTCCTTGCCGCAAAGGCGGCAATGGGTGCTGTTGCTTGTGCAGGGGTTGACCCACTGACTCAAAAATATAGTCGGTTACATGCGTAGGATCATCCTTCATGGGCATTTTTTCACAAATTTAGTCAAAAAGCCTTGAATGGCCGTAGGTTTCTATCATGTCGCCAGGGTTTGAGAGTATATCTCAGGGCTGGAAGGTCATGAATTCCACGCTTTCAGGGTGATTCCCCTTCAGGCTTACTTTAAAAATATAATCGTAATCCAGGTGACCGATACTGTCCAGAGGAGGATGAGCTCCCAAAGCTTCAATGATTGGCAGTATGGTATTGCTATGACCGGCGACGATTACATTTTGCCCATCATTTTCGCGTCTGATTCGTCTGGACAGTCCTGCATAATCATGGGCTTCATAAAGCTGAATATCAGCCTGCATGCTTACTGCAGTAGGTGCCAGCGTTTGTTGAGTACGAATATAGTCTGTACTGTAAAATGCGTGTAAGGTGTCTACGGCTAGTTGTGAAAAAAGCGCTTCCGCCCTGTCCCGGCCTATTTCAGCGAGGGGCGGATCGTCGGAAGCGTAAGGTTCTATTTTTTCAGCATGCCTGACCAGGAAGACAGTGGTGGTTTTCTCCTGAGCGCATGTAGTCACGGCTAACAGGACCAGGACAAACCAAAAACGTGGCATACACTCAGGTGTGTACTTCTTCATCCTTATTTTCTTGCTGCCTGATCTGTTGCTGTATCTTTTCAAAATCAACCGCATTGCAGCTCCCGCAACCTTTAGGGCAACCGCTATCCTGGGCAAAACTCCGGTAAGCTAGCCTTCCCAGGTAAAAAAGAGCTGCTGCGAAAATAAGCCATAAAATAATTTCCTGTATCATAAGTTTGCTTTAAGAAAAAATCTGGTATACCGCCAGTGCTGATACATAGGCCAGGACCGTCATATATACTGTTTGTACAATAGGCCACTTCCACCCTTTTGTTTCACGATAGACCACTGCTACTGTACTCATACACTGCATGGCAAAGGCATAAAATACCAACAAAGAGAAGGCTACTGATGGACGAAACACCTGCTCACCCAGCGGATTACGCTCCGCTCGCATACGCCCAATAATAGTGGTTTCGTCTTCAAAGTTTTCGCCGACACTGTAAAGAGTGGCCATCGTTCCGACAAATACCTCCCGGGCAGCAAAGGAAGTGATCAGGGCTATACCGATCTTCCAGTCATAGCCCAACGGTTGTATCACCGGCTCAATCCACTGACCGAATTTTCCGGCATAAGAATTTTCTAGTTGAGCGGCAGCTACCGCTACGTCCAGATTTTCTATCAGTGCGGGGTCATTGCCTTGTGCGGCCTGCTCACGCAACTGGGCCTGGGCTTGTTCAATGCCATTACCCGGACCATAAGAAGCCAGTACCCATAAGACAATAGACACTGCCAGTATGACTTTTCCAGCTTCAAAAACAAAAGTCTTGGATTTGTCAAGAACTGTGATGAAGACGTTTTTCCAACGGGGCCAACGGTAGGTAGGCATCTCCATGATCAGGAAGCTACGCTCCTGGGTGTTGACGATCAGCTTCATTACCCATGCCGAACCCAGAGCCGCTAGGAAACCCAAGAGATACATACCCATGAGCGCTAGCCCTTGCAGACTGACAAATCCCCAGACAGCCTGCTCCGGCACTACCAGGGCAATCAGTACCGTGTACACAGGCAACCGGGCCGAGCAACTCATCAGTGGAGTCACAAAGATTGTAATGAGGCGGTCTTTCCAGCTGTCAATGCTACGGGTGGCCATGATGGCGGGAATGGCACAGGCCAGGCCGGAAATCAGCGGCACTACACTACGTCCGTTGAGCCCTACCTTGCGCATGATTTTGTCCATGAGAAAAACCACACGCGACATGTAGCCGGATTCTTCCAGCAAGGCTATGAAGGTAAACAGGATAGCAATCTGTGGTACAAAAATGACAATACCACCTATACCGGGAACGATACCTTCTGCCAGCAGATCAGTGAGCACTCCCTGGGGTAAATTATCATCAATCCAAGCGATAAACTCTGCAAATAGATAATCAATAAAATCCATTGGCACGCTGGCCCAGGCAAAGATCGCCTGGAAAATGAGAAAAAGAATACCAAAGAAAATCAGATTACCAAAGACACGATGGGTAATCAGTCTGTCCACCTGCTCTGTGAAGGATAACTTCTCCTGGTTGTCCGGGGTACTGATAGCATCCTGCAACACCTGCTGTATCAGCCGGTAACGCTCCCTGGTTTCTTCAATCTGCAGTCGGTTGCCATCAAATTTATAGGCCTTTTTGGTTACTTTCAGCTGGTCAGCCTGTTTTTCGTCAACAAAAATCAGCCGATCAGTATTTTGTAGTAACTGATAAGCTTCGTAATAATTACGCACTGGGTACATTTGACGTGTCTCAGCGACAGCTTCCGGGGCAAAAGGATAGATGTCCAGGAAAGGCTTAGTATCATGTTTCAGGTTTTGAGCGAGCACCTCTTTGAGTTTCTCCACCCCCTCCCCGCTTCGGGCATTCATACTTACTACTGGAAGATTACCGAGCCGCTGGCTTAGCAGTTGTGTATCTACCTTGACGCCTTTGCGCCGGGCAATATCTGCCATATTCAGCACCAATACCGAAGGGATATCCAGGTCACGTATTTGTGTATAGAGCAGCAAGTTCCTCTCCAGGTTGTTGATGTCGGCAATCACCACTACCACGTCGGGCCGCTGTGCAGTATCAGGATGCATCAGCACATCCAGCACCACTTTTTCATCATAAGAACGCGGGTATACGCTATAAGTACCGGGCAGGTCAATAACTTCAGCACTCTTGGAAGCAGTTAACGAGGTTTTACCCACTTTTTTATCTACGGTGACGCCGGGATAGTTTCCGACTTTTTGACTTAACCCAGTAAGTAGGTTAAATATGGTGGTCTTACCGGAGTTGGGGTTGCCCACGAGAGCAACTGTGATGCTTGATTTGACAACTGGACTGGTGGCTAAAGTTTCGGCAGGTTGACTCATAGGATTTCTACTTGGTTAGCTTCATCAATTCTCAGGGAAAGGTTGTAACCCGAAATTTGTACAGAGATCGGATCTCCCAGTGGCGCACGATAGTTGAATTTTACCTCTTTGCCGGGAAGTATTCCCATTTCCAGCAATTTAATAGTAAGAGCAGAAGCCTTTATATTTTTAATTACCGCTTTTTCTCCCGGCTTAAGTTGGTCTAAAGTCTTCATCAATCGTATTGCGCAGCGTATATGGACGAAAGCCGCAAGTTAAAAGTTATTTAGATACGTTCTAATTACCAAAAGAAAATAATCGCAAAGGGTTTCATACGATCAGAATATTTGAAGATAGGCAAGCAAAAAATGTTAATACCTCAGTACATAAAGCTGATCATCTTCACTTGCCTGGTAATATTTCTGAAAAATGCTTCTGTAAATACCGTCTGGGTAGCGAGTAGCAGCTATCTTCAATACTGATAAGAGCCGATCCCGATTCATTGTCTTGATCTGTTGATGAGGCCATTCGTTGCTTTTGTGCATGTAAGGCAGCAAAAACTCCAGAGCCCGGCGCAGCATCTGACCCTGGTAGTCCCAAAATGACTTCCCGGTTTTCTCGGCCAGTAAAGCATAATAGTAGAGCGCTTGCAGGTTCATGGTGCTGTAATCCCAGGAACGCGTCCGGGCTAGTTCCCGGGGCTGACTACCATCGGCTTCAATCTGGTCGTCCAGTACGATCTTCAGGCCCTGCTGCTGCAGTTCTTTGGCTAGCTGTTCGTTATCACAAAACAGGGCCATGGCCATGGTTTGTACAAAATACCAACTACTGTGGTTGTTACCGTGCACGGCTTCATCCTTACCATGCTGGCTGTTGACCAACCAATCCAGGTAATCGCTGACCCAGTCGGTGAAGCCCTGCTGCATCTCATCAGTCCAAGCTTTAGAACCTTGTATCAAGGTAACCCCATCCAGTAAGTAACCAAACTTACGGGTTTCAATAATACCTATACCCCGGCCCTCTGTTCTGCCAGGGATTGCCTGACCGAAGTTGAGATTAGGGTTCATACGGGTTGCAGAGTCCAGAAACCAGGTAAAAAGTAATTGCGAGGCCCTCTCGGCATATTTCTCGTCATTGGAAAAAAAGTAAGCCATGCCCAGGGCATCAACGGCACTGATCAGTTTTTGTAAATTACTCTTGTCAGTAAACTTTTTAATTTCCGGATTTTTCTCACCGTCGCGGCGAACGTAGGGCAAGCCATCGGGCTTTTCGGGATCGGGCCACCAGTAAGGGCCCTGGCTCATGTAGTCGTGTTTGTCCCCACTACTGGCTACCATGCCTTTGTCCATTACAGAAACCGGAAACATGCCCAAGAATTCATTGGCCTCATCCATTGCCAGGCGGATTTCTTCATGGAAAAAATACGCATGCTCCTTCACTGCTATTAGCCGCTCCATATTCAGCAATACTGTTTCCTGTGCAGCTGTGCTAAGTGATAATAATGTTAAAATCAGGGTAGTGGCAATACTTATCTTCATCGTGTAATAGGTTGTTGCTCGTCTGAAAAAAAATTACATAAGTTTTTCTACGTCCTCATCCTGGGCAAATATAAAGCGCCAGCGATCTTTCTTTTGAGGATCTTTGGCGGTAAACAACATGCGATAGATCGTTTCCGGCCAGGATTTGAGCAGTTTAGGATCAGTAATCGGAATAGCTTCAGCATCCAGTTTAAACTTATCTTCATTGTAGTAAATATAAGCATTAGCACCGCTCATGCTATCTTTGCCGCTAAGCCAGATCTTACCGGGAGATACTTTTTTTACTTCAAAGGCCGTCATTAGGCTATACTGCATCTCTCCACTGACTTTATCCATCTCGTAATCGTCAGTCACCTCCACCCAGGTATTGCGGACAAACCGGATTTCGCGATACCATTCTTTGATACCCGCCTCCTGTGGGTATGCTTTCCCTATATCCAGAGAGAAATTGACCTCGTTGAATGAAACTTTAAACTTGACATTTTCTGCCCGATAGTTTTTTCCTGGCAGTTGCGTGTAGCCGTTGATGGTCGGTACATTGTGATAGGCCGACTGCATCGTCCAGATTTCATAGCGCTGCGAACTGAAGGTTTTGGCCGTATATTCTTCTACTCCTACATCTATGATGGCAGGCTGTCCGTCCATGTATACGATGAAGTTTCCCACATCATTGTGGTTATGGCTTTCCGCATTATGTCCGCCCTGGGCTGCCAGAAAAATCCCTTCATGCGTGTAAGGCTGACTACGGGCGGTCATCACCTGCAGGTTAGGAAACCAGGCATGTCCAACGTAAGGGTAGCCTGTTGTAAAGTTGTTATAATATTCTTTCAAATCCTCATAATTGAAGATCGCGTACAAATGGCGTCCCATACTGCGGTCGCTGATGGGCAGGTCATTCGCTATATCCCTCTTTCCACCTTTGTGAGCACCTAGACCCATCATCATAGTATCATCAATGCGCTCACCATAACGGAAAACCACATCCTCGGGGATCGTATTGACTGCGGCAGCATCAGCAAAATTGACAAAGTAATCGTCATGGATAAACATCTTGTAAATGTAAGAGCCCATCTTTTGTACCAGTGGATCATCGTAAACTGTAATCTGTGCGTCAGAAGCATCGTAG
>CAZZGE010000079.1:0-17962 GCA_964653665.1 uncultured Porifericola sp. | reverse complement strand
CATTAGCAGCAGTTGTTGGATTTGCTGGGACTTTACTTACCAAAGCAGCCGATCAGCTGGCTGATATTACAGGTTTTGGTGAAGCACTGGTAGGTGGTATTCTGTTGGGTGCTGTTACTTCTATTTCAGGAATCATCACTTCTGTCACGGCTGCCTTTGAGGGGCAACCTGAACTGGCATTTAGCAATGCAATCGGTGGTATCGCTGCCCAAACAGTATTTCTGGCAGTTGCCGATATTTTTTATTCCCGCGCTAACCTCGAGCACGCCTCGGCTTCGTTCTCAAACCTGATGCAAGGCGTACTATTGATCGTTATGTTGGGCTTCGTCATCGTAGTAATGGCAGCCAAGCCTCTATTGGTTGCTGGTACTCATCCGGCTTCAATGGCTCTGCTGTTAATTTACGTACTGGGCACGCGGCTTATATCAAAAGCGCAGGAACATCCCATGTGGAAACCTTCCAGTACTTCTGAGACTATAGAAGATGTGCCGGATGAAGATAACCATAAAAACATCAATCTGAGTTGGTTGATTATTCGTTTCGTACTCTTGGCAGTGGTGGTGGGATTTGCTGGTTATTTTATCGCACAAACAGCTATTGTCATTTCCAGCAAAACTGGAATCTCTGCTTCTTTCATGGGTGCGCTATTTACGTCAGTCGCTACATCGTTACCAGAGCTGGTGGTATCAGTATCAGCAGTGAGGCAGGGAGCACTTACCCTGGCAGTGAGCAACATCATAGGGGGTAATACATTTGACGTACTCTTCGTATCTTTTTCAGATGTTGCATACCAGGAAGGTTCTCTCTACCATGCTGCCAACGCTTCGCAGCTTTTTATTATTTCTCTTACCATACTTTTGACTTCAGTGCTTTTACTCGGTTTGTTGCATCGCCAGAAATATGGTTTTGCCAAAGTTGGGTGGGAGAGTATATTATCCATCCTTATTTTTATTGGAGGGTATGTCATTCTTTATTTGATGTAGAAAAAAACCCGGCATTACAGGATTTGAAATTTTTTAGTTTACGTTGAAATCGCCTCGTAACTTTCGCAGCCGTTTTCTGACTTCCGCTATGTATACACTTCCTGGGTGCTCTCTCAGAAAATTGGTGTATATCTTCATAGCTTTGTCCGTATCCTGCAATTGATCTTCGTAAAGTTTACCTGTCATAAAGAGGGCGTCATCTCCCAAAATATCGTAACCATAGGATTCGGTAATGGTACCCAGGTGCTGAAGCGATTCATCAAACTGGCCCAGCTTCATATCTATCTTGGCCATCAGCCAGTGAATTTCATCCGCAAGCTCATGGTTCTCATACAGGTTGAGCATGCTATCCAATTTGGCCAGGGCCTGCTGTTGTTTATTCTGAAAAAGCAGCAGCTCTACATTAGCATAGTCCTGCATAGCACTCCCAGTAGTATCAAGCGCTGTATTATTTTGTATCAGCAGACTCAGCGACATTGCATCGTTAGCAATCTCACGGGTAGTAGCCAATTTAAGCACATCTAGATGACCCTGTGCTAATTCAAAGTCTCCTTTGTAATAAGAAAGCTTGGCATTTCTTAGCTTGGCTTCGTAGCCTACCGGTTCTTCTTTATGGTCTTTTTCTACCTGCGAATAAAGAAGTGTTGATTCCCAAGGTTGATTGATCAGGATATAAATATCGCCCATATCCAGCTTACACCTGGCCCGCAGCTCACGGCTAGCTTTAGGATGCTGGGCTACCTTACGAAGTGTTTCTATAGCCTGATCTCGCTCATCCAGATAAAAAGCATAAAGTAGTGCCTGACTTCGCATAGCTTCCAGGGTAGCGTAACTAGGACCTATGGCTGACTTGCTACTTTCGTCAATGAAGTTCTGATAAGCTTCAATCAGTTTGGTGATATCTTCCTGCTCTACAGGGTAGCGATTTTTCACCATCTCTTCCCTTGCCTTAATCTTGTACCTTCGGGCAGACACATAATTGGAGGTACGGGGATATTTGTCGATGACATACTCATACATTTTGAGCGCATTATCATAGTCCTGATTGTCCAGCGCAATGGACGCCACCCCCATTACTCTGTCTCCGTCAGAACGATTTCTCCTGTCTATGGCGCGGGCTTGCATAAAAGCACCGTAGAAGTTTTTCTGCTGCAGGTTGATCCAAATGAGCAGTTCGTTGTACAGTTGTTTGTCAGGGTTTTCCTGTATTTTATCCAGCAATAAATCTGACAAGCTTTGTAATTCTTCTTCTTCTGTCAGGATATTTTGAAGCACATTTTTCACGTACGATATTCTTGCTTCATCTTCATCAGCATACTTAAGATACTCCAACACCATTTTATCTTTTTCATTGAGCCGACGGTACACATTTGCCAGTTCCAGCGCAAACAGGTTTTCGTCTTGATTGGCCTTTCTCCCTCTCTGATAGCTGTTGATCGCTTTTTCTAACATATCGCTTTTGATAAAATGACTGGCGACCAAACGTATTTTATATGGATCATTCTGTACTTCATTTAGAACCCCGGCGTATAATTTTGTTGCTGCATCTTCATCTTCTTTGCGTTCTTGTAAAATACCGGCATCCAGACGATAAATAATATTTCCCGGATAATACCTCAGCGTTTTTTTCATGTACTTCTCTGCGTCGTTCAGGTATCCGTTATTTACCAAGAGCCTGAAGTATCTACCATGGATGATAGGGATGTACTGTTTCTTATCTGCTAGCTCATCGTAGATAGATTTAGCTTTTTCAATTTCTCCTTTGTCATCATACTGCTGCGCAAGTTTTATCTGTTCCTGATCCTGTGCCTGCAGTGCTAAAGTAGTCGATAACAGAAGAATAACAAATGTTAGGATACTATTTATTTTCATCGCGTTTGGTTAAGGGTTCTAACATATTCACTAACATACTATATTATTAAAAGATTATTTTAAAAGAACTATTATTATTTATTAAGGTGTGAATAAGTGGAAAACTCCATGCGGCTTCAGACGTTATCCACCGCAATCGATAACCTGATCAATTATTAACGGGTTATTAACACACTTATCCACAACTAATTAATTGTTTTACAGAAAGTTATGATAAAAAAATCAGAATGTTAACTAATGTGTTAATAACTTTTAGGACTAATAATACTGTGGATAACACTGTGGATAATAATCAAAATTCTGTGTACAGGGAAGTCTGGTTGTGAAGTGATAATCATCGAGTGAATAACATTTTATTTTTCCACAAAGTTTATGCTGATTTACACATGTTATTCACTCGATAATGTGGATAACTCAAAAGGCTAAATTGATCTCTCTTTCCCAGTTTGCTCTGAGCTCGATAGCCTCTTCTTCAGTATAAAAGTAGATAGGTTCAGGTTCTTGGTTCTGCAGTATATTTCCTCTGTCCCATTGGCCATTCAGATTCTCATCTATGAGCACACGTAATTTGTATTCACCTGGCGGGACAAGTCTGAATGCAAATTCTCCATCTTCCCCCTCAGTGGTGGTTACTACATTGTAATTATTATCGAGAAGCTGAATCTCATAACTCTCGTATTCCGTGTTTATGCTACCGGATATGGTACCGTACTCTTCCGGTTTCTTGAAAGTATAGTTTTGGATAATCTGCTGGCTACTGTCTTGCTCTATACTCATAAAGCTGCCAGCTGCTGAGTAAAGAATAAGAGGTTTAAGGTTGCCCAAAAGATCTTCTCGTAAATACACTTGTGGTTGATGACTTGCTTCAATGTCAAGGGTATCCGATAAATTATTTAGCAGCTGACTTTGCTGATCTTCATCTTCCAGACTATTGATACTATCGGCGATTGATAGTAGAGCCTCACTTCGTATCAGGCCGGCCAAAGGTTCAAAATACCTGATCTGTTCCTCCAGGTTTTGTGCGGACCGCAGGCTGTCAAGGTACAAAGCCTTTTGTTCCTGGTTACTAATAAATTGCAGGCTATCCCTTTCCTTCAGGTATTGTTGCAAAGTGTCTACAATACGGCGCTTGTTTACTTTATGATTAAGTTCTACCCGATCAACTCTTTTGTTCCAGCGAAATAGTGAATCATAATTAAGAGGCAGGTAAAAAAGCGTATCGTAGCTCAGCAAAATACTATCGGTTTTTACTTGAGTAATTGGCTTACTAAAACTGATCGTCAGTTTGATTGAGTCTTGTATTTCTGGAACAGCAGTAGTTGTCTGGCTTAGCTCTTCAGCCTCTCTTCTACTTTCTAGAAACTGAACGTACAGCGTATCTTCCGCTACCTGATTTACCGAGTCAGTCAGTGTAATGAATGTCCTCAGGCTGTCCTGACGAAGTGTATTGTAAATGCGTATCGTCTTTTGCTGATCCTGAAAATTACTGTACAAGTATCTCAGAGTATCTTTGGGTAATTCCGGCTGAAGTGAGTCGAGATACTGTATCGTACTATTCTCCAGATCTAAAGTGTCAATCCTCAACGTATAGTCTCGGATAGATTTATTGGTTTTAATCTCATAGTACTTTCCGTTAGACCTACTGCTTTGTATCGTAACTGGACGAACATCCTGGTAGAGAAGCCTTAAATCAACGCTCTTTCCATAAAGGGTTACCCTACTATCCGACAAGCTGTCTTGAACATTCATCGTGTCGAGAGGTTGGGGTTGAGTTTCTTCTGGTATCAGTACGACAGGATCAGATTCAAAACCCAGAGGCTCGTTGTTGGAGTCAATTTTCAGATTGTTGTTATCATCTATGAAAGCAAAAATTTTATACGTGCCAATTTTTATGTAGTTGATTTCATAGTTTCCTTCTTCGTCAGTTTTTGTCAGGTAGGTAGGCGGATCTTCAAATGGAGAAAGGGTATCGCTTTCCGGATACAGGGCTACAAGAGCTTCTTCAGCTGGCAAGCCAGTAAACAATTGTTTTATCTGTCCTCGTACCTGGAACGAATCAATTTTACTACCGGTACTAAAAGCCATAATTACATTTTCAGCCGGATTTTGTTCAGATATATCCTTGATGGCATCTCTGAAGTTAAACGTATAGGTCGTATTTTCCTGTAAGTCCTCATTGAACTCTATGACCAGTGACCTTCTGTTTACGTAAAAATCATAGTCATCTACTGGAGGGTTGATAATAAGGTCCTGCTTGAGAGAACGTGCCTGGATAAATTCATCAAACTCTATCGCGATTTCACTATCATCAAAGTTGACTGTTTCCAGTTCAGGACTCATGTTTAGTAGCGTAGGGGGAACCGTATCTTTGGGACCTCCCGTTGGTACGCCCCTACGTGCGCATGATCCTACAGCGATAACACTGATCCAGAATGCTAACAAGCATAGATTTCTTACTTTCATTGTCAGGCAAAATTCATAAAAAAAGTGCCTGTTTACAACGTGAGAAACAGGCACCTTGTATGCATAAAATTTTAATCTACCTATCCAGGAAGATCATCAGTATAGAGATATCTGCTGGCGACACGCCACTTATGCGAGAAGCCTGACCAATTGTCCCTGGTCTTATATTCTGAAGTTTCTCCCGTGCTTCTGCAGATAGTGCTTTCACCTGTTCATAGTTAAAGTCTTGGGGGATAGAGTAATTTTCCATACTTTCTGCTTTTGCTGCATGGGCTCTTTCCTTATCAAGATAAGTTTTATACTTGGTTAATATCTCTACCTGTTCAAGCACGCCACTTTCATATCCAGCAAAATATTGGTTTAGTGACTTGTCTAATTTTCTTAGCGTATTAATATTGATTTCAGGGCGTTTAAGTAGTTTCTGAATAGAAACTTTCTCCTTAAGCGTAGCTGTGTTGAGGGCATTAAGTCCTTCGTTGAAGTGGTCAGGAGCGGCCCTTAAATCTTTTATTTCTTCCATAACCCGCTCAATGTCCCTCCTTTTATCGTACACTTTTTCTAGCCTGGCATCCCCTACCAAACCTAGCTTGTGTCCTTTCTCTGAAAGACGTAGATCAGCATTATCCTGACGCAGTAGTAGGCGGAACTCAGCACGTGAAGTAAACATCCTGTACGGTTCTTCAGTACCTTTGTTGATCAGGTCATCAATGAGGACGCCGATATATGCTTCCGAACGCTTGATGATAAACGGATCTTTTTCAGCTACTTTACGGTGGGCGTTGATGCCAGCAATGAGCCCCTGGCAGGCAGCCTCTTCATAACCAGTAGTGCCATTGATCTGGCCAGCAAAAAAAAGGTTCCCTACTAATTTGGTCTCGAGGCTAAGTTTCAATTGTGTAGGGGGAAAGTAGTCGTACTCGATAGCATAGCCTGGCCTGAATAATTTTGCCTCCTTGAATCCAGGTATTCCTCTGATTGCCTCATACTGTACCTCTTCAGGAAGTGAGGTGGAAAAACCATTCACATAAACTTCAACGGTATTCCATCCCTCAGGCTCTACAAAAATCTGGTGCCGATCCCGCTCTTTAAATCTGTTGATTTTATCTTCAATAGATGGGCAATAACGAGGCCCCTGACCTCTGATACGACCATTAAACATCGGTGAACGGTCAAATCCTCCTTCCAGAATTTCGTGTACTTCCTGATTGGTATAAGTTATGTAGCAACTGCGCTGAACTTCCGGAGGGTGTGTATCAGTGTATGAAAACTTGCCCGGGTTTTGATCACCGTGCTGTTCTTCCATAAGATTGTAATTGAGAGAGCGTCCGTCGACCCTGGGTGGTGTTCCAGTTTTCATCCTTCCTGATTCAAAGCCTAGCTCTACCAACTGTTCAGTGATGCCCCGGGAGGCTCTTTCACCGGATCTTCCTCCTCCCATTTGCTTCTCACCGATATGGATGATACCATTGAGAAAAGTGCCGTTTGTGAGAATAACCGTGTTGGCTTTTATCTCCAGCCCAATGCTCGTCTTAACACTTACTACCCTGCCATTTCTCACGATGATTCCGGTAACCATTTCCTGCCAAAAATCCAGGTTAGGAATATGCTCTAGTGCCATTCGCCATTCTTCACTAAATCGCATACGATCATTTTGGGTGCGCGGGCTCCACATGGCAGGCCCTTTAGAACGGTTTAGCATCCTAAACTGAATCATGGAATTATCGGATACAATCCCAGAATAGCCTCCTAGTGCATCTATCTCTCTGACGATCTGACCTTTGGCTACACCGCCCATCGCCGGATTGCAAGACATTTGACCTATCTTGGTCATGTCCATAGTAATCAGTAATGTTTTGGATCCCATTTTGGCTGCAGCCGCTGCAGCTTCGTTGCCTGCATGCCCTGCACCTACAACAATGACATCATAATTCTGAAACATACTTTTGATTTATTTAAAACGTTTCACGTGGAACACTAGCTGTCTGCCTTGTGAAAATTCTGAAAGTACAAATCTAAATATTTGTCTTCCATCTTCCGCATGATGGCTTTGGATTTATCATCTTTATCATCAAAGCCAATTAAGTGCAGCAGACCATGAATAATGACTCTTAACAACTCAGAAAAGAAAGTGGTTTGATGTATCGCTGAATTTTCACGCACTCTATCAAGGCTTATGAAAATATCTCCTTCTAGTAAACCTGGATGGTCAGCATTGTCAAAGGTGATGATATCAGTAAAAAAGTCGTGGCTCAGATATTGGCGATTGATCTGGAGAAGATATTCATCGCTGCAAAAAATGTAGTTCAACTCAGAAAGATGTTTCTGTTCCAATTCAGCTAGGGATACCAGCCAAGGCGGAACACTAGATAAGAGGCTCAGCTTGTAGTCAACACCTTCCGTAAAAAAATTGACCAATTAGGAGGATGATTAATCTATGTAAAAAACGAGTTCTACAACACGCCCATTTTTCAAGAAATTAACTTCGTCGGATAGATGCTTCATCAGAAAAATACCGCGACCTCCGGGTCGTTCCAGATTTTCTGGTGATGTCGGATCAGGCAGATTTTCATAACTAAAGCCAGGCCCCTCATCTTGTACAGTAAAGCGTATGACGTTTTCCTGAAGGGTAAGTGATAAGTAGACACTTTTCTTAGCGTCCCCACTATTACCGTGCTGAATTGCATTGTGAACAGACTCTGTCACGGCTATCATGATATTGCCGTAAATATCATCGTTAAGATTAAACTGATCTTTTGCATTATCAATAAAGCTTTCAATCATTCTGATATTCTCCGACAGAGAAGGAATTTCAATGCTTATAGAATTCATTATTTACTTTGAATTATTATTGAGTCTTTGAAAGTACTTATTGGCCTCACTTTTATAGTACGGATTTAATCGGACGGGGACCGTCTTTAGTAGCTCAATTTCCTGTTTTTTTGCCTTTATATATTCTTCAAAACTTTTGGAAGCTTTTTGTTCATAATCAGATTTAGCAGTTTCGCCCTTCCGCTCATCATCAAGTTCCTGTTCCCGCATGGATTTTTCCACTTCTAACAGGCGAGTTAAGATTTCTTTTTGACGCTTGATCATTTCAGATGACAGTTTCTTATTAACCAGGTCAGTTTCTGTTTCTTCCATTTGCTTAGCGAGTTCTTCTCCGTTACCTCCTCCCCCGTCGTCTTCTGCGTCCTGTTGTTCCTGCATCATCTTACGGATTTTCTCTTGCTGGGCAGCCAATTTAGCAAGTTCTTCCGACAGTGCTCTTCCGGATTTACCGCTTTTTCTCAGTTGGTCAATCTGTTCGTTGAGCTGCTTTTGCAACTCGCTCAGATTCATATTCTGTTGTGATTGACCTTGCTTTTGCTGCGGCTTACCCATAGCGTCTGCCATTTGTTGTTGCATCTGGCTGAGGACATCGTTTAGTAGCAAAGCCAGATTATTCATCGAAGTCATAGTAAACTGCTGCTTACTGATAGCCTTGTACTGCTGTCGCTCCTTTAAGGCTTCCATGCTCTCTTCCATATGCTGATTCATGTCCTTGACTTCCCGTGTCACAAAAGACTGAATCTGAAAAACACGCTCGGCAAGTGATAGCAAACTATCTTCTATGATCTGGGCATCATCACGAATTTTGAGCTGCTGCTGAGACAGTTCAACAAAACGAGGATCAGTCTGTTTGACATCCCTGAAAGACTTCATAATATCCTCTTGGTCAAAAGAGAGTGTGATCAGGTTATCTAGGATGTTACGAAGGTTATCCATATTCTCCTGTAGCATCTCCATTTCCATGCTTTGCTGCATCTGCTGCATTTTTTGAGCCATCTTCTTCATCTGCTGAGAGCTATTCTGCTGAGACTGTTTGGCTTTTTTGCGCTTACCCTGGTCAAGCTGTTCCTTAGCATTTTTTTGCTCCTGCTGCGTTTGCTGTTCCTCTTCTGACATGTCCTGCATTGGAGCTGGGTTTTTCATATCCTGGTTGAGTTTCTCAAGCTCTTCCATGTCTTTCTGAAATTCCTCGAACTCTTTATTAAGCTGTTCTTGCTTTTCACTCAGTTCTTCTGTGCTGTTCTCCTTATTCTCAGTTTCTTCGGCTAGCTTTTCCTGTTCTTCTGCCTCTTTGCTGACTTTGTCTTCTAACTCATTAAGTTTCATGTCAAACTTCATGCGCTTGAAGAGCTCCAGCGTCCTTTCCAATTCTTCCTCCAGGTTTTGCTCTTTATCCCCGAGTTCTTTAAGCTTGTTCTGAATTTTGTCCATTTCAGATTGCTCTTCAAGGAGTTTTTTTAATTCTTCATAAAGCTGTTTGGTATCCTCATCCAGCAGCTCATCCATAAGGTTTTGTAGCTGGTTGATCTTCTTTTGCATCTCTTCAGACTGCTTATCAAACTGCTCACGCTTCATGTTAGTCGCCTCATTCTGCTCCTTCATTTCCTGAAGTTGCTTCTCAAACTCTTGACGTTTTTTGATGATATCTTCCAGTTTTTGCTTATCCTGCCAGTTAAGCTCTTTCTTACCTCTAAGCTTTTTTTCCACTTCGTCAAGCTCTTTCTTGAGCTGCTCAGCTTGTTGAACTGTCTTGCTGATTTGCGTTTGTGTTTGCTCAGAAGAACGCTCCAGACTTTCCTTGATGGCTTCCCGGTTGGGAATACTGAAAACGTACGAGGAAGTCTTGGAAGATTTGTAGCCGTTAACAGCATCGTTATCCCAAACCCTAATGAAGTAACGGATTTTATCACCTGGCTGCAGGTTGAAGCTGTCAATCTGCCACTGATGGTAGTAGCTCTGATTAATTTGTCTGGTGTCCAAGTTGAGGTCAAGACGCTGGTATTCTGTGTCAGCAGCCTTCTCATCACTGTTTTGCTCAAATCTGTAGTAGAGAGCCAATTGAGTCAGACCATGATCATCTGAAACATTGCCACCTAGCACCAAAAACTTATACATCGTGGTATCCTGGAATTGCTCAAGATTGATCTTTGGATACTGGTCAGGTATCACATCAAGGTAATAACGAATATTTTGCTTGTTGGCGCTATACTGATTTTTGAGATCTATCTGATAATGTTCGGGAGAAAAAACCTGTTTTTCAAACGTAAAGGTTTCTTCACTTTCTTTTTCAAGGCGGTAGATATCTTCTTGCTGCGCAAAAGTGAGCCACATACTGTCGGCTGAAAGTGCATTAAATTTCCATGATACCGTAGTTCCCTCCGGCACTTGGAGGTTACCAACATTATTCAGACGTTCATCTTCCTTACCGAGATAAGTAGGGTAATTGAGAAAAACACTGAAACCTTTAAGGTTGGGTCGTTCTACAACCTTAACGTCGTATTCACGGGAAAAGAAGCCAGCCGCTTCAATAGTAAAAGCAACGTCTCGCTGTATATTCTGAAAGTTATACTGAAATATTCCCGTTTCATTAGGTGCCATCCTGAATCTCCTACCCGCTGTATTCAGATAAACTTTATCGGGAACAGCATTGCCGTTAAGCATCATCTCTACAGAGAATTTCTCATTTTTGAAAGCAAGCAATGTTTCATTCTGTAGATCAAACGAGAATGGAGCTTGAGGAACAAATTCGCGATTAAAATTAACAATGCGCTCGTTACTTTCTGAAAATAATTGGGGTGTAGAGACAAAAAGTACCAGGATTAGGATAGCTGGTGCAGCCAGGTACTTTACATACTTCAGGTTTTCGCGCAGGTTGATGGCCGTCGGAAAAGACACTACCGAAATTTGTTGGGTTTTCTGGGCAATACTGGCGCTAAGCAGGGAGTTCTGATGATCAGAGTTTTTTTGCAGCTGAAGAACATTTAGTAAGCGATCCTTTACTTCAGGAAAGAATAAACCAATCTGCTGTGCCGCTTCTTCGTCACTGATTTGTCGCTTGTTGTTAACGATTCTTAAAATAGGGTTTATAACCCATTGGTAAAGCATAAAGAGAAATATGCCAACGAATAGAAAAAATAAAGCACCTCTCCCAACACTGTTGAGCCGGATGGTATATTCCAGTGAACTGATGATCAGATAAGCGGAAAGTAGAATAGCACCAAAATAAATGCTACCACGCGCTAATTTATTAATATAATATTTGCGCTTATATAGTCTGAGTTGCTGTACTACTTCGGAGTTTGCATTGTTTGCCATAAGCCCAATGATGTAAACTTTATTAATGTAGAAAAACGGATTTAATCCGTCGGATAGTTCAGGCGTAAGGGAGGCTCCCTTATGTTACCTGCTGTTTATGATAAATCTTGTAATTCTAATAATACCGGACAGTGATCAGAATGTTTTACTTCGCTCAGTATATCAGCACCTGCCAGATCACTTTCCATCTCCTGTGTAGCCATGTGATAATCAATGCGCCACCCCAGGTTTTTTTCCCGGGCGCGAGCCCGAAAACTCCACCAGGAATACCGGTGTGGAGAACTATCAAAGTACCTGAATGTGTCGATAAACCCTTCCTCCAGAAAATTGCTTACCCACTCCCGTTCCTCGGGTAAAAAGCCAGAAGATTTTTTATTTCTTACCGGATCATGAATATCTATAGGCCGGTGACAAATATTATAGTCACCACAAATGACAAGCTTTGGATGATGTTTCCTGATGATCCTAACATATTTTTCAAAATCTTCAAGCCACTGCATTTTAAAATCCTGTCGATGGTCACCACTAGAGCCGGAAGGCATATACACATTCATCAACGAAAAGTCATCGTAGTCAGCCCTGATGACTCTACCTTCAGTATCATAAATTTCCATGCCACATCCGTACTCTACATGCTGGGGTCGAGGTTTACTTAGAATTGCTACCCCACTATAGCCTTTCTTAACAGCAGGCATCCAATAAGAGCGATAGCCGAGTTTGTCAAACTCTTCAATGTCCAGTTGTTCAGTATGTGCTTTGATCTCCTGTAAGCAAATAATGTCGTAATCTTCTTGATCTAACCAATCCAAAAAACCTTTTCTAATAGCAGCCCGCAAGCCGTTTACATTGTAAGAGATAATTTTCATGAACAAACTATACTTCTAAATCCAGCTCCTTATTAAAGTAATCAATAATATGCATCTTCAGAAGTTTTTCTTGTTCAAGCAGATCAAAATGAGGTAACTTTTTGACTAACTTCCAATGAGGCCAGCCATCTTCGTCAATGCCCTCCAACTCGTAGAACCCTGAAATTGATAAGACCTTGCAAATAGCAATGTGCAAAAGATCCTGTTTTTCTTCTTTCGAGAAATTCTGATGTCCTCTTCCTAGTTCCTGTACTCCAATTAAAAATAAAACTACGTTAAGATCTTTAGGTTTCTTACCGATCATCTGCTCTACATTCTTTAACAGACGCTGCCATTTAATTTCCAGTTCAAGATCTTTCTTATACATTCCAGATAAAATAAAACGTCAATACCTTTTTATTACCCAAGTAAGTCTGCCGAATAAAGAGAAACGATATGAATACCTTCAAATCATTATATTCATTAAAAATTGCTGACATGCTCGGAGACTTTCTATCCCTTCTTTTTCCTCAAAGCTGCTTGATCAGCGGAAAGCCGCTGGTTAGAGGAGAGCAATTCATATCTTTGGATAGTGCTGCATCGATGGCCAAGTATCATCTATATGAACCTAACGAAAATCTCTACAGAAAATTTTCGGGTTTAGTTAATGTTGACTACGTCTGGGCATATTACAAGTTCAATAAAAAAAGCGGCGTTCAAAAACTGATGCACCACATCAAATACAAAAATCTGCCTGAAGCAGGTGAAATGGCCGGCCGATGGTTTGGTGAATCCATCCGGGCTGTCAAACCTGCCATAGACTTAGTAATCCCTGTGCCGTTACACCCCGCCAAAAAGAGAAAGCGAGGGTATAATCAAGCGGACTACATTGCTAAAGGGATTGCTGAAGTTTTAGAGATAGAATGGTCACCCGATGCTATGGTCAAAAGCATGAACACATCTACTCAAACTAAGAAAGGCAGGAAAGAAAGGTTTGAAAACGCTAAAAATATTTACGAAGTAAAAAGTCCGGAAAAAGTGGTAGGTAAGAAGGTGCTGGTGATAGACGATGTTATTACTACTGGCGCTACAATAGGCCAGTGTGCACAACTCCTTTTGGAGTCAGGATGTGTGAGCGTCAGCGTTGCTGCTTTGGCCGCGGCGGAGTAAAAAAAAAGCCTGATCGTCATATCTGACCAGACTTATCATGTAGGTAATTATTTCTTTTAGTAATTGGTCCCAGCCCGAATCATAGCACAACGGAAACCAATGGTAGCAGTAGCAGAATCCTGCTCCAGGTAACGGCGAGTTCCGGGAGATAACCAATAAGCTACGTCAGCCCATGAACCACCTTTGTAAACTCTCAACTCATTAGTTATGAGTGAGTTATAGTCTCCAGTAAAGTTTGGATGCTTTTCGCTGTCGTATCTCTCTTCAGGGTCTACAGTTCCATCACGACGGATAGGGTTTAAGTCATTAAAATCCTGGTAAGAAAGAGGGCGATAAACGTCAATGACCCACTCATTTACATTACCTGCCATGTTATAAAGACCGAAGTCGTTTGGAGGATACTCGTAGATGTAATCGGTAATCATCGCCCCATCATTCAGCTTACCTGCTATACCAGCATAATCTCCGCGACCTCTTTTAAAGTTGGCGAGGAAATAGCCCATTTGATTACCGTAAGGATTACGGGTAGAGTGGCCATCCCAGGGGTATATACGCTGGTTGGTATGATTTTCATCCAGGTACTGAGTACCAATTAAGGCTTTAGCTGCGTACTCCCACTCCGCCTCAGTAGGCAAACGGAAGTCGGGTAACACTACGCCTGATTCAAGGGGAATGCGACCTCCTTCGGGAACATCAATTTCAGCTTCTGACTCTTCCACTAATTTTTCATTGACAACAGCAGTTCTCCACCGGGCATAGTCATTAGCCTGTCTCCAGCTTACTCCTACTACTGGGAAGTAACGAAAACCGGGATACCTGAGATAGTGCGCAACGTAAGGATCATTGTAGGCCAAGTCTCTTCGCCACACGGTAGTATCCGGTAAAGCAGAGCGGTAAAATTCGGTTGTAGAATCTTGCTTAATATCAAACAGATACTCCAGCCAGTGGATATTGGCTATTTCTGTCTGATCCATATAAAAGGAAGCAACAGTAACTGTTCTTTCAAGGTTGTCGCGGGTACCCATCAAATCTTCCTCAAAGCTACCCATCACAAATCTTCCTCCTTCAATATATACCATGTTTGGTGCTTCGGGCTGACCACGGTATTCTTGCAGAGAAAAGTTACCTTCCACATCGTACTCTATTCCGGTAGCAGTACTAGAGGGTCCGGGGGTAACGCTGGTTGGATGAGATTTGTCACCACAAGCGGAAAGTATTGCAACCCCGCAGCACACAACTAGTGCGCTTTTAACCAGTTTCCAAGTTTTCATCATAACACCTGTTTATTAATATTCTGAGTATTAAGCTCTTCAGCTTTTTATAACACAAACGAAAGAAAAGTTCGAAAATGAAAGCCCTAAGTTGAGGATTTTTCCTTCAAGTTGACGTTAACAAGTCCATTAAATTTAATGCATGTAAGTTAAAATATAAATTTAAAAAGGCTGTTTCTGTGTTTTATATACGTTAGGTTAACGATACTTACGAGTCTCAAATTATATTAATATACATGTTTTTTGTCTAAGTGAGCATGTTATCAACCACTTCTATGGCTCGGTAGGTATCACTGATACTTTGAATGACTAAAATAAGACGCTTTTTAGTTTCCTTCAAACGGCAGGATTTAGGATGTTGCTGTACATACTGTAATATTCTACCGAAAGTGTCAGAATTGAAGTATTCCTGTTGATCATGGGTAGCAAAGTAACATTTCAATGTACCCCCTTTTAGTATTATTTTTTCAATGCCTAATTTTTCAGCCTTCCATCGTAGTCGCACTGTAGCCATTAGCTCCTCTACCTGCTCGGGCATTGATCCAAACCGGTCTTCCAGCATATTTTTAAAGCCTTTCAGCTCATCTTCATTTTTGAGGTTATCCAGTTTGGCGTAGAGGCTTAGTCTTTCAGTAGTGCTGCTGACGTAAGTTTCGGGAATCAAAATTTCCAAATCTGTTTCTATAGTACAGTCTTGTACCAAAGGCTTCACATATTCACTGAGCTCGCGAGTAAAAAGATCTTTAAACTCTGTTTCTTTCAGCTCCTGAACAGTTTCGTCGAGCATTTTATGATACATATCAAAACCCAGGTCGGAGATGAAGCCACTTTGTTCGGCACCAAGTAGGTTTCCTGCACCCCGAATATCCAGGTCACGCATGGCTACCTTGAACCCATCTCCCAGTTCCGAAAACTCCTCAAGTGTACTAAGTCGCTTGCGGGCATCAGCGGTAAGTCCTATAGTAGGCGGGGCCAACAAATAACAAAATGCTTTACGATTTGAACGCCCTACCCTACCCCGCATCTGGTGTAAATCAGACAGACCAAACATATGAGCATTATTGATAATGATTGTATTGGCGTTTGAAATATCCAATCCGGACTCGATAATATTGGTGGATATAAGTACATCGTATTCTCTGTCAATAAATTTAAGCATGGTATTCTCCAGTTTTGAACCCTCCATTTGTCCGTGAGCTACTGCTACACGAGCATCGGGTACCAGCCTGAGAATGATATTGGCAACTTCCTCAATGTTCTGGACTCTATTATGGACAAAAAACACCTGACCCCCTCGCCTGATTTCGTAACTGATAGCATCACGAATCAGTGTTTCGCTAAAGGTGTGTATCTCTGTGGTTACCGGCCTGCGGTTGGGCGGCGGGGTTGATATGATGCTTAAGTCCCGGGCACCCATGAGTGAGAAATGAAGTGTACGGGGAATAGGAGTTGCCGTAAGCGTAAGAGCATCTACATTAACCCGCATTTCTTTGAGGCGCTCTTTTACCTTAACCCCAAACTTTTGTTCCTCGTCGATGACCATCATGCCGAGGTCTTTGAAAACTACGTCCTTGTTGACGATGCGGTGCGTGCCAACCAGGATGTCTACTTTTCCTTCCTTTACATCTTTGAGAATTTCACGGATAGTTTTGGTAGACTTAAAGCGATTAATGTACTCTATGGTAATGGGGAAGTTAGAAAGGCGGTCTTTGAATGTTTGGTAATGTTGCATAGCCAGGATAGTCGTGGGTACCAGTACGGCTACTTGTTTACCTTCGTTTACTGCTTTGAATGCAGCACGAATAGCTACCTCTGTTTTACCAAAACCCACATCGCCACAGACCAACCGGTCCATAGGGTGTGACTGCTGCATGTCGGCTTTTACATCTTCAGTAGCTTTAGCCTGATCGGGAGTATCTTCATAAATAAAAGACGACTCCAGCTCTGCCTGCAGGAAATTGTCAGGGCTAAAAGAGTAGCCGGGAGAAGCTTTTCGCTTTGCGTAAAGGTTGATTAAGTCCTTGGCGATGTCTTTAACCTTCTTCTTGGCTTTCTTTTTCTTATTATCCCACTCTGGAGATCCCAGTTTGCTGATGGAAGGAGGGGCACTTTCTTGCCCACTGTATTTAGAAATTTTGTGTAAGGAATGAATGCTTACGTAAAGCAAGTCATTGTCACGGTAGATAAGCCGAACGGCCTCCTGTTCTCTGCCACCCACATCTACTTTCTCTAGTCCGGCAAAGCGTCCGATACCATGGTCAATATGTACTACATAGTCACCGGTGTTGAGAGAGCGAAGTTCTTTAAGAGTGAGTGCTCTGGATTTGGCTTTTGCACTCTTCGTTTTATAGCGATGAAAACGATCGAAAAGCTGGTGGTCTGTATAGCAGCAGGTTTGTAACGTTTTATCGATAAACCCCTGCCGTAATGCGACAGATAGGGGCTCAAAGCCAATACTATGATCGAGCTCTTCAAAGATGGTCCTTAATCGCTCTATCTGATGCTCTGAGTCAGATGAGATGAAAATGCTGAGATCTTTCTCGTGCAGGCTTTTCAGGTTTTCAACCAGCAATTCAAAGTTTTTATTAAATGAAGGCTGAGGCTCACTTTCAAAATCAAAAACCTTATCAGTATTGCTATAAAAACGATTACCAAATTCTATTTTGGATAGAGAGTGTATACTTTGTAAAAAACTATCTTTAGTTTCAAACAGCACATGCGGGCTGGAGACGATCTGCGTGCCGCCGGAAGCCTCTATAACCTGCTCAAAATTATCCTCAGCTTTTGCAAAAAAAGTATCAATAATGTCCTGGGCTTGTCCGAAATCTTTGAACCAGATGGTGGTATTGTCGGCTGGCAAAAAGTCTACAAAGGACTGACGCTTTTCTTCCAACAGTCTGGTTTGTATGTTTGGAATAATACTCAGGCGTTCTACATTTTCCTGGGATAGTTGACTCTCTACGTCAAATACTCTGATACTTTCTACTTCATTCCCAAAGAGTTCAATTCGGTATGGCATTTCATGGGCGTATGAGAATATATCAACAATACCCCCCCGGACAGCAAACTGACCCGCTTCGTATATAAAGTCTGTCTTTTCAAAATCGTAAGAAATTAAAAGTTCACTCATAAACTGGGTATCTAGCTTATCCCCCACCGTGATGGCAAAAGTATTCTGCTGTAAAGATTGCTTGTTGATGACTTTTTCAGCCAG
>CAZZGE010000078.1:0-18504 GCA_964653665.1 uncultured Porifericola sp. | reverse complement strand
TGAGACTGTTTGAATTTTCTTAATCCTATTACAATAAAAGCTAGAAAATTAAACCATTTCCAGCTTGAGGTAGTGGTATCAAACCTGTTCAAAACAGACCGGAAAATGTCCATCCAGGCGTTGGTCCTCTCGATTGAATATCTTTCATCATATAGCTCCTCATCTAGTACATGCTCGCGTGATTGGGTTCCATATCTTTTGTTGAGGGTAACGTTGGGTACAATGCCTTTTTCTTGGCAGGCCTGCCGAAAGCTTTCCGCATCAAAGCCAGCATCGGCATTTATATACAGGCCTTCAATGGCAATATGGGCATCTTCCAATACCTCAAACAACTCATTTATAGAAGTTTCTATCTTGTAGAGGTCGTTATGATTGCCTGCTACAGGCCCGGACATGGACAAGGGCAGGCCCTGTCTGTCGGTCAAGTATAAAGAATTGGTTGTTTTGCGTTTTTTCCTTCCTTGGTAGGCAGTTTACTCACCGCCCTTTAATGCAGTAGTGTGGCGGGGCCACCCTGGCTACCGTCAACATCACCGCTGGACAAATCCAGGTTGGACTTGTTTTCAGCCAACAAATTGATCCAGCAGGTCTTGCAGGCATCCAACTTGCACCGCGCCTCGGGGGCCATCTACGATAGTGGCCAAACACGGTTTTGTAATGCAGTACTTTTTCACTAAACAGTGATTCAACAGGTAGCATATGCCATTGTATACCTGTTTTAAGCTTATAAAGTATACAATTAACAATTTCCACAAGACTGCTTTGGGTCTTAAAGCCTCGTTTGGCTGTTGGTAAATGTAGAAGTATCGCTGATTCCGATTCCACGGCGGCTATCGTATCTTTGCTCAGTACGTAGTACATTGAAGGGTGTGATTTATGAAAATTTATGTTTGGTAATACAAATTACCACACCCCTTCTTTATTATTCAAAAAGTCGAGATCAGTTCAGTATTATGCATGCCTGGAATATACTAAAACCTAAAAAGGAGTAAATACTTATTTTCTGAAAAATCAGGGTTTGGTGACCACTAGCTTCTCTTGCAGGAGACGTTGATGCTTATATACCTTCAGGCTGTCATCGCTTCTCGCTATTAACAGGTAGTGCTTTTTACCAACCGAAAGGTTCACTATTTTGCGCACATCTCCTCGCACGCTAATTCCTGAACGAGAGTGGGGTACCGCACTAAAACCTTTCCCCGCTGCACTGGACAGTAGCAACCCATAACTGGAATCGTACCTTCCGGTGCTGACCCTGCCCAGCGTCTGATTCCCTGCCAGCACCGGGTCAGGATATTGGTCACCATTGATGTCGGTGGTGCTAACTGCATAGACAGGTGAAAACTGAGCCTCTACAGGAAGTGGAAAAACCTTGAACTCTCCACCTTCATTGATTAAGTAAACGGATTCCAGCATTTGCGCTTTAAGGGTATCGGCTCCCTTGAGCTGTTCGGGAGTGAAAAATTCGCTCGGGGTGGTGTTTGCAAAACTCTGATAATCAGGGAATTTCTTCTTCAGGCTGTTGATCTGGCCCAGTAGTTCATCTTTGCTGTAAGCAAATACCTCCTGACCTTGCAGATAGTGAGTAAAGATAGGATCAATGGAACCATTATTATCAAAATCTTTATACATAAGTCTGGCAGGCTGATCCTGGGTTACATTGTACAAGTTATTGTTGCCAAAATTTCCCAGCAGAAAGTCAGTATCTCCATCCTGGTCAAGGTCAGTAGGGTGCAGAGTATTCCACCAGCCGGAGGTCTGAGCTAATCCCGGCATATGTTGTTCCCGCAGTTCTTTTCCCTGCTCATTGTAGAAAATTCTGACAGGCATCCATTCGCCTACAACGATGAGGTCCGGCAAGGCATCATCGTTTAACTGCACAAACTGTGCATCGGTGATCATCCCACTTTGAGCAAGTGATAGGCAAAAAGTGTCGGTGATATCTGTAAAATGTCCTTTTCCGTCGTTCTGGAGCAGGAAACTTCTGGGTGAGAGGGGGTACCTGCCGGGAATCAACCTTCCCCCTACGAACAAATCCAAGTCGCCATCCTGATCTACATCGGCAGCAGTAACAGCAGCACCACTGCTCAGCATTCGTGGTAGCTGTTGCGTAGCTAAGGTAAAGTTACCGTTCCCATCATTGAGGTAAAGACGATCCTGTAAAGCAGCATCCTGTTCATCAAATTCATTTCCACCGCTTACCACATATAGGTCAGCATCACCATCCTGGTCAGCGTCAAAGAAAAGGGCATCGGTGTCTTCGTGCTGTGTATCGGCATCAAGGGCCGGGCTGGCAAGAGGAGAAAAGCTGCCATCTTTTGACTGAAGATACAGCCTGCCGGCCTGTCCTTTGGCACCTCCCAGGAATATATCTTCCCGCCCATCTCCATTAATATCGCCCAAAGTGACAGCAGGTCCGAGGTTAGAGAGACCATAGGGCAGCATTTTATCTCTTTTGAAATCCAGAAATGTATTTTCCTGATGCTGGAAATCTATGCCAAGCCTGTTAGTAACTTCATCAAATAAAGGTGGTGTAGATTCTTTTTGCTGGTAAACTGCATCTTGGGCAGCATCATGCTGCAGGTAGATCGTCTGATTAGCTTTCATATCGTAGCGTGTTTGCTGCAAGCCATCGGGCCAGATTACCAGCAGGCTATCCACAAAAGAAGCCTCTCCTAACCCATAAATAAGCTCATGATGGACCGACGACTGATATCCTCGGACTGGCATCATCTCCTGGTACTGCGTTTGGTTATCTGCATATACATAAACTTTAGTACCTACGCCAAAGGGGTTCCTCCTTTCGCCTCGCAGTCGTAATTTCAGGAAGTGGTTTGTTGAAAGATTTTCGTGATTATTTCGGTAGACAGACACTTCTTCATTGACATTACTTATAATCAGATCCAGGTCGCCATCATTATCTAAATCAGCATAGGCAGCAGCGTTGGACTGCGTAGGGACATCAAGCCCCCAGGCATCGGTCTGGTTTTTAAAGCGAAGATTACCTTGATTCTGATAAAGATAGTTGGTTACGTTGATTGAAGGCATATTTTCAACCAAACCCATGATTTCTACATTTGGGTTGTTGCGCTGGTTCTTGACCTTTTCGTTTACCACATAATTCATAAAATCCATGTCCAGATAGTTACGCGCATACCCATTGGAAATGAAGATATCTTTCCAGCCATCCAAGTCAAAGTCAGCCATGAGCGGCGCCCAACTCCAGTCCGTACTGGAAATACCCGCCAGTCGTCCTATATCGCTAAAAGAGCGATTACCATTATTAAGCTGAAGCATATTACGCATGGTCTGGTAGTAAAAACCACTGTTGATCAGGCGCTGATATTTGTCGTAGTTCTCTGGTCCAAGCGACATTTTGAGCCGCTCATTACCTTCTGGAAGCATATCTAAGGTAATAATGTCAGGTAGTGCATCATTGTTGATATCTGCCGCGTCGCTACCCATAGAAAATAGTGATGTGTGGTTGATATAGTCCCGCAGTGATTCAGTAAAGCTGCCATCCTGCTGGTTGATGTAGAGGTAATCTTCCTCATTATAGTCGTTGGTAATGTAGATATCAAACCAGCCGTCCTGGTTAACATCGGTAATGCTGATACCCAGACCAAAGCCCAGTACGTTCTGGATGATCCCAGCCTGCTCACTTACATCAGTAAAAAACGGCTGTGCACCCTTCTCTTTCGACATATCGTTCCGATATAACTTATCTGCGAGGAATGGGCCTTTACGGTTTTTATGCCGAGCTGATACTTTGCTAAAACCGGCATAATCCTGAGTAGAATGGTTGAGTACATAAGCATCCAGATCGCCATCCCGGTCATAGTCAAAAAAAGCAGTTTGTGTGGTATATCCACGATCGGCCAGCCCGTACTTTTCACCCATTTCCGTAAATGATATATCCGCTTCTTTAGCAGCGCCATTGTTTATGAATAGCTGGTTCTCCCGTCGGGAAGGATCTGCAGCGGCTGAACGGCAGACATAAATATCCAGCCATTCATCACCGTTGACATCCGCCATGCTTACACCGGTATTCCACAAACCGGCTGCAGCAACACCCGCCTGTTCAGTAATATCCTCAAACTCCCAGTTTCCTTTATTAAGATAAAGTTTACTGGCTACCAGATTTCCACTGAAGTAGATATCAGGCAAGCTATCATTGTTGATGTCCCCCACGGCTACGCCTCCCCCATTATAAAAGTAGCCGTACTTCATCACATTGAAATCTTCTGTTTCGCGAAGAATATTGATAAATTGGATGCCTGTCTTATCGGCATCCATCCGGGTAAACAAAATACTAGTTTCTTCTGCATCCTGACAGGCAAACACAAGAAGAACCAAGCCTGACCAAAACAGGCAAACGTAAATGTGTTTCTTCCAAACCATAGATTGCTAGATATAAAAAAAGTGCCAGTTGCCCGACACTTTTTTCAAATTAAAATGGATAGGCCCTTAGGGTTTGGCGTCCCACCAGAGTTTGGTAGAACCATTGTCAGGGCCATTCAAAAGGTTATTTACCGCTGCATTTACTGCTTCCGTGTTTGTCGTAAACTCACCGTCTACGAAAGGTACTCTTCTGGGCACAGCATTTACCGGGATAGCCGGGTTGTCCGTGTTAAGCCGTTCGTAGAAGACGGGATAACCTGTTCTTCTTTTTTCTGCCCAGGCTTCCTGGGAATTAGGATAAAGTGATATCCACTTTTGCGTAATGATCTGCTCCAGTTGTCGCTCGGTACTGCCATTTGCATCAAATGCAACGGGTACATCGGAGGGGGCAGGCTCTGTGCCATTGAACGAAGCTGGCATATTGGGGCTGGCCACGTAAGGATTACCTGCCAGGTTATTCCCGCCTAGACCATATTGCTCATGAGAGGTAACAATGCCCTGGTCATAGAAGCTTTGGACAGTACCGCCCATATTCCAGCCTTCCAGGGCACCCTCCGCTCTTAGGAAGTAAGACTCAGCTGCATTCATCACGACGTAGTCAGGACCGGCACCTCCAGCCATTGTGTACTCGGGTGCCATATCAGATGCTATTGCATTGAAGTCAGTACCCTGTTTGGCTACCTGGGACTGTCCGTTTCTCATGCCCTCGTAGGGGAATGAAAGACCATCTGGATCGTCGGCAGGGTCCGGTTCAGCAGCGGGAGCGGCGTAGAATTGTATTCTAGGATCCTCATAACCTTTCAAAATACTCTCCATATCAGCACTCATGCGGAACTCTCCCCACTGGGTGATGGTATTGTAAGGGTTTCTGAAATCCTGATTCGTTTCTACAACAGCATTTTCATCATTAGTTGAGATAAACTCACCGATTGATGCAGACTTTTCTGCTTCGCTTTGGCTTAGTTGGGGATCTGCATATTTAACTCTCATAGCCAAACGGAGACGTAAGGTGTTAGCGAATTTGAGCCAGTTGTCTACATTTCCTCCGTACACCAGGTCGTTATCTCCCAGGAAAGAAGTAGCACCACTATTGCTCTGTAGTACAGAAATGGCTTCGCCCAAAGTAGTAAAGAAATCCGCGTAAATATCTTCCTGAGAATCATAAGCGACGGATAGTTCTCCGTTTCCAAATTCAGAATAAGGAATAGGGCCCCAATAATCAGTCATTCTATGGTAGGCCCATACGCGCCATACTTTCATCATGGCGTTTTCAAGTTCAAAGCCGTTATCAGCTGCAAAATCCTCCGCATACTGAATCTGGGGAGCGGCGCTGGCATAGAAATAATTGAATGCTCCATTGAGCCACCCACCGACCAGGATAAACTTATCGGAGTTAAAATTAGGTGCGGTAGTGGCAAAGTAGCCTCCATAGATATCTGAAAATAACGACTGGGTAAGCTGGAATGGCCCTCTCGCCGGGTTACCTAAAAACGCGGGCGCGTACATGGCTGCTTGTACTACTGCCCCATATTCTCCTTGCGAGAGATTATCTACTGTTAGATTTTTAGGATCGGTATTCATCTCCGTAAAATCATCGGTACAGCTGTTGACCAGAAATAGAATGGACAAAGCTGCGATATATAAGATACTACGATTCATTTTCATCATATTTTTTATTTAAAAACCAAGGTTTAATGATACACCAAAGCTCCGGGTAGTGGGGGGAGCAAAAGAGTTAAGCCCTTCAGCGTTGTTAGCTACAGACTGCACAGCTTCGGGGTCAAAGTACTCTGTCTTGTTGCTGAAGAAAAACAAATTTCTGCCAACAATGGATAGACTAGCATTGCGGAAAGGAAGCGCAGAAAGTGTACTCTCTGGCAGATTATAGCTAAATGAAAGCTCTCTCAGGCGGATATTAGAAGCATCTCTGATGAAAGCTTCACCTACCGGCGTATTTCTACCTCCTAATCTGTTCCATAAGTCTTCAGCATTCATTTGAATGTTATTGGCTGTTCCTGTAGGTGCTCCTGTTTCGTCTACCAGAACAGCAGTTTCATCTTCAAAAATGTTTTCTCCAAATACCAAAGTTCCATCTCTTCCCTGAGCAGTATAGTCAAGTAAGCCACTACCCGCCATGATAGCTTCAGTAAATACAGTCACCTGTCCACCCTGACGCATGTCTACTAAAGCTCTCAAGGAGAAGTTTTTATACTTAAGGGTATTACTCAATCCCAACAGGAAATCAGGCTGAAAATTAGCTACCGGTACGGTTTTTCCTGGAGTAACAATAGGTAGACCCTGGGCATCAATGAGGACATTTCCATCATCATCTCTAGCAAATCCACGTGAATACTGATTGCCAAAAGGTTCTCCTTCTTCAATCCGGTATTCATTCAAGAATCCACCACCCTGGATCAGAACATCTATATTATCAGAGATCTCAACGACTTCGCTGATATTTCTGGCAAAGTTAGCTGTTAAATCCCATGTAAAATCAGGCCTAGTCACCGGTGTAACTCCCAATATTACTTCTACCCCCTGGTTTTGAATATCAGCACCATTAAGGAAAACGCTACGTACACCTGATGCTACCGGTACGTTGCTAGCAAATAGCTGGTCAAAGGTATTAGACTTGTAGTAGGTGAAGTCAAACCTTAGGTTGTCTTCCAGGAACCTGGCGTCAAATCCTGCTTCCCAGGTAGTGGTAGTCTCCGGCCTCAGATCAGCTTGAGGTAGAACTGGGCTCAAAGAAATAGTTCCGGCGTTTACTGTTGCCTGCCGTGAAAGTCGGTAAGGATCAGTATCGTTTCCTACCTCGGCCCAGGAACCTCTTAGCTTGAAGAAGCTGAATGCTGAGGGAAGGTCAACCAGGTCGCTGACTACAGCGGTCAATCCTACAGAAGGATAGCTATAAGATCGGTTGGCTTCAGGTAGTGTAGAACTCCAGTCATTTCTGAAAGAACCGCTTAAGAAAATGGCATTATAAAAACCAATTTCCCCAAAAGCATACACCGACTGTTGTTCCTTCTCGGAGTAAAACTCACTGGGTCGAGGATTCAAAGTGTTCGCCAGGGCAAATAGGTTTTCTACACTGAATTCTGCACCAGATCCTCCTACACCTTCTGCCTGAGCTATTCTAAGGTTAGCACCGGCGTTAAGCCCTAATGATATGTTTTCAGAAAGGTCTTTTTGAAAGCTTAGTAGTACATCTGAGTTCCACTCAAGATTATAATTGAAGTTTTTGGAGTAAGAACCTCCATCTGCTACTATGTAAGTGTCTACATAGCGCAAGAACTCCTGGTAGGTACTACTGCGATCAATTCCGGACCTACCCAGGATAGACAGGTCATCGGTGATTTGATATTTCAGGGAAACCAGACCCAGTACTCTCTCATTGACCTGAGGGCGTTTCACATTATTTACCGTCCAGTAAGGATTTCCTGCTTCGTTGGATCTAGGTACAAAGAAATGCTGTCTCAACTGTCCGGCATCATTTCTAAACTGGTAGTATTCTAGATCCTGCGTACGGATATTTCTAGGGAGTATGTAGGCATATCTAAGTGGATTGTCAAAACTCTCTCCACTGAATAACACATCAGAGAAATTACTGCGAATGTAAGACACCTTGGTATCCAAGGTTAGCTTTTCGTGTAGCTTGGTAGTATTTCTCAGACTCAGGTAATGCCGCTGTAGGTTATTTTCCGGAATAATCCCTTTACCGTCAGAATAGGTATAGCTGACATGTGTATTAGAATTCCCATTCTTGATATTCACACCCAGGCTGGTAGCGATCGTATGACCTGTCTGGAAGAAGTCTCTGACATTGTCTGGTTGTCCCTCAAGCGCATATGTACCTCCTACAGAAGCCAGATAGTCAGGATCATTGGACCAGTGGTCTACCATCTGTCCGGTCATCCTTGGTCCCCAAGAGGTAAAGGCTGTCGGAGAATATATGCCAGCCGAGCCCTGCCCGTACTCGTTCTGGTACTTGGTCAATAATATAGGCGTATTACTCTGGTAGTTGAAACCAATATTAGCTGTTACTCCTTCAGGAGCATTTTCACCAGATTTGGTGGTTACGATGATTGCCCCGTTGTTGGCGCGGCTTCCATAAAGTGCAGCTGCATTACCACCTTTCAGTACAGATATACTAGCGATGTTATCGGGAGCAATATCGGCAATACTACCTCCTACGGGTATACCGTCAACTACATAGAGGGGCTGGCTGCCATTGCTTTGCAGTGAGCGGTTGCCACGCAAAACCACCTTAGTAGGAGCTCCCACGCCGGCCCCAGTAGTGGTAATGGCAATCCCGGCCACTTTACCGCTTAGGGCTTCAGTAATATTGAGAGGACGGGTTTCTTCAATACCCTGACTGGACACCTCCTGGGTACTATACGTTAAGGTACGCTTCTCTTTGGTAATGCCCAGAGCCGTAACTACCACTTCTCCGAGTTGTTGAAGGTCAGGTAAGAGCGCTATATCGATAGTAGACCTGCCATTTACTGTTTCAACAACAGATTCATAACCAACAGAGGTAAAGACTAATGTTGGACTTTCTCCCGATACAGAAATGGCATAATTACCATCAACATCCGTAACAGTACCGGTAGAGGTACCCTGTAGTAATACATTGACTCCTGGGAGCCCACTGTCATTTTCGTCAGTGACCGTTCCGGATATAGTTCTGTTTTGAGCAAATACCCACTGTGTGCTTAACAGGATAAGTGCTACCAGAACAATACGAAGGTTTGATGTAAATTTTTCGCTCATAAAAATTAAGGTTATTCGTTTATAAAGAAATTTTGCGATTACTAACTAATGGATGTGAAATGAGTGTACAAGAGGGTAAGTTCCTTCGCACTAAATGCCGACGTAAGGATTACTCATGCCCAAAGTAAATTGTGAATCTAATAATTATTTTACATTATACAATATCATGTATACAGCTTAGAAGGTCTTTTCAGAATAATGTTTTGCAAATTCTAGTATGAATATAGTAGGTGGTTGTGTTAGCCTTCAGACTTACCAATTTTCATAACTTTCTCATATCTTCAGCCTCAGAAAAGCTAAACCAAAATGGAAATCAGACTGGAACAGATCAGCGAACTGGCAGGTGGCCTGGATCATGTGGAGGGCGTAGCAGTACATCCTGATGGGCACATCTGGGCAGGAGGCGAGGCCGGGCAGATTTATAGAATAGCCCCCGACGGCAGCCAGTTGGAAGTAGTAGCTAATACCGGCGGCTTTGTACTGGGCATCGCTTTTAACCTTACTGCCGAGTGGCTGGCCGTCTGCGATAATAAACAACACTGCGTCTGGAAATATGATGTGGGTAGCGAAGAACTCAGCTGCTTGGCCGATGGCGCCGAAGATCACAAATTCAATATCCCCAACTACCCGGTTTTTGACAGCCAGGGGAATCTGTACGTGAGCGAGAGTGGAGAGTTTCGTCAGAAGATTGGAAAAATCCTGAAGTTTGGCGCTGACGGCAGGCACGAAGTCTGGCATGCCGGGCCTTTCAATTTTGCCAATGGCCTGGCCCTTTCACCCGATGAAAAGACGCTTTACGTAGCTTGTACCTGGCTACCGGGCGTGGAACTTATTTCTATCCTGGAAGATGGCTCAGCCGGAAAACGCTCGGTCTTCGTGACCCTGCCACAGACCTGTCCCGACGGGCTGGCTTTTGATGCCGAAGGCAATCTCTACATTTCCTGTTACGCTCCCAACCGTATCTACCGGGTGACACCGCAGCAGGAGGTAATGCTTCTGATTGACGACTGGGAAGGGCACACCCTCTCCAATCCTACTAACATGGCTTTTGGTGGCCCCGATTTTGACCAACTGTATACTTCTAATCTGGGGCGCTATCATGTGAATCAGATTGATTTTGGCGTCAGGGGCGCGCCATTGGCCTGCCACAAACACGCGAGTAAGTCATAAAGCTTTTGAAATTTTTAATCTTCAATTTTGAATCAAAAATATATGGAACACCAGGGCAGAACAGCTATCGTCACGGGAGGCAGCAAAGGCATCGGAGCTGCTGCTGTAGAAGTCTTTGTTAGAGAAGGCGCCAATGTCGTCATATTGGATGTGGATGAGGAAAAAGGCAAAGAGGTAGCCGACAAAGTCGGTGAGCAGGCAATTTTTATCAAATGTGACGTGTCCAAAGAAGAAGAGGTAGAAGCAGCAATCGCTGAAGGTGTAGACAAATTTGGACAAATCAATTATCTGGTCAGCAACGCCGGGATACAGCGTTACTCCAGGGTAACGGAAACCAGTGAAGAGGAGTGGGATATGGTAATGAATATTAACCTCAAGAGTGCTTTTCTTTGCGCCAAGCATACTATCCCGCATATGGAAAAGCTGGGGAAAGGGGTAGTTGTCAATGTATCCAGTGTCCAGGCGATGATCAGCCAGGGAAACGTAGGCCCTTACGTAACCTCCAAAACGGCCATGATCGGCCTTACCCGCAGCATAGCGGTAGATTATGCGCCGAATATACGCTGCGTAGCGGTATGCCCTGGCACAGTAGATACACCCATGGTACGCTGGGGCTTTGAGCAGTCGCCCGATCCAGAGGTGCCCTATCAGGAGTGTGTGGATATGCATCTGACCAAACGCATTGCCCAGCCCATTGAAGTAGGGGAGTTTATCGCCTATCTATGCTGCGATAAGGCTGCCTTCATGACCGGACAGGCCTATCGCATAGATGGTGGACTGGGCGTGATGATACCCGGTAGTAAGCGATAGAGGTTGACCCTTTGTCAGTATGCATAAGCCAGTATGACAGGATGGGTATCTTCACGAGTGTAAGTATTGGTGGTTGCAATGGTAGGTTTACTGATTATAAGTATCTGTTTAATAGCTACTTACAATAATATTGTTCAAGCTTTATTGTAACGTTCGGCAAAAATAATGTAATAAAAAACCATAATCTGGCACTAATTTGGCTCCCGCAGATGTAATGCAAGGGGAAAGTCAAAAACCCTTAAATCAGATGAGCCTTTTGCAAATTGATTGAAATTACCAATCTAAACCCAAACTTTCGGAGTTATGGACACTAGAAAAAGATTTGAAATCGCACTTAAAGTGACACTCGTTTTTGCTGCAGCCGCGGCCTTCTGCGTCGCCTGAGTAAACTGAAAACATAAAAACTACACTGAAAAGCGCTCCTGGGGAGTGCTTTTTTACTTTCCGGGCTTATTAACGCCGGTTTTATCTGCTATCTTTCGCACCGGACGACCAATGTCTACACAATATTGTTATATTGGTAAAAAGGAAAATCATGGACAGTTTAATTATCTATCCTGAAAATGAAGATGATTAAGAGCTGCTTCATTCCTGTTTGAATTATGTAAAGATGAGGATTATTGTTAAAGTGTAGCGAGCGCTGCCACATGCTTTTGAAATAAATACTAGCCTTACCTATGAACCGTATCTCCATTCTTTTTTTCTGCTTACTTATTCAGCGTGCAGAATACGGCTGTGCCCAAAGTCCGGAAGTCTACTTTGCCAAATATCCAACCATCTCTCCCGATGCCCAAACCATCGTCTTCAGCTACGAGGGCGACCTCTGGCGGTTGGATGATGGGCAAAAGCAAGCCATGCGCCTCACCGGTATGGAAGGCGACGAGACCCATCCTTATATCTCCCCCGACGGTCAGTGGATTGCCTTTACCGGAACACAGTACGGCAGCGAGGACATCTTCGTGATCCCGATTGACGGGGGTAAAATCCGGCAGCTAACCTACCACGAGGCCTTTGACCACGTAGACGCTTGGTCCTGGGATTCGCAGGAAATCTACTTCACTTCCAACCGTGAGAACCGCTTTACAGCCTTTAAAGTCAACCTGAACGGAGATACGCCCCAGCGTATGTTTAGCAATTATTTTAATACCGTACACGATGTAGTAGCACATCCTACCTCCGGGGAATTCTTCTTCAACGAAACCTGGGAGAGTCAGCGTTTCGCCAGTCGCAAGGGCTACCGGGGGGCTTACAGTCCCGATATCAAATCTTATAATCCCGAAACCAGAGAGTTCAAGCAATATACTGACCTGGACGGGAAAGAAATGTGGACCAGCATTGACCAGGAAGGGTACATATATTTTGTTTCCACCGAAGCCAACGGCCAATACAACCTCTACCAGTTAGAGAGTGATGGCAATCGCAAGCAACTCACCGACTATACTTCGTCTGTGATGCATCCGCAGGTGTCGGCCAATGGAGAAAAGATTGTGTTTGTCAAAGATTACCAGTTGCACACCTTTGCGCCGGGCAGCGGCACTACCGAAAAGCTAAGCTTCAGCCTGCCCCGCAACCTGACGCTGGCCAAAGCCCAGGATTTTAATGTGAAAGATAAGATCACTGCTTTTGATGTGTCAGGCGACGACAAGAAACTGGCTTTTGTCTCCCGGGGAGAACTTTTCGTATCGGATGTGGAGGGTAAATTTATCCGGCAGATGACGACCCATCCTATGGGTAGAGTTGCCGAAGTTTACTGGCTGGAGGATGATAAGACCTTAATCTTTAACCAGACCGTTCGCGGTTACCAAAACTGGTATACCATCCCAGCGGATGGTAGTGGGCAGGAAAGACAACTCACCAGCGATAGCCAGAACAATCGTCGGTTGAGCTTCAACAGCGACAAGAGCAAAGCGGTCTACCTGAGCGGCAGAAATGAGGTGAAGCTCATGGACCTGGGAAATTTCAGCAGCCAAACCCTGGCGCAGGACGAGATCTGGGGCTTCTACGGCAGTACGCCTTATTTCTCTCCGGATGACCAGTTTGTCGTGTATACTGCCTACCGCGATTTTGAGCAGGATATTTTCGTACACGAACTGGCCAGTGGCGAAAGTACCAATATTACCAGCACCGGGGTGAGCGAGACCGATCCTTTCTGGTCGCCCGATGGTAAGTCCCTTTTCCTGACTACCGACCGCCTCAAGCCTAACTACCCTTTCGGGAGTGATGAAACGCATATCTACCGCATGCACTTTGACCGCTATGAGGAGCCTTACCGCGCAGAGAAGTTTGAGGAGTTGTTCAAAGAAGAGGAAGCAAAGGAAGAGAGCGATAAAAAGAAGGATAAAGAAGAAAAAGGTGAGGAGGAAAAAGAGGTACCACCCCAGGTTGAGATCAACTTTGAAAACCTGATGGAGCGCCTGGAGCGAATCAGCCCCAACGTAGGCGAACAGTCCGATCCCTATGTAGTACAGAAAGATGAAAAACTGATAGTATTTTATATTTCTGACCACGACGAAGGCAAAAATGCGCTTTGGAAAACCACTATCGAGCCTTTTGAAAGTAACAAAACGGAGAAGATCAGTGGACTGGGTAATACCGGTAGCTTCTTTATCGTAGAGGCGGATGATAACTACTATATGCAGGCCGACAGTAGAATTTATACGCTGGATATAGACGCCGGTAGAGCAGAGGCGGTGGATATTTCATATACCTTTACCCGTAACTTGGAAGATGAGTTTGAGCAGATGTACTTTGAACTCTGGGCCAACCTGGAAGAAAATTTTTACAATGAAGATTTTCATGGTGTGGACTGGGCAGCCATGCGCGATGAGTACGCGGCTTTTCTGCCCCACATCAATTCCCGCTCCGACCTGCGGCAACTCACCGAAGATCTGCTGGGTGAGTTGAACTCCTCCCATCTGGGCTTCTCCTCCAACGGCGACGAAGAGGATCTTTTTTATGACTTCAATACCCTGGCGACTGGTATTCGCTTCTCAGAAGATAACCCATACCAGGTAGCGGGTATTATTAAGGAAAGTCCTGCCGATGTAAAGGGCAAAGACCTACAGGCCGGTGATGTGCTGGTGAAAGTTAATGGAGAAGTCGTAGATACCAGCCGAAACCGCGAAGCCTACTTCACCAATCCGGCGGGTAGGCAGGAACTAACCCTAACTTTTTCACGTGATAACGAAGAGCGCCAGGTACGGCTGCACCCTACTTCTTATGCCTCTATCCGCACCAATCTCTATGATACGTGGATTGACAAAAACCAGCAGTACGTAGACGATAAGTCTGACGAACGTATCGCTTATGTTTACATGAAAAATATGGGCCGGGCCTCCTACGATCGTTTTGTGCAGGACATGGTAGCGGAAACCCACGACAAGGAGGCATTAATTCTTGACCTGCGCTACAATACCGGCGGTAACGTACATGACCTGGTGCTCAACTTTCTGAGCCGGCAGCCCTACCTGCAGTGGAAGTACCGGGAAGGCGCACTGGCTACTCAGCCTAATTTCGCTCCGGCCGCCAAGCCCATCGTGTTACTGATCAACGAACAGAGCCTGAGCGATGCCGAGATGACTGCTGCTGGCTTCAAGGCTTTGGGACTGGGTAAAATCATTGGCACCGAGACCTACCGATGGATCATCTTCACCACAGGCAAGGGCCTGGTGGATGGCTCCTACTATCGCCTGCCTGCCTGGGGTTGCTACACCCTGGATGGTAAGAACCTGGAAAAAGAAGGCGTAAAGCCCGACATCTACGTGCCCCAGACCTTCAAAGACCGTCTGGAAGGTGAGCAACCCCAGTTGGATCGTGCTATTGAGGAAATTATGAACCAGCTCAATGTGCAAGGGAAATAGTCATTTAAAATGGAACAGTCATATTCGCCGGCGTCCTGCGGGTGACCAATATCCAAGGCGGCCTCCGGCTGCCTTTACGACCTTTCTTAACCCAGAATCACTTGATAAAAAATCATTGAGTAGCTAAAGGAAAATATTGTATTTTCGTGACTTGTACCGATTCTAAGATCTTGAAACAAGCCATGAAGCAGCTGATATTTTTACTACAATTTTTCCTTTTATTTTCGCTCTCTACCTATCAATGCAGCTATGCCCAGTCACTGACGCAGACCATCCGGGGTCAGATAGTGGACGCTGCTACGCAACAGCCACTGCCGGGCGCCAGCGTGAGCCTGCCCAATACTGATCCTGTGAAAGGCACAACTACCGATGCCTTGGGAGCATTTACGCTGGAAGAAGTGCCGGTAGGCCGCTACGCCCTGCGGGTGAGCTTTGTCGGCTACCAAAGCCACACCATTCCCGACCTGCTACTAAAGGCTGGCAAGGAAGCCGTGCTGGACATTGAACTGGAAGAAGATGCCCGTAAACTGGACGAAATCGTCATCAGCGACGAAGTACCGGTGCAGGAAGCTATTGAGCCCGTCAGCAGCCGCAGCTTTACCGTGGAGGAAACCCGCCGCTACGCTGCCACCTTTTTTGACCCTGCCCGCCTGGCCACTTCTTTTCCTGGTGTAGTGGGTACCAACGACCAGGCCAACCATATTTCAGTGCGGGGCAATTCGCCCAACAGTATCCTCTGGCGGCTGGAAGGCATTGACATCGTCAACCCTAACCACCTCTCTAATGCCGGTACCTTCAACGACCGCCGCGTGCAGGGCGGCGGCAGCCAGTCGGTGCTGAGTGCGCAGATGCTGACCAATTCTTCCTTCCTGACTGGGGCTTTTCCGGCTCCCTACGGCAACAGCATAGGTGGAGTCTTTGACATGCGCCTGCGCGAGGGCAATAACAAGCGCCGCGAATACACCGTACAGGCCGGGCTGATCGGACTGGAATTTGCCGCCGAAGGGCCTTTTCGCGAAGGTGGAGACGCCTCCTACCTGGCCAACTACCGCTACTCTACCGTCGGCCTGCTCACCGATGTGATCGGGCTGGACTTTGGCGGTGAGGTCATCGCCTTCCAGGACCTGGCTTTTCATCTGAATTTACCTACCCAAGGCAAGGGAAAATTTACCATCTTCGGTATGGGCGGCTTGGGCAGCAATGTCTTTGAAGCCCCCCGCGATTCGGCCAGTTGGGAGAGCCAGGAGGATCGCTACGATGTCACCTTTACCAATGACATTGGTGTATTGGGCGCTACGCATGAGCTGCAACTGAGTAAAAAGAGCCTGTGGAAAACTGCCGTAGCCATATCAGCCCTGAGCAGCGACCGCTTTGGCGACCGGGTAGATGAAAATTATGAAACGACTCGTCTGGAAGAAGACCGTTACCGGGAAAACAGAATTTCTTTGAACACCAGTATAACGCATAAGCTTTCCGCGAGCCAGACATTGCGGGCCGGCCTGATCTTTAACCAGCTTCACTATGACCTGCTCAGCCGCGAGAGTCCCATCGGCGGAAGCCTGCAGACTTCATCAGAGGGTGAAGGCGGCGGTCAGTTGTATCAGCCCTATGTGCAGTGGAAGAAAGATTTAAATGCACCCATCAGCTTCCGTGCCGGGCTGCATGCCATGTATTTCAGCCTGAGTGATGCTTTTTCGCTGGAGCCCCGGGCTTCGGTACGGTGGAACCCGAACGAGCAGCAGTCGCTGAGCCTGGCCTACGGCCTGCACTCCCAGCTGCAGCCGCCGGGGATTTACTTTTCGGCCGTCAGTACGAATGGTGATTTGCGCTATCCTAATCAGGGACTGGGTTTTACCCAAGCCCATCATTATGTGCTCAGCCATCAGCTTAACTGGGGCACAAGCACCAGCCTGCGTACCGAACTCTATTACCAGGATTTGTTCAACGTACCCATTTCTGCCGATCCGAACAGTAGCTTTTCGGCGCTCAATGTGTTTGAAGGCTTTGTAACCGAAAACCTGGTGAACGAGGGTACAGGCAAAAACTATGGCCTGGAGATGTCGCTGGAAAAAAGCCTGACCGATGATTATTACTTTTTGATGAGCGGCTCGCTCTACGAATCAAAATACACCGCAGCCGATGGCGAGGAGCGGGACACCCGCTTCAATGGCAACTATGCCTTTAGCTTTACTGGCGGCAAGGAATTTTTGTGGAGCAGTGCCGACAAACAGCGGGTACTGGGCATCAACCTGCGCTCCGTCTACCTGGGCGGGCTGCGCGTCACACCCATCAACGAAGCCGCTTCCCGGACACAGCAACAAACCGTCTTCATTGATTCGCAGGCTTTCTCTGAGCAGCTCGGTGACTATTTTAAGGTAGATTTTCGCCTCAGCCTGCGAACCAACAAACGAGGCCGCACCAGCGTCTGGTCGCTGGATTTACAAAATGCCCTCAATACGCAGAATGTCGCTTTCCAGTTCTACGACACCGTAGAAGGCGAAGTCGTCACCAAGTACCAGCTGGGGCTGATCCCGATACTGACGTATAGGGTAGAGTTTTAAGTGAGGGAAGGGAGTAGCTGACGGCACGCATATCTTGAGTTCACTGTTTTCAATATCTATTGACAGGCAGCCCTCTATGGCTTCCTGTATGTTGGCCATCAACTCCTCCTGGCTTTCTCCCTGCGATACACAGCCTGGTGGCGGGCACTTCCGCCCAATAGCCTCCTTCTTCTGCCTGGTGTATGATTACTTTTAGCTTCATGCTTCCGTGTTTTACCCTTTTAAATTAGCCAATCTCCCCAAGTCCTGGTAGGGGAATGCTCAGCAGACTGAAACCGCAGCCTTTAGCAGGAAGGTTGGTTGCGTTTTGTGGAATGCTATTATTACACACACGCTCGCTTCTGGCGGGTGATTGGCTGTTAATGCTGTATTGACTATTTTTAGGAATGAAGAAAGAAAAACTACTGAGCAAAATCATATCAGGCATGAGGAATACTTCCTTCAATGATATGGTGAAGCTGGTAGAGGCTTATGGTTTTCGGCTGGACAGGGTTCATGGTAGTCATCATATCTTTGTGCATCCTGAGGTGAACGAAATTGTGAACCTGCAGAACGCCAAAGGCAAAGCCAAACCCTATCAGATCAGGCAATTTCTTTCACTGGTAGAAAGGTATAACCTTAACATGGAGCGATAGTATGAAAGATTACCATATCAATATATTTTACAGCGATGAAGATGAAGGCTATATAGCAGATATACCGGATCTACAGCATTGCTCTGCCTTTGGTGAGACTGCCGAAGAGGCCCTTACGGAAGTGCTACAAGCCAAAGCAGCCTGGCTGGAAACCGCCAGAGCACAAGGAAAAGCAGTGCCTGCACCCCGCTACAAGCCCATGATCTATCAGACGGCTTCCTGAACCAGGGGATGAAATTTCTTTTTTTAAAAAGGCTGAAGTTAGAAGCTTGGGCTAAAGGGGAGGCGCAACAGCGT
>CAZZGE010000077.1:0-18560 GCA_964653665.1 uncultured Porifericola sp. | reverse complement strand
CGGCACACCACACACCACGTCAAGTAATGATACCAGCGCTGGCCGTGCTTCCAACTCGTACCATCAAGGAGGAGATAATCGCTTTTCAGACGGCACAAGTGAGAGGCATACTTGAGTAACTCCAGCCATAAGCTACTGAAGGCGTAATTGTATCCAGAAGGGTTTCTAGCATGATTTTTTGAATTTTAGGAACGCAAAGTTATGCTATGAAATCCTTCTATTTTTGAATTTGTTTAGTAGTATGATTTTAGCATCAATTATTCTTGTAATAATATTGGATATGGACATCAAAGAAAAAATTAAGCAGTCACTAGAGACGCTCAGCGAGCAGGATCTACAAAAAGTGGAAGCACTTGTCAGTGAGTTAAAAAGTAAAAAAGGACGCCGTAGCCAACTCCTGAAGCCCCGCGACCTGGGCGGTAAGTTGGATCATGCGAATATCCGGGATGCCGCTTATGAGTAAGCCTGTACTGCTGGATACCAATAATATACGCCATTGATACGCAGTCTGCTTTTCATCAGCAATCCCTGCAATTTTTGGATAATTATGATGGAGGGCTATATACCACTTCCAAAAATCTGAGTGAATATATCAGCGCTGGTACTCGTGTAGATCAGCTTTTTTTCTGTTGGAGAAGCACTTCAGGACATTGAAGATTTTAGCGAAATTCTTACGGTTCTTTACCCTGACAAGAACAGCTACACACTTTTTAAAGATCTCCTTACCCGCTACCATGTACGAGGTAAGAGAGTACATGATGTTGAGATCGCCGCCATTGCAGTAAGTAACCATATTGAATATATCACTACTTTTAACACAAAAGATTTTACCGAACTGAATGAAGTGGCTACCATCTTACCCAAATAATATTGAGCTCTTGTAATACTTTTTGATCTTTAAAACCAGCAGCTTTCAGCGCTCCACCAGAAAAAAGCATGGATTATCGCCTAAAAGGAAACTGTGAATAGGAAGGTGGCAGGTCAGTCCTAACGGATTGTTCCTATCTCCCCCAATATTCTCCTCACATGCTGTTCCGAAGCATTCCGACTTATAACCCAGCTAGCCTTCATATTCTATCCTCTAAACTGCTTGCGATACTCTTCGGGCGTTAATTGAGTAACTGATTTGAACTGCTTATTAAAATTTGACAGATTTTCGTAGCCGCTTTCGTAACTGATGGCTGTGATATCAAGCTTATCCTGCTGAAGCAGTCGGCAGGGTAAATAGGCTGTCGGCTACTTTTTCAAAGAAGGTTTGAATCATCTTTTCCATTGACTTGGGTACTGGTTAAAAGTTGAAGGTTATGCAGGATTCAGCGCTAACCTTTCTTTGCCTATCACCACTTTTAGTTGCCTGCATCTTTTCCCGTAGGACATATTGCATTGCTCCTCAAGCATTATCATCATCCCCTGACTTGCCCATCCCCGAAGATCTGCCATTTGTAGCTGGTCAATTCAGGCAGGGCCATGGGTCCGCGCGCATGGAGTTTTTGCGTACTGATGCCTATTTCTGCGCCCATTTCAAACTGGGCGCCATCGGTAAAAGCGGTAGACGTATTGGCATAGACGGCTGCCGCATCCACCGACTGCATAAACTCCTGAATGACGTCAGAATCCTCGGCTACGATGGCTTCGCTATGTCGGGAGCTGTACCGAGCGATATGATCCAGCGCCTCCTCTAGCTTATTTACCGTTTTGATGGACATTTTGTGCGACAGAAACTCCGTACCAAAATGTTCAGACTGGGCCGCTTGTAAAAGGGCGACCGGATAAAGACCTTCCAGTGCAGCGTAGCTGGCTTCGTCCGCGAAAATAGCGACCTGCTTCTCGATCAACGGCATACAGATATCTTTCAGCTTATTTAGGTGGTGACTGTGGATAATCAGGCAGTCCAGCGCGTTGCAGACACTGACCCGCCGGGTCTTAGCATTGACAACAATAGCCTTAGCTTTCTCTAAATCGGCGCTGGTATCCACGTAAGTGTGCACAATGCCTGCTCCGGTTTCAATGACTGGCACCCTGGCATGCTCCCGCACAAAGTTGATCAACCCCTGGCTGCCACGGGGAATGATGATATCCACATAATCTACCGCTTCCAGCAGCACCTGCGTAGCCTCCCGGCTGGCGGGCATCAGGTAAAGCATATGTTCGTCCACACCGTGCCGACGCAAAACCTCCCGAATGATAGCGACAATAGCGATGTTGGAATACTCCGCATCACTACCGCCTTTCAGTACGCAGGCATTGCCCGACTTGAGGCAGAGGGCAAACACGTCAAAAGTTACGTTGGGCCGGGCTTCGTAGATCATGCCGATTACACCCAGCGGTACACTCACTTTTCGCATCTGCAAGCCATTGCTCAGTGTTTTTTTCTCCAGTACTTTACCCAAGGGGGTAGGCAGGTCTGCCACATTACGCATGTCATCCGCGATGGATTGTATGCGCTCATCAGTGAGCTGAAGCCGGTCGTACTTTGGGTCATCAATATCCATTCGTTCCAGGTCCTTCTGGTTCTCTTCCAGGATGAAAGCCACCTTCTTCTTAGCTGAAGCGGCTACTTCACGCAGGATTTTATGTATCTGCTGATCACTGAGCCGGTAGGCTTTGCGAGAGGCTACTTGTACCTGCGCCATTTGGTGTAGCATATCTTGTTTTGCAATCATCATCATGACTTTAATGAAATACTAAGTTATTCCTTTTTAAGCAAAAGTACATGACAGCTGCACGCATTTGGTTTACACTGAGTAGCGGAGCTGCTTTTGGTGAGCAACGGAGAAAAAAATTGATAAACATGACTAGGATCAATAGGATTTAACTTTCATGGTTTTTACTGTTATAATCACTACATCAATTGACCAACCGATGAAACTACTATTTGAAAAAGACATGTTTGAGTCTGAGTTGTATCGTGAGATAGAGGAGATAAGCAAAGTGGGGGTTTATGAGACCCGTGTGGATGAAAAGGTATTTCGGGCATCCCCCAGTTCCGTCGCATGTTTAACTTACCTGAGCAAGAAAATCACCCGGTACGACGTTTCACCAACCTCCTGCACCCCGAAGACAAAGAATGGGTGATGCATTTTTTCAATCAATGTATAGAACAGCACCAACCCTTTGATTGTGTATACCGCTGCCTGGTACATGTCAAAACCACCTACGTTCGCTCACGCTCCAGGATCTACTACCATGAGGATGGACGACCTGACAAAGTATTGGGTATCAAACAGGATATCACCGAGACGAAGCTGGCTGAACAGGAAAAGCAAGCCTTTACCCAGGAACTCATCAGAAACAGGGAAGCCACTGCGGCCATCGCCCACGACCTGCGCTCACCCATCAGCAGCATCAAATCCATTTGTGACCTTACACGAGAAGATGTTAGTGGTTTGTGTAAGCAATTCGTGGATCAGATACCGGTACTGTGCCAGCGGCCAATGAAATTACAGAAGATTTACTGGAACTAAATCAGCTTGAACAGGGAGACTATGCGCTCGTTACCAGCCATCAACCGCTGGTGCCACTGATAAAAATGACTGTCGACCAAATACGCCTGGTTGCAGATAAGAAGCAACTTATAATTAGCTATGAACTTCAGAATGTGGAGGCGCGTACACGAGCAAAAATTAGTCAGCATACTAAATAACCTACTTTCTAATGCCATCAAGTTCAGTTACGAAAACCAAAACATCCTGATTAAATTATACGAAACTACAGAATTCGTCAATATTGAAGTGATAGATCATGGGATCGGCATGGGCTCACAGCAACTAGCCAAACTGTTTGATAAATTTAGCATTGCAAGCCGGAAAGGCACCAAGGCCAGGGCGACGGTCAGGCCGGAGAGCACTTCAATTTTATAGTCTACCTGCTGCGAAAGGTCAAATATTTTTAAATACTGCTTCATTGTTCGTTCTTCATGGAATGCCCTCTGATAAGAGGCGTTCCGCTTGCTTATTAATTAAGTGGTAAGGGAGATGCAGGCCGGACTGGCCTATGCTTGATCTTCAGTCCTTTTTAAATGAAGGGCGTAAATATAGGCATTTCTTCAATAAACTAAAGTCAGAACTGACAAATTTACAGAATACGACTTAGATAATTGTTAAATCAATATTTTGCGAATCTCACGGAGATGTAATATCATTCAACCGTTTTAATCTACTTTAAGTATGATAAGTCTCGGAGGGTTGTCATTTGGGCAAATAATATAATGCTAATATGTATCAGCGTGCTGTAGGTACGCTATGTGATCGCTACTTCGTTTCTTAGTGCATAACCTGTTGTGCCTGTTAGCACAATTCAATGGTTTTTCAATTTTGGAGCCAGCTATATGTAATCCCTGCCGAGGAAAGCAAATTATCAAAGTTAGTGCTATCTTCCTCAAAGCCGCTCGTTTGCAAGTGAGTGACCGATATCTCATGCGGCTGTCGTTCGCTTTCTCCTTCTTCCGGACTGTTATCTCAAAATTTTCATCCGGGCAGCAGCGTAAATTGCGTATCGCTATGGAAGTCTTTATTTTCAGCCCAACATTAACCAAATACCATCATGCAACACGTGACTCGCCTGATCTGTCTCTTCTCTTCACTATTATTTTCCATCGCCCTTTACGGCCAGGAGGTACCTGCCCTGGACCCACAAGCCGCCGGGATGTCAGAAGCACGGCTGGAGCGGCTTTCTGCCTACGTTAATCAGGAGATTGAAGACCAAAGGCTGCCGGGAGCCGTAGCCCTAGTCGTAAGAAATGGAGCCACTGCACTCTACCAAACCTACGGATACAGTAACATGGAAGCAGCCAGTCCTATGCAGCAGGATCAGCTATTTTACATTCAGTCTATGACCAAGCCGATTATCAGTGTAGGCATCATGATGCTGTACGAGCAGGGCTATTTTGACCTGGACGACCCGGTTGCTGATTATTTACCCGCCTTTGTTGATATGCAGGTGGAGGTCACTGATGAACAGAAGGGTACGTACCAGGTGCCTGCCAAAAGTGAGATTACTATTGCCCAACTGCTGAGCCATACGGCCGGGCTTTCCCACGGGCTAGGAGATTCGGACCTGGACCGCCGGTATCGTGAGGCATTGTACATGCAAAAGCATGAGAATATTGAAGCCCGGGTGAATGCGATGGCAGAAATGCCGCTGGTGGATCATCCCGGTGAGCAGTGGTACTACAGCGCATCCCCTGACCTGCTATCCGTACTAATAGAAAAATTTTCCGGTATGAACACGGCAGAGTACCTACAGGAAGAAATATTTGATCCTCTGGGAATGGACGATACCGGCTATAATCTGCCAACAAACAAAAGCTCACTGGCAGCTTCTCTTCACGTGAAGGCGCAGGATGGCAGCCTGTCGCTCAGCCCCAACCAGCCGCCTACTTCGGGCCATACCATCTACGGGGGTACACACGGGCTGTTTTCTTCCGCTGACGACTATCTGCGATTTTGCCAGATGCTCCTGAATGGTGGCACACTGGACGGTAACCGCCTTCTCAGTCCTAAGACAGTAGAACTGATGACTGCCAACCATGTGGGTGATCTCTATACTGAAGGCTATGGTTTTGGCCTGGGATTTTCAGTACGGACGGATCTAGCAGCTGCCCAGGAACTGGGTACAGAAGGTACATTTGGCTGGTCGGGCGCATACAATACATACTTTTTCATTGATCCGGAAGAAGAATTGATTGGTATTGTGATGACCCAGTTTGCCCCGTACACTAACTTTTACAAGAAAAAATTCCAACAACTGATTTATCAGGCCATCGTTGAATAAGGACGCCCGGGTACTGCAGGATATCTACGGATAAGCTATTAAAACCGTCGCATCAGGAAGAAGTGTCGGACTGACCTGCGGTGCGAAATTCACGGGCCTGATTGATGTTTTTTTCCTTATCAGTTTGTGGGTCAGGGTAGCTTCACTCTTCTACTTCCAGGGAGAGCGACCTGACTGACAGTACTTGGGTATCTACTTCCTCTCCTTTCAGGCCCAGTGCTTTCAAATCCGGCGATGATCGGTTGCCCCGGTTCGCTCTTTCTTTCTTCCTCGTCAGTAATGATAACTGTATGTTGCCCGTTAGGTAAAGAAGGTCTTTCTTATGCGTTTATTTTCATATTTTTCAACAGGATATTTTCCCGATGGTTTGAAATACACTGAAGCAATAGAAAAGTGTATATACAAACATTTACTACGGTGTGATCGTAATACCTATATCCTTTGTAACTAGAAATTCCAGAATACTTGCGTCTATGAATCACCCATTCGTTCAGCGTATATACCAGAGCCACCGTAAGTGCATAAAATGTCCATCAACACCAGCGGTTGTCGCTTTTTTTGATGAAATGATGGGACTGCTTTTTCCACCTTTCGCCCAGAAGACCGTCAGATCAGAAGACGATCTTAATCAGCATATCCGCTCCCTGAAACTGGATATGGATAAAATTCTGTATAATAACCTACTGGACCCGGAAGACAGCCCTGAGCGCATTGTAGAAGATTTTTTTACAGCCCTGCCGGAGGTGTATGACAAGCTCCTGAAGGACATTGAAGCTACCTACAGCGGAGACCCGGCTGCACGCAGCCATGATGAAGTAGTTCGGGCTTACCCAGGCTTCTATGCTACCGCCGCGTACCGGATTGCCCACCTGATGCAGCACCTGGGCGTCAGGAGCGTACCCCGTATGATTACCGAACATGCTCACAGCCGTACAGGTATTGACATACATCCCGGCGCCGTCATTGGGGAATACTTTTGTATAGATCACGGCACTGGTGTGGTTGTCGGCGAGACGACCATCATCGGTGATAACGTCAAATTGTACCAGGGAGTCACGCTAGGGGCGCTAAGTGTCAATAAAAAGGATGCCAGCATCAAGCGCCATCCTACCATTGAAGATAACGTAGTGATGTACGCAGGGGCTACCGTACTGGGAGGTAAAACCACAGTCGGCCACCATTCTGTGGTAGGCGGTAATGTATGGCTCACTAGGAGTATACCGTCGCACTCTAAAGTATACTACCAGTCCCAGATGCATAATACCCAGGACGGACAGATGGATTTAATTGTGCTTAAACATTAATCAACATGACTCTATTTGACCTTATCGGCAATACCCCTCTGATAGAAATCAGGAATATTTACCAAAAAGATAATGTCACGCTTTACGGAAAACTGGAAGGCGATAACCCGGGAGGAAGCGTAAAAGACCGTGCTGCTTATGGCATGATCAAGGGGGCGCTGGACCGTGGCGAGATCAAACAGGGTGACCGCCTGATAGAGGCTACCAGCGGTAATACCGGTATCGCACTGGCCATGATTGCCCAGTCTATGGGTGTGAAAATGACCCTGCTGATGCCGGAAAACTCCACCAAAGAGCGGGTACTGGCCATGCGGGCCTACGGTGCCGAAGTCATTCTTACCCCTGCCGAAAAAACCATAGAATATTCGCGGCAACTGGCCGAAGAGATGGTAGAAAAAGAAGGCTATTTCATGTTGAACCAGTTCGCCAACCCCGACAACTACGGCATGCACTACCGTACTACCGGCCCCGAAATCTGGCAGGATACCGAAGGGAAAGTGACCCATTTTGTATCAGCCATGGGGACGACTGGTACTATCATGGGCGTATCACGCTACCTTAAAGAGCAGAACCCAAATGTACAGATCGTGGGCACGCAACCCACCGAAGGCTCCAGTATTCCGGGCATCCGCAGGTGGTCTCCGGAATTTTTACCCAAAATCTTTGAACCAGAAAGGGTAGATAGGGTGATAGATGTCAGTGAAGATCAGGCCCGTAGTATGGCCCAGCGGCTGGCTCGTGAAGAAAGTATCCTTTCCGGGATGAGCAGTGGCGGTGCGCTGACAGCCGCCATCAAAATAGCCGAAGAAATAAATAAGGGTGTCATCGTCTTTATCGTCTGCGACCGCGGCATCCGCTACCTGAGCTCCGATTTGTATGATTGAAGCTGCTTGTAAATGATGCCCGGATTTGCTAAATTCTAATATACAATAATTACTTTCCGACCTTACCATACCATGTTAGCGATGAAAACACTTCTGTCCAGCACTCTTTTCGTAGTCGTAGCTGAATCTGCCCAGGCACAGGACATACTTTTTAAGCAGCCCTACATCAATCAGGATACCCTCTATAACATAACACCTACCGATGATAGGCGGGAAGGGTTTCATCTCTGGGTATGGAAGCCTTCATTTGAGAGTAACATGCCCATTAAAGAATACTCGTTCCGAGACAACAAAATGAACCGTGACCCACTCAGAAAAAACCTTGATATCTTTCCCAAACTAGAAGAAATAATACCTGAAAAGGAAATGCCAAATCCTATAAAGGAAGACCCTGAAAACGGATCAAAGTAAACAACGCAAGTAGAAGCGGATGACTGCTAAAAGCAGTTATTTAACGGCATTGCAGACATTTTTTTCGGTATGGGTAGGAGCCCACAGAATGTTTATCATCCTTTCCCCAATCAATATAGGCTTACATCATTAACGACGGCAGTGTTTCCCGAGGGTATATGATTCATTGTATACCTTAATGCTTACAGGTCGGACAGATAAGCGCTTGCTTAACCAGCAAGCAACTATAGTACGTGGGCTTAGATAAAGCAGCAATTCTCACTTTGGCTATTCTAGCTGAATTCTGTTAAGTTGAGCAACATGCAAGAATAGCTGTTGCATAGAGACAAAGTTCAATACTTTGAAAGCTGCGCGGAAGTTTTGCTTTGATTTTAAGGTATTGCCAAAGCTTTCGGAAAAATGTACAGGCGTGCTGCTGAATTTGGTCTACCCTATAGGCCAGCATCATCAGCAGAGCAAATACTGAATAGAGGTATTGTTTATCATGTCCATACCGGTCGCCGGGCGACTATGCTCAAAGACTAGACGTCCCCATTATAAACTTGATTCTTCAGGGTATTAAATGTTTCATTTTCTATCTTCCAGTGAGCCCGACTCATGTGCACCGCTTTCCATACGTTGGCTTTGGTCAAGCAGATAGCAGTTACCCGGGTAAAAGTTTGTTTTTTGCCTTTTGGATCAAGCTCTTCATAGTAGAGCACATTGACCTGCGTATCGCTGTTGGTGCTATTAATGGCTAGTTCACTGGTATAAGCAAAGCGATGGGTACTCGCGTATTTTTCCCGTTCCACCCATTTAACCTGCTCCCAACTTGCGTGCGCCCTACAAAGTTCAACCGCGATATATTTTTCAAAGAAAAATTGCAAAGACCCTCTTTAACAGATCTGATAGCCCATAAGAAGCATGATTCTCATGCTGATCTTTTATAGTATTGAACAACCCACAGACTAAGGCATACAAGCTATCAAAGCGGCCGCCTCGTTCCAGTCAGGTTGTTTTATCCCCGTAAACCAGTTCAATGATCCCAAATCTACAAAGTGAGAATTGCTGCTTTGATACCAAACTACTGCTGGGTCTGTAGCTCAAACTCCCGCAGGTCTACCGGCACTACCTTGGAGACGCCCTGCTCTATCATAGTCACCCCGTAGATGATGTCGGTGCTGGCCATGGTGCGCTTGTTGTGCGTTACGATGATAAACTGCGAATCTTTGCTGAAAGTCTTGATGATGTTGTTGAACTTATCAATGTTGGCATCATCGAGGGGGGCATCTACCTCGTCAAAGATACAGAAAGGTGCTGGCTTTAGCAGGTAGATGGCAAAGAGCAGCGAAGTAGCGGTGAGGGTTTTTTCTCCACCGGAAAGCTGGTTGATCGTCAGCGGGCGCTTGCCTTTAGGTCGAGCGATGATATCAATACTGGACTCCAGCGGTTCATCGGGGTTAGTCAGTTTGAGGTCGCAGTCGTCTTCTCCGGTAAAGAGTGAGCGGAATACCTTGACAAAGTTCTCTTTGATCTTTTCGTAGGCTTCCATGAAGGTCTCACGGGCTACCGTATCTATTTCATCAATGGTAGTAACCAGCGACTCTTTGGCCTGTAGCAGATCATTTTTCTCCTTGTTAATGAAGTCATAACGCTCTTTGATCTCTTCGTAGGCCTCCATCGCCATAGGGTTGATAGGCCCAATGCGTTGTATGCGGTCTTTAATCTTGGTGAGTTTCTCTCGCAAAGCATTTAGTTCAAGCCTTTCTTCCGGCTCATCGGCCTGCTGCATCAACTCGTCCAGGTCTAGGTCAAACTCTACCGATAGCCTTTCCTTTACGCTGCTTAGCTCCAGTTTGGTGGTGTTAACCTGGTTCTGTACTTCCAGCAACAGCGCGTCGCTGTTTTCCCGTTGACTGCGGATTTCACGGGAGGCCTTTTCGTATTTATCAATTTCGCCACGCATGGCGTAGTAGTCTTTCTCAGCTTCGTTGACCGCCGTTTCTATCTGCTCTTTCTCCTCGTACATGGCCAGCAGTTCATCCTCGCCGATCTCACTGCTTTCTAGCAGTTGTTTGGTGCTGCTCTCGCACTCCTGCAGGTTCTGCTTATTCTTGGCGATGTTGTTTTCACTGCTGGTGTAAGCTTCTTCTTTAAAACCGATCTCCTGTGAGATACTGCTTAGTTTGTTCTCTTGCTGGTAAAACTGGATGTTTTCCTGATTGTAGGCCCCGGACTTTTCACTGAGTATTTCGTTTTCTTCGGCCAATTGTTCCTTAAGAGCTCTAATCTTTTCTTCAAAAGTGGCCAGGGCCTGTTCCTGTTCGGCAGCCTGTGGTTCTAGTTCAATGCAGGTTTCGTGTAGTTCCTGGATATGCTCCTGGGTGTCTTCTCGCTTGCGGGCAGTACTGCTGAGCATCTCGCTGAGCTGCTCTTTACGCGTCTTGACCGACACATACTTCTGGCTGGTCTGGCTGATTTCTTTTTGTAAAGAATTGATTCTCTCTTTAGGCAAGGATTGTTTGAGGCCAGCAAGCTGTAGTTGTTTTTCCACTATCTGCTGCTGATAAGTAGCTATCTCTTTTTCCAGTGCTTTAAGCTGCTTGCTGAGCTTTTCCAGGTTTTTGGCTCGACCAATACGCTTGCCTTCAAATAAGCCCACCGACCCACCGGACAGGCTAAAGGGATGCTGCACAATGCGACCGTCTTTGGTGATGAATGAAGCTTCCTGGTCATCGGGTAACGTAAAGTCGCCATTGATAATGTAGGCATTATCCAGCACATGGCATACCAGGCTGGCGTATGCCGGATCGTACTCTACGATGTCTGCTGCGGATACGGCATTAGGAAAATCCTTACGGGCAGATGGGTGGAAGTGTTCAAACTCATTCAGGATGAAAAAATTGGCTTTACCCTTGGAAGCATCGCTCAGCAGGTTGATGGCTTCAATGGCCTCAGCACGATCCTGTACCACGAAGTAATTCATATACTGACTGAGGTAGTTTTCTACGCTGACCCGGTACTCCTCGTTGCAAGTGATGATGTCGGAAAGCAGTGGGGCTTTTTTAGCCCATTCCACCTTTTTCTTGATAAACTTAGTAGCCTCGGGAAAGCCTTCCAGGTTGTCTACCAGCGATTTGGTAAGCTTATACTCGTTCTGTAGCGCATCCCAGCTGCGGTTGACTTTGGACAGCGCCTCCTTATCAGCTTCTATGCTCTCGACCAGGGCTTCTATACGTTGCTGCAGATCCTGCTCATCTTCTTCGGCCTGCGCCAGTTTTTCCTTTAGTGCATTGATTTCCTCTTCCAACTCGGCGCCCCGCTCATCGTAGCGGCCCAGGTCGGCCTGCTGGGCAGAGGTATCAGCAGAGGTCTGCTTCAGATCCTGGCGGGAGGAGCTAAGCTGCATCTGCTTGATTTCCAGGGTTTTTTTGAGCTGGTACACTTCGTCCTGCTTCTCCCTCAGGCTGCGCTCGGCCTGACTTACTTCTTCCTTGAGAGCATTGGTTTTGCTTTTATACTGCTCGTACTCTTCCTTAAGACGGGTAACTTTTTCTTTGACGATCTCCAAAGCTTTGGTAGCTTCGGCCTTCTGGTCGCGCAGCACTTCAAGGCTTTCGCTGATCTGATCAATGTTGTAGCGGTCGCGCTCAATCTGCTCGGTAAGCTGTAACTGACGGTCTTTGAGCAGGCGCATTTTTTCGTTTTTGACCTGCTTGTCACTCTCGTAGTTACGGATCTGCTCTACGTGTTCGTTGAGGGTCTTCTGCCGGGAAGACAGGAGCTTCTCTTTGTTGATCAAGTCAGCCTTGAGCTGTTCAATGAGGGAATCTTTCTCACTCATCTGCCGGTTAAGGCTGAGCTTGCGGTCGCTTTCTGCTTCCAGTTGTTTTTTGAGGTTTTGTAGCTTTTCCTGCTGGCTGCTCACGGTGATCTTGGCTAGCCGAACGCTCAAATTTTTGTATTCTTCCTTAGCCTTGTAGTAGCGCTCGGCCTGCTTAGCCTGCTTCTCCAGTGACTTGAGATTTTTTTCTATTTCAAATAGCAGATCCTCTACTCTTTCCAGATCAGCATCGGTGTCTTTAAGCTTACGGAGGGTTTCCTTTTTACGGGTACGAAACTTGCTAATGCCAGCCGCTTCTTCAAAAAGGTTGCGGCGAGAGTTTTCTTTGTCGTTCAGGATTTCGTCCACCATTTTTAGCTCAATGATGGCGTAGCTGTTGGAAGCGATCCCGGTATCCATGAAAAGATTGGTAATATCCTTCAGGCGGCAGGTAACACCGTTGAGCAGGTACTCGCTATCACCGGAGCGGTAGTAGCGGCGGGTGATGGTGACCTGCGTATATTCAGTAGGAATTAGGTTCTTGGTATTGTCAAAGGTCAGGGAAACCTCGGCCATCTGGGTGGCCTTACGTTTTTTGGTGCCGTTGAAGATGATGTTCTCCATTTTGTCGGAGCGGAGCATGCGGGTCTTTTGCTCACCCAGCACCCAGCGGATGGCATCTACGACATTGGATTTGCCACACCCGTTCGGACCTACAATGCCGGTAATCCCCTTATCAAAGTTGATGATTACTTTGTCGGCAAAACTCTTAAAGCCTTTAATCTCTAGTCGTGTTAGCTGCATATAATCTTCTGCGAGAAAGCGACAAACTTAACAATAATATTGAAAAATGCTTGGCTAAAAATGGCTTAAAAAAAGCACTTTTCCCGGAATAAGAGCTACTTTTTTCTATTGACTCTAACACTAATAACATGATGTTATTATTTTAACGAAATCACTAATTACGATTAGTTGAAAATGAACGGTGTGAATATTTGAAACATAGACCATCTTTTTTTGCATGACGGTTTGTCATGTGGATTGACTGATGTACATTATCACAAATATTAAAGTTTTTTGTAAAACAAGTCGTACCTGAAGGTCAGCAGACGCAAATGACAAATGAGAAGAAAGTTTACTTTTACAGTAATACGTGCCAATAAAGTCACACTGTGGTTTTGATAAAAGCCTTCGCTGTGCATCCTTTTAGATTTATGCATTCTTACAGATAATGCTATCTTTATCCCCTGAACCTGAAGAAACATGGAAGACTATACCCAGATCATACTTTTTGCCCTGCTAGCTCTTTTTTCGCTGATCTCCAACCTGCTCAATAGACGAAAGAAACAACAGGCTGAGACTCGCAAGTCCAGGGAGCAGGTAGAAGAAGAGTCCGGTCGCAGGGAAGGCAGTAAGCCCAGACGACGCCCCGAAGTGGATTCTCCCGACGAGCCGGAGACACGAAACCGACGGGAGGAACCAGAAGAGGAACCCAGTACTTTTAAGCAAATACTGCGAGAACTGACCGGTGAAAGCGTCATGGAACGTCGGGTTCAGGAGCAAGGGCAAGCTCAGGAAGAAGTGGAGGATGATTATGAGCATCCTTTTGCTGAGCGTAAGCCTAAAGGTACCCGGCAGAAGCAAGAAGATCAGGGTGATTCGTTTAGCCGGTCAATACAACCGGCTGAAGGCTCTCGTCGTAGTATTAGCGATAAGATTGATCTTGATCAGGACATTAGCAGCAAGCGGCTGGAAGTGAAGAAAGTAAAGTTAGGCAAGAAGAAAAAAAATACGGCAGCTAGTATTGGAAAATCCCTCAGGAATGCAGAAAGTACGCGCAAGGCTATCATTCTAAGCGAAATCATCAGACCGAGGCACTTTTGATATCGCTTTTGAATTAATTAATTGTTACGTTATTAAATCAATGATTTCCCGTGATTGAGCATTTCTTTTTTTGTCCGTACTGCCTGGCGCAGATATCTATGCTGCTGGATGTTTCGGTGCCTGAACAGGCTTACATTGAGGATTGTGAGGTATGTTGCAACCCGATACAACTACGCTTTACAGTGGATGCAGCAGAAGAAGCAGTACTTAGCTTTGATGCCCAACAATTGGATTGAAGATTACAAATTTAGATGAGCATTCGTTGTTCTCTGCTAACAGAAAACTTTGGCTTCCAAACGACAAAGAAATTTATTTATCATCCTGGCGGCCCTGGCGGCTTACACGATCATCACCTATTTGCTCTATCTGGCGGAAAGCGGGCAGCAGCATAGTAATATTAATAATCTGCCTGACGCTTTTTGGTATACCATCGTCACGCTCACCACGGTAGGCTATGGTGATTACTATCCCGTATCCCTCTTTGGGCGCATCGTAGGTTTGGTGTTTATTATAGGTAGTGTAAGCATCATCGGTTATCTTATTGGCCAGGCTACGAATCAATATTCCGTATACTTGGAGAAAAAACGACTCGGATTCTTGGGAACAAATTTTGAACATCACATCATCGTCATCGGCTGGGACAAATTCGGCAAACAGGTAGTAGACGAAGTGGTTGGTTCTGGCAAGCAGGTGGCTATCATCGTTAATGATAAAGCTACAGTAGACCTCATCCACGAAGCATACTTTAATAAAGAGGTCTTTGTCCTGTATACCGACTACAGTAATCTGGATGCCTTCTACAAAGCCAATATAGCGCACGCAGCCACCGTCTTTATCAACTTTCCGGATGATACAGAAGTGCTGATCTATCTGCTCAACCTTAAGAAAAAATTCTCTGACCTGAATTATGTAGTGTCGTTAAGCAACCCTAGCCTTAAGGAAACTTTCGCTGCAGCTGGTGTCCGCTACGTCGTTTCCAAAACTGAAATTGCCTCCCGCCTGGTGGCCAGTTATACCTTTGAGCCGGATGTGGCCATCGTAACAGAGTCCATTATGACGACCGCCCTGAAAGGTGAAGATTATGACTTACTGGAGTTTAGTGTTGGATCACAGAATCCCTATCTCAATAAAGACTACCTAGATTCTTACATTGACCTGAAAGTTGAGCACGACTGTATACTGGTGGGGATCAATAAGAAGAAGGACGGTAAGCGGGTACTGCTGAAAAATCCTTCAAAAGGTGTATGCATAGAAGAAGGCGACTACCTGGTGATGATATGCAGCGGTGCGGCCAAACAGAAAATCAAAAAGCTGTTTGGTACCGCAGAGGGCCGGATACTGGAGCGCGGCAATACCGATGAGGTGAAGTAAGAAATGACCTTCTGACCTCTTCCTTTGATTTACTTATGCTAAGCTCATATGAGGAAACCTTTAAGCAGGATCTGGATCAGGGCAAAAGCATCAAGTGGGCAAAGGTAGCGTACTGTTATCTTTGAGGATGAGAAAAAGCATTCAAGATTTCTTTCTGGGGTTCCAGATTCACGGGTAGTTTACTGTTGTACCTATAAGTTGTCAGATATTCTTTTTATTGCTTTGAGCACGTTGATCCGTAACGGGGAGAAATTTGATGATATGGAGCAGTTCGCTCATCAGCGTCATGATTGGCTCAGTAATTTGCGGAAGTTACCAGAGGGTCAACGCACGATACGTTTGATAGAGTTCTACAGCGAGTGGAGTCCGAGGCTTTAGGAAAAGCGCTTGTTGAAGACGGGAGAAGTCCTACTGGATACCCTTAGAAAAGTAGGTTTTCCAAGACGGTAAAAAGATCAAAGGGGCATGCCCGGGTAGCGAAGGCAATAATGGCTTGTATATTTTAAGCACCTGGATGAGTGAGAACCGTGTGTGCCAAGGACAAGCCAAACTGCCAGACAAAAGCAACAAAATCACCTCCCTTCCTGAACTTTTGGAGAGCCTGTATATTAGGAGGCTACTGTTTGTATTGAATGGTATTCAATGCTTGATACGTTTGCCCTACCTCCTTCTTTGTTTTTGACGAAACTCCTGTTGCAGTTGGGTAAGACAGGTAGTACACAAGCAGTCGTCATACTTGAAATACACATAGTAGCTCTCTTCTTCTGACAAGCGCACCTGCTGGCATTGACACTGTAGAATAGAACCCATTTTACATTCAAACGGAGTACCACAGCGCGGGCAATTGATCTCTTCGTGTTTAGGCATATGATTTAAAGGTAGGGCAAAGTGCCCTACCGGTTTTTCAGTTTTGCTAACTTACTGATTCTTTTATCGACTGCCGCAGCCTGCCGGCAGCGCCAACCATGGCTCTGAGGGCAAGCCGGGTTTCTTCCCATCCGCGGGTTTTCAGGCCGCAGTCAGGATTCACCCAGAGTTGCTCAGGCGAGATTACCTGCCTGGCTTTTTCCAGCAGCTTTTCTATTTCCTCTTTTGAGGGAACCCGTGGCGAATGAATGTCATAGACGCCGGGGCCGATCTCATTCGGATAAGCAAAGTCTGCAAAAGCATTCAGTAGTTCCATTTGAGAACGAGAGCACTCAATGGTGATGACATCCGCATCCATTTTCGCTATGCTGTCAATCATATCGTTGAATTTAGAGTAGCACATGTGTGTATTGATATGGGTCTGGTAGCGGATTCCGCTGGTAGTAATCCGAAAGGCCCTGACGGCCCAGTCAAGGTACTGTTGCCAATCGGCCTTAAGGAGCGGCAAGCCTTCCCTGACGGCCAGCTCATCTACCTGTATAACTTTGATCCCGGCCTTCTCCAGGTCAGCAACCTCCTCACGTATGGCCAGGGCAATCTGCGTACAGGTTTCAGCACGGGGTTGATCATTCCTTACAAACGACCACTGCAGAATGGTTAACGGACCGGTGAGCATACCTTTCACAATCTTATCGGTGAGGGACTGGGCAAAGGAGGACCAATCCACCGTCATGGGCGCCAGGCGCCATACATCTCCATAACGGCCTTGCTGAGGATACCCATTTACTGAGCCTCTTTAAATTCATCAAAGATCTTATCGGAAAAAAGGGTAAAGGATTGATCTTTGGTAAACTTAGGTACTATGTAGTGATAGTTGGTGTCAAACCACTTGGTCATTTCCATAGCGGTAAGGTCCAGCCCATTTTGCTGGTAGCCCCTGGCCATGGCGAAGTAAAGATCCAGGGCTGAAGTGGCACTATCGTTCACCAGGGTGTGATAGCGTTGGGGTACAGCCCCGGTTGAGAACCATATCCAACACCTGATCTTAGTACGAAAAGTCATTGGAAGGAATGAGATCAATACCTGCCTGCTGTTGCAAGTGCCAGTTTTGGATACAGATTTGCCAGGCAGCATCCTGCAAGGCTTCCCGGGTTATTTTCCTAGCCCAATAGTGCTCACAGGCTTTTTTGAGTTCTCGGCGGCTACCGATTCTGGGGTAGCCTAGATTGTGGGTTTTCATGCTAAAGCTTTTAATAAATGAAACATTTGTTAAAAGCCCTTTAGCTCAACTTCACAATGCCTTATAAATGGCGTACGGTAATAGTTCTTCAGTCAGTGGACATAGCTGTCTTGTGAAGGAAAAGAATGTATCCGACGCTACTTTTTATCGCGAAAGCATTGTCAAACTCCCGTGTTAGCGGGAACAGCAAAGGCAGGTCTCCTGGCTTACCTGATTCCTGTCTGCCTTCTCACCTGCTTGCGTAGACAATGGCGAAATAGACCGGAACAAACTATCCCGAGGCAATGCCCGAGATAAGGGTTACAGTTGCGCGTGAGCGCGGGATTGACACCCGCTTCCCTATTAACCCCCTTCTTCCGTCGGGGACCTGAGTCGTTTTGACCAAGAAATTAAGCAAAGAACTTGATGTCACTAATGTAAGCTTAAATAGTGACTTTCAATAAAAAAGTGGTCATGAAGTGAAACAAACGCTGTTTGATGGCAGTCATCCCGGCCAACATAATGGGGCTGGATTGTATAGATATTTTCAATTTATTTTCTAATCGCTCTGCAATAAAGCCAGTGCATTACTTGCTAAGAAATACCTTACACCGGGGTAGAAATAAGTGCCTTGTAAGGTTACTTATAATGCTTAAAGAAGTTATTAGCTACCCTACTTATAGCAATCCATCATAGCTTTTTATGGCTATTTTTCTGTATTATTTAAAATTACTATGAATCGGGCTTGAATTACTTTATAGACTTTATAGTTTCACATTTTTATTTTTATTCAGTCTAATTAAATTAAAATAATGAGAAACTTTACACTGCTTTTTTTAACGCTATGCCTACTTCCTGCTTTTGGTTTTGCCCAGGGACGAGGAATGATTTATGGCAAAGTCACCGAATCCTCTGACGGACAGGGCGTGGTAACCGCGAATGTTGCACTACAAGGGACTGGCTATGGTTCCACTACGGATTCTGACGGTGAATTCCGCATTACAAATGTCCCTGCTGGTGACTACGAACTCGTGGTATCGCTGGTA
>CAZZGE010000076.1:0-18596 GCA_964653665.1 uncultured Porifericola sp. | reverse complement strand
TAAAGTTATTCTTGTACCCGATTTTACCGGCTTCGGCCCGGAGGATACGCGCAAAAACAGAATGGAAAGTCCCCATCCATAAGTTACGAGCTTCGGTGCCTACAACGCTCTCAATGCGGTCGCGCATCTCCTTGGCCGCCTTATTGGTGAAGGTGAGGGCCAGTATGTTGAACGGATCTATATCTTTTCCCTGGATGAGATGGGCAATCCGGTACGTTAAAACTCTTGTTTTTCCGGAACCTGCACCAGCGATGATCATGGTAGGGCCTTCTGTATTAATGACTCCTTGCCGCTGCGGTTCGTTCAAACTATCCAGATAATTCATAAGGTCTCAGGTTTACGTTTGCAATTTACAATAAGTCTCTCCAAATCATAAAGAAAGGATTCTCGCTAGCATCTCATCTGTGGTGTCGCTACACCCGATCAAGTCATGTACTAACCCAAGAAATAACGTACAGTTTCGCTTAGCGCTTTTGTTATTCCGGAGAATAAGCATACATTTGCAATCCTTTAAACTTTGAGCAATTAATTGCTGTTAACTATACTGAAGAAACATTTATTTAGCAATGGCAAATCATAAATCTGCACTAAAGCGTATTCGCTCAACTGCGACCCGACGTGAAAGAAACCGATACCAGTTGAAAACTTCTCGTACTTTTGTCAAAAAATTGAGGAATACGACTGATAAAGCGGAAGCCGAAGAACTTTACAAGAAGGTATCTTCCATGCTAGATAAACTGGCCAAGAAAAACATCATTCATAAGAAAAACGCCGCACACAAGAAGGCGAAACTGGCCAAGCACGTGAATGAACTGAGCTAATAGCTTACGACATAGATATTTACAAGCCTTATGCAAAGAAAGCATGAGGCTTTTTTGTTTTGTATAGATTTTACTAGACAAAATCTAGCTTCTAAGCTTGTTCTCGGTGAACGATTTATCATCTGGTAAAAGACAATGATCCGTTTTCCAATTCGTAGACTTCAACCTTACACTACGAAAATTACTCACACTTGTCTGGTCACATAATACTACTTCTTTTGCTGGCAAAATAAATCAGTTAGCCATGCAAAAGAAATTCGCAGTAATCTGCATTGCCATTTTATTCAGTTCAATTACTCTTTGGGCACAGGAAATACAGCAAGAAGAGGAAGATTTGGGCATATTTGATCTCTCACTAGAAGAACTACTAGGCATCAAGCTGTACGACTACCGGTTCATGCTATACGATTTTATTAATGCCAATGTAGAAAAGGTGATGAATGTCCCCTCAGTGAATGGAGAGAATCAGACGGTCACCGCTTCAGAACCCATCTCATGGTCTCCGGTTCAGAATTTTCATCTCTACGGTTCAGGCAATCTCTCAAAAAATATTGGGGTATTCTTCAACTTAGCTTACAACGACGGAGCTATTGAGGTACGGGAAGCTTACGGAAATTTTAAGCTATCCAACGCCTGGCAAATTCGAGTAGGCCAAATGTACCGCCAGTTTGGGCTGTACAACGAAAGACTGGATCAGATACCCACCTTTGTAGGCATCGAGCCCCCTGAATTATTCGATACAGATCACCTTTTTTTAACCCGAACCACCAATCTCATGCTGCACGGCGAGCGCTTACTGAGCCAGGGCAAATTTATGTATGCACTCACCAGTGCACGGGTTGAAGGAGGTAGCTCCCAAGATGTTATTCCACTTGGATGGGACTTTCGCTACCGGTCGGACAAGCAGGGTATCATCGTTGGTACTTCAGGGTACTCCTCGAGCATTAATGGTCAAAATGCTACTTCTACCGTAAGTTTCGGCGAGGGACCGGCTCGGGGTGGTATTTTGCCTTGGATGGACGGTGATCAATTTGCCGTTTTCGGTGGATTCGTCGAAAAGCGAATTAACCGATTTTTAATACACTCAGCTTTCTGGCGTACTGAACATAATGCCATCCGTAATGCCGAAAGTGTGCTTACGATGGTACGTGAAGCAGGTATTCACCAAACGCAGCGAGATCGCTTTTTGGGAGCTAACGCTGGTAAGCCCAATGCCGAATTAACTACCAATGATGTAGTTACTGAAGCTAATTACGCTGCCCATACGTTTTATACCCGCCTTAGCTATAGTTTACAGTCGGATGTCGGGCAGTTTGTCCCCTACGTATTTTACGATGAACTCTACAATCCCGAAGTGATCGCTAATAAGGCCTTTGGTGAAGACAATGAAGCGGGCATTACCGATGACGGGCGGTTCACCAAATTATCAGCTGGAGTGGTATATCGCCCGATAAATAAAGTGGCCATGAAGCTGGATATATGAGTTCCCATGTACAGCAATTCAACGATGAACGAATTTCTTATCCGGAAGTAAGGCTTGACTTTTCCTTCGGATTTGATGCCTTTAGTGGATTAGAGTAAATGCAACAAACCATCTAAATGTTAAGAGAACGAGGAATCCTAAGCTGGGCAGAAGAAGACCGCCCACGTGAAAAGCTACTCCTCAAGGGGCGTACTGCTCTTACTGATGCCGAACTCATTGCGATCTTAATCGGCTCTGGCACGCGAAAAAAAAGTGCAGTAGACCTGAGTAAAGAGATTCTGGCCAGTGTCGGAAATAACCTGAACGAACTGGCCAAACTTTCGGTACAAGACCTGCAGAAGTTTGAAGGTATAGGCGAAGCCAAAGCCATCAGCATTGTCAGTGCACTGGAAATGGGCAGACGGAGGAAAACCAGCGAGCCCCTCAAAAAAGAGAAAATCACCTGCTCTGAAGATGCCTACCGCATCATGCGGCCCTACCTGCTCGACCAGGTAGTAGAGCAGTTTTGGATCATCCTCCTCAATCGGGCTAATATAGTCATCCGGCCGGAACTTATCAGCGAGGGAGGCGTCTCCGGTACGGTGGCTGACCCTAAGGTAATATATAAAAGGGCCTTGGATAAGCTGGCCAGTTCCATTATTCTTGTGCACAACCATCCTTCCGGAAACCTTACGCCGAGTCAGGCTGACCTACAACTTACCCGTAAGCTCAAAGAGGCTGGAAAAAGCCTGGATCTACCAGTACTGGATCACCTCATCTTTACCGATCATGCATACTACAGCTTTGCTGACGAGGGCGTGTTGTAGACCAGGCTACACTTGGGTGTGAGTTTTTCTTTACATTAGAAAGTTTGTTGAACACAAATCTTCACTTTAGCCGTTTTTATAAAGGCTTTAAAGATCAACCTATACTATGAAAAAGTTTTTAACAATTATCGTCATACTGGTGGCTAGCATCAGTGTGATTTACAGTCTGCAGGGTGGTGAGACTGAGGAAGAATATATTGAGAGAATACGGGAAGAGAGACAGAGAACAGCAGGGTTTATGCGCTCCAACCAAGAATCGCCCTTTGCCCCGGATAGTATAGCGTTTAACGGTCTAGAATACTATGCACCCGATCCGGCATACAAGGTGAGAGCCCGACTCACGCCTATTCAGAGCCAGAAGCTATTACAGATGCCTACCTCCACTGGTGAGGAAAAAAAGTTCATTCGCTACGCTTACGCTGATTTTGAGCTGAACGGACAGCCACAGCGCCTGTTATTACTGCAGCCGTTTGAATCACAGACCATGTTGTTTCTGCCCTTTGCAGACGCTACATCCGGAGAAGAAACGTACGGCGGTGGTCGCTACTTAGATATTGAAATGCCTCCCCGCACCGGTGGTAAGAGTTTAGAACTGGACTTTAATAAGGCCTACAATCCTTACTGTGCCTACAATGCCAGTTTCAGCTGCCCGCTTCCCCCCCGGGAAAATATACTGAACGTTCCCGTCCGCGCTGGGGAAAAGGCTTATGAGAAGTGAATCATGAACAGGAAAGATTTACAGGACTTGGCATTAATAAGGTTAAAAGAAGCGAAGGCTTTATTAGATAAGGTCTTTATGATGGTGCTTATTACCTCTGTGGTTACGCAGTTGAGTGCGCTCTTAAAGCCTGCATTGCGAAGAATATCAGGAAATACGATTTTCCTGATAAGAAAGTAGTTATAGATAGTCATACGTACGATATTGAGAAACTGATCAGGGTAGCAGGTCTTGAGCCGGAACTAAGACTACAAATACAAGAAAGCCAAGGGTTTAAGCTAAATTGGCAGGTAGTAAGGGACTGGTCAGAAACCAGTCGCTATAAAAGGAGTTCAGAGTTTGATGCAATAGATTTGTATTATTCACTTGTCAACGAACAAATTGAGCTATGCCATGGATAAGAAAACACTGGTAAACATAGACATAGAGGAAGGAAAAAAGGTAATCAATTTACTGGATAATTCTGGTATGAAAATTTTGAGCGCTTTCTGGCTTTTTTACCCTAGATACAGGAGTGGAGACTTATGCTTGCCACTCCTGATATTGATAAATACGGAAGGAGGAAAACGTATGAAAAATTCTAGAGCTGTTAAATCAAAACAGAGAGCACATTGATCTACCTCTTGATGCTATTTCCGTCATCAGTCCCGATCAGGAGTTAAACAAACATCTCCGTACAGTAGTGAAAATGGGAAAAGAAATGTCAGGAAGGTTTTCAGGAATTGTAGTAAACGGTATGCTTATAGAAGATATTTACTTGTACTGGGTAAACTAAAAACACCCCCTCGCCGCAGCAATTGCTTTGGCAAGGAGGTGAAAAAAAGGTTTTTACAGCTTAGCTACACGAGTGCACAGGCCAGCGGGTAAATACTAAGCAAGTACGCTCAACTCTTCACCTACTTCTTTGAAAGCCTGAATAGCCTGGTCCAGATGCTCTTTTTCGTGAACTGCCGACACCTGTACCCGGATACGCGCCTGTCCCTTGGGTACCACTGGGTAGTAGAAGCCGATCACATAAATACCTTTTTCCAGTAGCTTTTCGGCAAACTTTTGCGCCAGCGGGGCATCATACAGCATCACTGGTACGATAGGATGTTCACCTGGCTTGATATCAAAACCCGCCGCCGTCATTTGCTCACGGAAGTAGCGAGTGTTGTCTTCCAACTTATCGCGTAATTCAGTGGTTTCGGAAAGTAAATCTATCACAGCGATAGAAGCTCCCACAATAGAAGGGGCCAAGGTGTTGGAGAAGAGGTACGGACGTGAATGCTGCCTCAGCATGTCTACAATTTCTTTGCGGGCAGCAGTAAAGCCACCGGAAGCACCACCCATCGCCTTGCCCAGCGTTCCTGTAATGATATCTACGTGCCCCATCACATCACAGTATTCGTGCACGCCCCGACCAGTTTTGCCAATAAAACCGGTAGAGTGACATTCATCTGACATCACCAGGGCTTTGTACTTATCGGCCAGGTTACAGATCTTATCCAGTTGGGCAATGGTGCCGTCCATGGAGAATACGCCATCGGTCACTATGATCCGGTGGCGAGCTCCCTGAGCTTCCCTGAGTTTTTCTTCTAGGTCCTGTATGTCGTTGTGATGGTAGCGTAAGCGCTGTGCCTTGCAGAGCCGTACCCCGTCAATGATAGAGGCGTGGTTGAGAGCATCAGAAATGATAGCATCTTCTGGCCCCAATAAAGGTTCAAAAACGCCTCCGTTGGCGTCAAAAGCCGCGGCATACAGAATAGTATCTTCCGTACCCAGAAATTCTGAAATCTTTTTTTCCAGTGTTTTATGGATATCCTGAGTACCACAGATAAAGCGTACCGAAGACATACCAAAACCGTGCGTATCAATGGTTTGCTTGGCGGCTTCCAGCACACGGGGATGGGCAGAAAGACCAAGGTAATTGTTTGCGCAAAAGTTAATGACCTCTTTGCCAGTAGTCGTCTTGATGACAGCTCCCTGTGGTGTGGTGATTACCCTCTCGTTTTTATACAAACCGGCTTCTTTAATCTCGGCCAGCTTTTTCTCCAGTGCAGGTTTTAGTGTTTCGTACATGGATGTAAATATTTATGAGTGCGTTAACTATGCTGCTTTAGCAACGTCAATCCTGAAAGAATAATTTCACGTCTCCTGTAGAGAAAGGCTTTGTAAATTTCGTATTTTTGCGTTCAATAATTAGCATATGCTTAATTTTATTTGGCTAAACGGAAAATTAATGACCTCTGAAAAAGTAGATAGCCAGCCAGCTAGTAAAGACTGATATGAGTAAACAAACAAATATTCTGGTCATTGGAGCAAACGGACAACTGGGCACAGAACTGACCACTTCTTTGCAGGATCAGTACGGATACGAGCATGTGATTGCATCCGATATTCATCTCCCCAAAAAGAGTAACAGTATCTTCGAGCCACTGGATGTGCTGGACAAGGATAAAATCGCACAACTAATTGCTCAACATGAAATCAGGGAAGTTTATCTGCTGGCAGCTATCCTGTCTGCCAAAGGTGAGCAAAACCCAGTACTTACCTGGCAGGTTAATGTGGAAGGACTGATGAACGTGCTGGAGTTGGCTCGCGATGGTAAGGTTAGTAAGGTTTTCTGGCCAAGCTCTATCGCTGTATTTGGTGCTACCACTCCCAAACAGCATACGCCCCAGGAAACCATTACTTCTCCGGCAACCATGTATGGTATCAGCAAGTTGGCCGGGGAAAGATTGTGTGCCTACTATGCTAATAAGTTCGGTGTAGACGTGCGCAGTATTCGCTATCCCGGACTGGTGGGCTACAAAGCCCGGCCTGGCGGGGGCACTACCGACTTTGCAGTAGATATCTTCCACAAAGCGCTGGATAAGACGCCCTACAGGTGCTTCCTTACAGAAAATACCACCCTACCACTTATGTACATGCCTGATGCGGTGAGAGCAACGGTAGAACTGATGCAAGCTGATGTGGACAAGATCAGCGTTCGCTCCAGCTATAACCTGGCAGGTTTTAGTAGCTCCCCAGCTGATATGGCTGAGGTGATCAAAGCCATGACTCCTTCTTTCAAGATAAGCTATAAGCCCGACTTCCGCCAGCAGATCGCTGAAAGCTGGCCCAACAGTATTGATGATTCTCAAGCCCGAGAAGACTGGCAATGGCTGCCGGAGTACAATCTGAAAGGTATGGCGGATGATATGCTGGAGAACCTAAAAAAGCTCAAGGAAAAAGAAGATATGCTGAATGTATCTCCCTGAAAGACGCACGTTAGTCACCCGACAATCAGAAACTGTCATTAGCACACGATATCGATCAGGGTGTTGGTTGTAAGTAGGCTACAGAGTAAGAAAGAAAAAAACAGCAGGAAGTAGCCCTTAATATCAAGCACATAAATTTGTACAAAAAGCCAATCGCTAAGCCCACTGACCTGGTTTCAGAAGTGCCAGCTCCTAACCATCATAAATAACTCACCCCGCTGTAGCGGGGTGAGTTATTTATAAGCTTTTCATTTTATTCTAACTATAAATTATTCGGCCATTACATCCAAACTACGCTTGATGAAGTGCGTGAGATCGGAACCTTCCAGCATATTCTGTGATAGCTTGGCCAGGTCAACCGCCTGTCGCGCCAGTTGCTCTTTTCTCTTTTCGCTCTCGGCTTTCAGGATCTTGTCCATCAGCGGGTGGTTACCGTTCACCGCTACTGAGTACTGATCGGGCATATCGCCCATCATCGCCATACCGCCTCCCATGGCTGCCATGTCTTTCATACGGCGCATGAATTCGGGTAGCGTAATCACCACCGGCAGCTCATCAGGCGACATAGACTCAACGGTTACGGTCATTGAATCGTTATTGATAGCCTTCTCAAAAACGTCTTTTACCGTATTCTGATCATTTTCAGAAAGAACGCTTTCTATATTTTCGTCTTTTTCTACCAGTTTGTCAGTAGTATCTGCATCCACACGCTTAAGTGTAGTTTTTTCTAGCTTTTGCTCCAGCATGTTGATGTAGTGGCTGTCAATCGGGCCGTCCAGCAGCAGTACGTCGTAGCTCTTTTTCTTAGCTGCCTGCACAAAAGTGTCCTGCTTTTGCGGATCGGTAGTGTAAAGATAAGTCACCGAGCCGTTTTTATCGGTTTGCTGGGCAGCTACTTTTTCGCGATATTCTTCAAAAGTAAAATATTCACCCTCGGCATTCTTGAAGAGGGCAAATTTCTGCGCTTTGTCATAAAATTTATCCTCAGATATCATCCCGTATTTTACAAAGATGCCAATGTTATCAAACTTCTCCTCATAAGCCTTACGGTCTTTTTTGAAGAGTTCTGAGAGCTTGTCGGCTACCTTTTTGGTGATGTGGTTGTTGATCTTCTTCACACTGCTGTCCGACTGCAGGTAGCTCCGTGATACGTTGAGCGGGATATCGGGCGAATCAATGACTCCGTGCAGCAGCATCAGAAACTCGGGCACCACATCCTTGACCTCGTCGGTGATGAACACCTGCCGGGAATACAGCTGAATTTTGTTGCGGTTCAGTTCAAAATCCTTCTTGATCTTGGGGAAGTAGAGTACGCCGGTTAGGTTGAACGGATAGTCTACATTGAGATGAATCCAAAAAAGTGGGTCTTCGGCAAAAGGATACAGTTCTTTATAGAAATTGAGGTAATCTTCATCCGTCAGGTCAGTAGGTGCTTTGGTCCAGAGGGGAGCCGGGTTGTTGATTACCTTTTCGTCAAACTCAATTTCTACTGGGAGGAACTTGCAGTACTTATTAAGAATGCCCTGAAGGCGCTCTTTTTCCAAAAACTCTTCTGAGTCTTTGTTGATGTGCAGTACAATGTTAGTACCATTATCTTTTTTCACCGTATCCGTGATCTCAAACTCGGTACTGCCATCGCATACCCAGCGCACGGCTTCGGTGTTTTCCTGGTAAGACTTGGAGAAGAGTTCCACCTTGTCGGCTACCATGAAAGAAGAGTAGAAACCCAGTCCAAAGTGACCAATGATCTGTTTGTCTTCTCCTTTGTCTTTATACTTCTGGATAAACTCTGTAGCGCCGGAAAAAGCGATCTGGTTTATGTATTTCTTGACCTCCTCGGCCGTCATGCCGATGCCGCGGTCGCTAACGGTGATCGTTTTAAGCTTTTTGTTAATGCTGACTTTGATCTTCTGATCACCCAGGTCTTCTTTGTACTCCCCCATGGATGCCAGCCGGCGCAGCTTCTGCGTCGCATCAACTGCGTTGGAGACCAGCTCACGAAGGAAAATCTCGTGATCCGAGTACAGGTATTTCTTGATAATGGGAAATATGTTCTCGGTATTGATGGATATCGTACCTTTTTCTTCTACCATAGTGATTTGGCTTTAGGTGTATACTTTTTGACGGAGCGGGGTCAAAAGTTGTTCCAGCCGCAGATTCGGGTCAATCTTACATAGTTCGCTGACAGCTTGTCAGCTAAGATGGATTTCTGTCAGCCTGTTTTCATTCCCATTCACCCCGAAATCCTTCCCGTTCACCCGGCTAAATATTTTTGTCCCTGCTTTCCTTCCCAAGTTGGGTGCATGTAAAACGCAAACCAAGCATCCACATGAAAAAGCTCATCCATATTTTAATCGTCAGCTTCTTTACTTTGCCAGCCATTGCGCAGGAGATCACCTCCAACGTACGCGGACAGATTGTAGATACGCAGTCAGATTTTCTTCTGACCGGGGTCAACGTCATTTTGTTAGGCTCTGATCCGCTTATTGGCTCGGCTACCGATGCAGAAGGCTATTACCGGCTTAACAATGTACCAACTGGCCGACATACGCTCAAAATCAGCTTTATGGGTTATGAAGAACGGACTGTTCCTAATGTAATGGTGACTTCCGGCAAAGAGGCGGTGCTCAATATCAAACTGGAAGAAAGTATCCTGATGGGAGAAGAAATTGTTATCACAGCCACACCCGAAAAGACGGCGACCAACAATGAGCTGACTACTGTAAGCTCGCGCTCCTTTAACCTGGAAGAGACTGGTCGCTACGCCGGAAGCCGCAACGATCCGGCCCGTATGGCGGCCAACTTTGCCGGTGTTGCTGCTAACAACGACGACCGTAACGACATCGTAATTCGCGGCAACTCACCCAGCGGTCTGCTGTGGCGGCTGGAAGGTATCAACATTCCTAACCCCAGCCACTATGGCTCGCTGAGTGCCACCGGTGGCCCGGTCAGTCTGCTCAACTACAATGTGCTGGACAAATCTGACTTTCTAACTGCTGCTTTTCCGGCTGAATACGGCAATGCGCTGGCGGGTGTTTTTGACCTACAGCTACGCAGTGGCAACCACGAAAAAAGAGAGTACCTGGCGCAAATGGGATTCAACGGCTTTGAAATGGGGGCGGAAGGGCCATTTTCCAAAAATTCTAAAGCTTCTTACATCGCCAACTACCGCTACTCTACCCTGGGTGCTTTCCAGGCAGTGGGTATAGACTTTGGTACCGGGGCTGCTACTACCGAATACCAGGACCTGACTTTTAATTCTACTTTAACCCAACGACCTACTACAAATTATCACTGGCCACTTCCCGGCAGGAGGAGCAGTTTCGCAGCGACTCGCTCAGCGTAGAAGACCGCAGCCCGATTCCTAATGAAAGTGCTGATTTTATCAATAATAAGTATTCAGCACACCTGATGTTCAACAAAAAATTTAACGCTCGAAACACAGTTTCTGCCGGTACCATCATAGACCTCTATGATTTTGACCTGGTCAACGAACGACTCGTGCCCGGAGATGAAAGGACACTTCGGAATACCCAGGGCAGCAGCCTGCTCACCCAGGTGTACGCCCAGTGGCAACACCGCTTCAGCGACCGCCTGACGCTCAACAGCGGAGTTAATTACCAGCATTTTGAAGTAAGCGGTGCCCAGGCAATAGGCCCGAGAGCAGGCCTAGAATACGAACTGAGCAAAAAGCAGACGATTGGCATCGGCTACGGACGACACAGCCAGATGCAGCCGCTGGAATCTTACTTCATACAGGCCAGGCTGGCCGACGGCAGTATGCTGGAAACCAACAAAGAGCTGGAATTTACCCACAGCCATCATTACGTACTGTCTTATAACAACCAACTGGGTAGCGACCTCAGTATGAAGGTAGAAACCTACTACCAGGATATTAGCAACGCCCCGATTCAGCGTACGCCCGGTTCTTTCTCCATGTTGAACGCCGGTGCTGATTTTACCCCAGTAGATGAGACTTTCCTGGTCTATGGCGGAGAAGGCCGCAACTATGGGCTGGAACTGACACTGGAGAAATTCTACAGCCAGGGTTACTACTTCCTGCTGACGACTTCGCTATTTAGCTCCGAGTACAAGAGTAGTGATGGTATCTGGCGCAGTACCGCTTTTAACGGAGGCTACGTAGCCAACCTGCTGGGAGGAAAGGAATTCAAAATTGGGAAAAAGCAGCACACGCTAAACATAGACATGAAGCTGACTGCATCGGGTGGTAACCGCGTCACGCCGGTAGACTTTGAGCGTTCGGCCGAACTGGGCTACCAAGTACTGCGAGAAGGTGAGGCATTCACCGAGCAACTCGGCGACTACCTGCGGGCCGACCTGAAGATAAGCTACCGTATCAACAAGCCGAAGCTGACGCATGAGTTTGGCGTAGACCTTCAGAATATCACTAACAACGCCAATGATTTTGCCCGTACTTACAATGCTCGCACCAATACCGTGCAGACGCAGTACCAGATCGGCTTCTTCCCGGTGCCTCAGTACAGATTGCTTTTTTAAAACATCACTGCTTTGTGCTCCTACAAAGCAGCCACTGGAGACCTCAGCCGGATTACTGAAATCAGGCTGAGGTCAAAACCAAAAATCTTGTGACGCTAATTTTACGAAAGAGACTGCTAATAGCTCTCTCAGCTTGGCTCTTAAAATCATGAAAGAAAGATCCCTTCGCCTCATCAGCATTCCGTTACTTAGCATCTTCTTCATGCTTTTTTACAGCTATGAGGAACTGATCAACTGGCAGATGGTAATCCGGAAAGCCATTGTCTCTTTCACTTTTTACTTTTACACTCTGAGAGGGCAACCGTATCGTCATTATGTTCATGCGGCGTCGCTTTCCGCACAATGGACAAACCGCCAGAAGGCTTACGGTTCAGGTTTTGCTTAGCATCATTTTTACCTTTGCTTCTATCTTGGTGATCGCTTATACTTTCTTTCTGCTGGGCATCCCGGTCTGTGAGATGCACGAGTGGCCGCTCATGGCGCTGGAGAATATGATTCCTACAGTCTTTGTGATGTCAGTGTATGAGGGTGCTTACTTCTTTGAGGAATGGAAGAAAAATTTTCAGCGTTCGGAAGCCCTGGCCAAAGAGAATATCCGCTCCCAGTTTGAAGCCCTCAAGAGCCAGGACCCGTACTTTCTCTTCAACAGTCTCAACACCCTGGCTGCGCTCATTGACCCCAAAAATGAAGACGCACAGACTTACCTGGAGCAGTTGTCGGATGTGTACCGCTACGTACTGCTGAGCAAGCAGAAAGAAACCGTAGTTCTACGGGAAGAACTGGAATTTGTCTATGCTTACATCTATCTCAACAAGATACGCTTCCGTGAAAACTTGAAAGTGCAGCACGATATACCATAGGAAGTGATGGAACAACAGGTAGCACCGCTCAGCCTGCAGATATTGGTGGAGAACGCTCTAGAGCACAACGTGATTTCCCGTGACAAACCGCTTGACCTCAAAATCTCGGCAGACCGGTTCGGCTATATCGTGATGGAAAACAATGTGCAGAAAAAGAATATTCTGGAGATATCTACCAAAACCGGGCTGGAAAATATCGTCAACCGTTACGCACTACTCAGCACCAAAGAGGTAGAGATCATCAGTACGGCTGAGCTTTTTTCGGTCGCCTCCTGAAACCCTAGCCATGTATGAAAATGGCTTTGTTACAACGCATAGAACTCACTTTCCGCACCCTTAAACTTAAAAACAGAGAATACTGTTAATGTGCCGATCAATAAGCGGAATTAGTATGGTAAAAGGATATAGAAGCAAGACAATAGCACATTTAGGTCTTATCAGCGGCGTTTGTAGAGAATTCAATATAGCCGGACAGATTGACAAATTAATACCGGTTCGTAGTCAGGATCATCATGTAACCACAGGTCAAGCGGTGGAAGCCATGATTCTCAATGGTCTTGGCTTTGTTAACCAGCGCCTGTATCTGGTGAGCAAATTCTTTGAAGATAAGCCAGTCGATAGACTCATAGCAGCAGGTATAGAAGCAGAACATCTCAACGATGACCGTTTGGGCAGAGCTTTGGATAGCCTCTATGAACATGGTGTGACAAGTCTGTTTGCCAGTATAGCTACAGAAGTAATGAAGCAGTTAGGTCATAAGCCTAAAGATGTGCACCTTGACTCCAGCAATTTTCATGTTCACGGAGACTATAACAGTGGAAAACAAACTGATACGCTGCTGCATATAACTCATGGGCACAGTAAAGATCACCGGCCTGATTTACCCCAGGCAGCCCTTCAACTCATCGTTGATCATCTTTCCGGCATTCCTATGCATATGCAGGCTTTAAATGGCAATAATAGTGATAGCACTTCTTTCCGGCAGACGCTGGAGCGGTATGGCTCTGAGTTAAAGTCAACAGGCGTAGAGAGAATCATAGCTGACAGCAAGCTCTATAGTAAGGAAACCTTAACGGTGCTTTCTCAAGCCAATATGCATTGGCTTACCCGGGTACCAGCTACAGTTAATCAGGTAAAGGAATTGTGCAGCCAGACAGCCCTGGATGAGATGCACTGGATTAATGAAGAGTATGCTGCTATTGGCCATCAGGTCGTTTATGCTGATATAGCGCAGTACTGGCTGGTGGTCTACTCCAGACAGGCCCAAAAGCGAGAGCAGAAAACCTTTATAAGAAAGATTGGTAAGCAAAGTCAAAGGTCGGTAAAAGAGTGGGAAAAGCTATGCAGGCAGGCTTTCCATTGCCCGCAGGATGCACTGGCTGCTGCCGATAAGTGGCTTAAAAAGCAATCTTATCTGCAACTTCAGGATGTAAGGGTAGAGCAGCTCAGACGTTATGCACAGAAAGGCAAACCAGCCAAAGATGCCTCACCTGAAAGGATAGAGTATTACCTTTCTGGTAGCCTGGCAACAGATTTAACAGCCTGCCAGAAGGAGTTATTTCAACAGAGCCTGTTTGTACTAGCCTCAGATGAAAAAGCTGCCTCACAGCATGAGCAGGCTCAGATGCTTGCTGCCTATAAAGCTCAGCATTCAGTAGAACGAGGCTTTCGTTTTCTCAAAATTCCGGGCCACGTTGGCCGGAAGTAGTAGCCTCTTCATTTTTTGTAAAGAGCCCACAGCGAGTAGAGGCACTGCTATTGGTCATGACATTGTGCCTGTTTATTTATAGCTTACTGGAATACAAAATCAGAAAGGCCCTAAGAGAACAGAAACAAACTGTACCCGATCAAAAAGGAAAACCTACCGCTAATCCTACTGCCCGGTGGATATTCCATTGCTTTGTGGGAATACATATTTTAAAGCTCCCGGATGGCAAAGAAGCTGTTCTAAACATACAGCAGGTGCACAAAACAATCTTAAACCTGTTCCCGGAATCTTACCTAGACCTTTATTCCTGATCTTCCCTCAAAGGGGTGCGGAAGATGAGATAGAAGCGAAGCAAAGAAATAAGCATTTACCTATTTTTAGCTATTAATTTAGTACATATTTCACGTTTTTAGGGCTAAAAAAATGCTATAATCTGCGTTTCCATCACCAGAATGAGCCGATGCAACAGAGCCTATGAAAATTCTGATTATAGAAGATGAATATCCCGCTGCTGACCGCCTGCAGCGGCTGCTGGAAGAACTATCTGAGCCTACCGAAGTAGTGGCAGTGCTGGACAGTGTGGAGGCTTCGGTCAAATGGCTACAGTACCAGCGGGCTCCTGACCTCATTTTGTCGGATATCCAATTGTCAGATGGACTGAGCTTTGAGATTTTCGAACAGGTGCTGACTTCCAGTCCTATCGTTTTTACCACTTCCTACGACGAGTACGCCAACAGGCCTTTCGCGTCCGGAGTATAGATTACCTGCTCAAACCCATCAAATTGCAGGGATTAAAACGGGCGATAGACCAGTACCAGCAGTTTCGTCAAGGTTTTTCTAAAAACGACCAACTGCAGAAGATGGAAAAACTGCTGGGCAGCCTAAACCATAGCGGTAAGCAGCACAAAAAGCGCTTCCTGGTAAAGAAAGGTGAACAGCTACTGCCAGTGACCGACGTGGATATCGCCTACTTTCATACTGAAAATGAGCTGGTACTCATGTACACCCACCAGGAGAAAAAGTACATATTAGACTACACACTGGAGCAACTTGAACAGCTGCTAGACCCAAACATGTTTTTCCGTATAAACCGGCAGTTCATCCTGCAGATGAGCGCCATAGGGCAGATCCACACCTACTTCAGTAATCGCTATAAGCTGATGATACAACCGCGTCCGCAGGAAGATGTGATTGTCAGCAAGGGTAAAGCTAAGGCCTTTCGCCTTTGGCTGGAAGGGTAATAGAAAACAAAGTCTGTCTATTAACAAGGGTCTATTAACAAGCGTCTCTTGACAGGCATAAAGATAAGACACTGCCTGATCCTGATCAGGCTTCTCAGGGGACAGTCCTGAGATTTTTTGTTATGAGTTTTGGCTACCGTAACCTATCTACTGAGCGTACCAGTTTTTCATCGCGGCGGATAAAGCGATTGGCTATCACATTCATTACCAGGGCAATACAGGGTAGGAAAAAACCAACATCATACTCCCCGTTGCTGGTTTCATTGACCATCGTTTCACCTTCAAAGCTGTAGTATACTGATAGCCCGAGGGCGGCTGCCATAAACAGACTATTAAGTGCACCCAGCTTGACCTGGGTCAGCCGATTGTCGTAGCGGAAGATTTCGTAAAAAGCAGTGATGGCAGCCAGCGTAGCAAAAATTGCAATCACCCAGGTATCCTGTTCGGAACTTACCTGAATTTGATTAGAAGCGGGAGTTTCTAGTGCAGTAAGATAGTATGCATCCAGCACTGCCTGTTTTCCATCCTGAAGATTAGTTTCCTGCCAGATGTCAAAAACCAGCATAAGGCTCATGCAAACGGCTACTCCTAAAAGAAAAAGCGACTGTACTCTCTGTAACATAAATCAGCTTGTTCTGTGTCTCAGTTGAGAACTTTTTATAAAGCTTTAGATTCTTCAAGAAGGCGTAAAGTTATTAAGATTTGCCATAACTTTATACAGTCTCAAAAGTTTAATATTATGTCTGACTGTGTAAACGAAATAATGCGCAATCTTGACCCGTTGAAAAAGCAGAAATAAACTATTTTAGCATATGGCTAACAATAAAGAAAATAAGAACGCTACCACGGAAGAGCAAAAGCAAAATATTGACGCTACTTCACAGCATAGTGAGCAAAGCTCTGAAGAAAAGCGTCCTAAATACAGTGAAGGGGAGAAAGTAGAGATTTTTGATAATGAATTTCTGCCACAGATAGATTCCATGTACAACTTTGCGTATCGCCTCACATACGATGAAGATGACGCTAAAGACCTTGTACAAGAGACCTACTTAAAAGCTTTTCGTTTTATTGATTCATTTCAGCGAGGAACTAACGCCAAAGCGTGGTTGTTTCGCATCTTGAAAAACAGCTTTATCAATGACTTCCGTAAAAAAAGTAAGCAACCTGCCAAGGTAGATTATCAGGAAGTTGAAACTTATTATAATTCGGAAGGTGTTGATGAGAGTATTACGACAGACCTAAGAGTAGAGGCCGTGCAGGATATGATCGGAGACGAAGTATCCAACGCGCTGAATTCGCTGGCTGTTGATTTTAGGACAGTGATCATTCTGTGTGATTTAGAAGGATTCACATATGAGGAGATGGCTAAAATATTGGATATTCCTATTGGCACTGTTCGTTCGCGACTGCATCGTGCCAGGAACTTGCTTAAGGATAAGCTTAAATCTTATGCAGATTCCATGGGGTACTAAATTTTTTAGTTTATTGAGTGGCGATTAGCAGGAATTTTTAACCTAGCATACTCTATGGAAACTTTATCTAAGGAAAGCCCGCATTACAGACGTTGCATTGAGCTTTTGCCATTGGTGCTGGACAAAGAGGCGACCGAAAAGGATACCAATTATTTTCGTCATTACGCGAAGAACTGGCCAGATATTCTGGAGTGTTATGAAAAAGAGGCAGCCTTCCGTTTGGCCATTAAGCAAAAATTAGGCAGCTTATCAGCTCCTGAAGAGCTCTTGACCGTGATCAGGAATCGTATCAAACAAGCTTCTTAGATGAGCAAGGGAAAAGTATTTATCTTTTCAGCTCCCTCCGGCTCAGGCAAGACCACAATTGTTAAGCATTTACTTGAGCAAAATTCAAATCTCAGTTTTTCTATCTCAGCGTGTACCCGACCCCAAAGAACCAACGAAGTTAACGGTCGGGATTATTATTTTATGACAACCGAAGAATTTGAAACCTGCATACGTGAACAAGATTTCATAGAGTGGGAAGAAGTTTATGAAGGCAAGTACTACGGCACGCTCAAATCTGAGATAGAAAGAATCTGGCAGCAGGGAAAGCATGTTATTTTTGACGTGGATGTCCAGGGTGGGGTGAACTTAAAGAAATATTTTGGCGAATCTGCACTGGCGGTATTTGTTAAAGTACCTTGCTTGCAGCAACTCAAAGAGCGCTTGAGTACCCGCGACACCGAAAGCCCCGAAAGCCTGCAACAACGAATGGCCAAGGCCGAAGCAGAGTTACAGTACGAATCTTCTTTTGACATCACCTTAGTAAATGATGACCTGCAACGTACGCTTAAGCAGGCTCAGTTTTTTTACGAGCAGTTCGCAAGCCGAGGCAAACTGAAATTATCCCGCTAGCATATTATCTTTTCCATTTTATTTATTAGTTAGCCCTATGATTAAGTCAATGACCGGCTACGGACGTGCCCATCAGGAAGCTTCTCTTTTTGATGTTACCGCAGAAGTAAAAACACTAAATTCAAAATACTTGGATGCCAGCATCAGGCTGCCTCGACTCTTCGGAGACAGGGAAATTGAAGTAAGGCAGCTACTGTCGGAGCTGATCGGTAGGGGAAAAGTGCTACTTACCGTAGACTTTCAGGGTAAAGGACAGTTAAGCGGGGAGCCTTCTGTCAACCAGGATTTGCTCAAAGCCTATTATCACATCTACAAAAAATTAGCTGAAGAGGTAAATGCACCTACGCCTGATCTTTTCAGATTGGCCGTACAGTCTCCCGATGTACTTTTACCCATAGCGCAGGAGAGTACTGATGAAGACACCTGGCAAGCGGTACGTAAAGTGATAGAAGAAGCTCTACACACCTGCGATCAATTCAGGGTACAGGAAGGGGATGCTCTCCGACAAGATTTCCTCCGGGCTATCCACAATATACAGGCTGCTTTGGCAGAAATCAGAACACAGGTACCGATCCGTGACCAGCGTCTCCGCGACAAGCTAAAAACACAGGTTGACGAAAATTTTGGGAAAGAGACCGACGAAAACCGTTTTGAGCAGGAACTCATTTATTACCTAGAAAAGCTTGACCTCAACGAGGAAATTGTACGCCTTACGAATCATCTTGAATACTTTTTGGAGATACTGAACCAAAAAAATGTGCATGGTAAGAAGTTGGGCTTCATCTCTCAGGAAATTGGCAGGGAGATTAACACCATTGGCTCCAAAGCCA
>CAZZGE010000075.1:0-18659 GCA_964653665.1 uncultured Porifericola sp. | reverse complement strand
CTGATCAGTGATACCATTGAAGTAGCCTACGCCGAATGTCCCGGCTTTATTCCCAATGTCTTTACACCTGGCAATGACGAGCAGAATGAGACATTCTATATTGCCAACATAGAAAACCGGCAATGGCAGCTCCGCATCTTCAACCGCTGGGGCAAAGAAGTCTATCACAGTCCCGATTACCAGAATGACTGGGATGGCGCGGGCCTTTCATCTGGCATGTACCTCTACCACCTGTATTCGCCCATCCTACAGAAAGAGTACCAAGGCTGGGTGGAAATCAAACGCAACGCCATTTTTTTACAAAACGATAAATCCACTTCACAGTAAAACCGACTTCACCAAACTTTGAAAGTTTGGTGAAGTCTTCTAATCCTAATTACCATGAAAAATATCCTAACCGTACTCTGTTTCATTTTTGTATTTAGCTTTGCCCAGGCACAGGAAGTATCAGAAGATGCGCTGAAACTGGCCCGCCATAGTGTATTTGTAGAACTGGGAGGCAATGCCGGGCTTTACTCATTAAACTACGACCGTCTCCTGCATCGGGGCAAGTGGTTTCATACTTCGGCACGGGCGGGGATTTACTATAACTGGTGGGCAGGTGGTAGATTGGGTATTCCACTGGAGGTTAACGGCTTATTTGGCAGAAAAAAACATTTTCTGGAAATGGGTGTGAGCCTTGTGTATAATCATGGTTTAGATCCGATAGTTCATAAGGCAGATCCGGCTGTTCCCACTAGCGAGGATATTTACGCCAATTTCTCGAATTTACTTGCTATTGGCAGATTAGGCTACCGCTTCCAGAAACCGCAAGGAGGTTTTTTCTTTAGGGCGGCCTATACGCCTTACACTACCATCTGGTCAGGCATTCCAGATACGAAGAGAGACTTATTCAGTGTAAGATGGTACTGGTTTGGCATCAGCGTGGGGCGGTCTTTCTAAAGCATATACCTTTTAGCATCTGTATTCCCCCAGCCTTCAGAAAGCGTACAAAGACTGGGTGGAAATCAAACGCAACGCTATTTTTTTTTACAAAACGATAAATTCTCTTTACCATGAAAACTACTTTAATCATCATCTGCTTTCTATCCTTTTTTAACTTTACTCATGCTCAGGAAATGAACGAAGAAATGCCAGCCGTCGCCCGTAACAGTGTGTTTTTAGAGCTAGGGGGAAACGGTGGAACTTTCTCTCTAAACTACGACCGCCTCTTGCATCGGGGCAAGTGGTTTCATACCTCGGCACGGATAGGTATCGCGGGGTACTGGTGGCACGCCGGGGGCATTGGCCTACCTCTGGAGTTGAATGGGCTTATTGGTACTCATAAGCATTTTTTAGAAGTTGGTACCGGCTTAATGGTCAGTCATGGCTATGAGTCAATAATATATAACAAAGACCCTTCAAATCCTGAATACCAATTTGGCTATAACTTATATCCCGGGCTTCAGGCATCAGGTAGAATAGGCTACCGCTTCCAGAAACCAGAAGGGGGTTTTTTCTTTAGAGCAGCCTATACACCTTTTACTACCTTCTGGTCAGGCGTTCCAGATGCGAAGAGAGGCTTATTCAGTGGGGGATGGCACTGGTTTGGTATCAGTGTGGGAAAATCGTTTTAAAATGGCTATTGATTGAAATTCTTCTAATAATTCCCGTTCACAATGAGACTCGTCTGTTGAAGGTTTTTCAGACCATGGTATTCTCGTCCGTTTTTTACAAGCATGGATCACACAAAATCACTTTTTTTGTAAATTAGACATGTAGTGAACCTAATCTCCTTGTGCTAGGGGTCTTTCATTGAGTTCTTTGAGAATATACCCACCTCCTTTAGAGCCTCCATCCTGATTAGTGGTATTGTGCTGTTCTGGGTACTGGAGGGGGTTCTGCCCTTGTTTGCCTTCCAGTACAAAAAAGTACGGCACGCCGGGATCAATATTTTCTTTACCATCACTACCATGATTGTTGGGTTTGGACTTGCCGGAGCGCTGCTCTGGGCTTCCGATTTTACATCTTCCCGTGAGATTGGCCTGCTCTATGTAATTGACATACCCCTCTGGGCGCAGGTGGTCACGGGCGTGCTACTACTCGACCTGATCGGCGCCTACATTGTGCATTTAACCGAACATAAAATCAAATGGATGTGGAAATTTCACCTGGTGCACTATAGTGATACGAACGTGGATGTAACTACCGGACTGCTTCACCATACGTGAGAAACGGTGTTCAGGATTAGCTTCACCATACTGGCAGTGCTTATAATTGGAGCACCGATGGGCATTATCCTGCTTTATCAGAGCCTTTCCGTTCTGTTCGCCCATCTGACCCACGCCAATATCAACATGCCGGCTAAAGTAGACCAGGCGCTATCCCATATTTTTGTGACGCCCAATATGCACAAGGTGCACCACCACTACCTGCGACCCCTCACTGATACCAACTACGGCAATATTTTCGCCATCTGGGACCGGCTATTTGGCACCTTCGCCTATGTGGAAAAAGCCAACAGCCTCACCTACGGCGTAGATACGCATATGAACGTTGAGGACAATGACCGCCTGAAAAATCTGCTGGCCATTCCTTTTCAGTCCTATCGCCCTACACCGCAGGGGGCACAGCCACTTAAGTCACGCCTGATCGAGAATATAGAAAAGCTAAGGCAACCCGAGGTGGCAGTAAAAGCAGAGAAGACATTGAACTAGCTTCCGGCTACCGGCTCTATCTTGATTTTCTTGTCAAGGGCTTTGGCCAGCGGGTCAATGTGCTTTTGTGTGGCCCACAGCTCGAGCTCCATGCTCTCTGGGCGACCCGAAGGTTGCAGGACCAGCTTTTTCTTACCGATCTTACAGCCAACGTGCTTAACCAACTGATTTTTGGTGCGGTCCAGGCTGACGGCCACTCTCAGCATGGCCGAAAGTACTGAAACAATCTTGCGCTGGCGTTTTGACAGTTTCTTGAATTTTTTGTGTTTTTCCTTAGGCACGGACTTGCGGTGATAACGTGCTACCTGGCTGATCAGAATAATTTCTTCGTCATTGAAGCCTCTTAAGCCTGCGTGCGCGATAATGTAGCGGCTATGCTTATGATATCGCTCAAAACGTATATACTGCCCCACACTGTGCAACAGAGCAGCAAACTCCAGGATGTCTCTTTCAAAGCTCTCCATTCCATGAATCTTAGCCGTCTGGTCAAAAAGCTGCAATGCGAGACGCGACACGTGCTCTTTCTGTTCCCAGTCTGTATTAAACTGATGAGCCAACTGGGCCACACTGCGGTGTCGTAAATCTTTCAGTTCAGGAAAGTTGTCAATTTTTCCAGCGTGGCTTTCCAGGTAGTCCAGTATCAGACCTTCCCGCAAAGAGGCATTGCTTAGCGTGAGTTTTTCTGCACCTGCCATCTTGAGCAATTGCACCAGCAACAGGCCTCCCAGGTGAATAGAGTCAGTTCTCTTTTCGCCAATACCATCCACCGACGCGCGCTCCTTAGGTTCCATTTCCAGCAGCTTATCAGTAAGCTCTGACAGGCTCTTGAGTTTGACAACTTCAGCATTCACTGACTTCATAGATTTACCGCCGGCATCCAGGTGGGCCGCTTCCCCTAAGGTCCGGATAGTCCCTGATGTACCGATTACCCGGCTAAACCCAATCTGACGGGCCTCTTCAATGATCTGCTGAGCGACAAAACGAATGTGGGCTTCCAGTACACCCCGGGCCTCATCTCCGATGGCTCCTTTGTTGTCAAACATATCTAACAGCCGGAGTACCCCGAGCTTCATACTCTTGGCTATCAGGATTTCTCGCTCGTTTCCTACTGTAATCTCCGTACTTCCACCGCCAATATCAATGACCATCACATTCTCTCCGTGTAGGTCTATTTCATGCCGCACTGCCTGAAAGATCAACCGGGCTTCGCGGCCACCTGAGATCACTTCCGGAGCAATACCAGTGGCTTTTACTAACTGACTAAGAAATTCGCTACCGTTATGCGCTTCGCGGGTCGCACTGGTAGCCGCAGTAATGATTTCATCGGCGCCCCGCTGATCGGCCAGTTGTACATAACGCTTGATGGTTTCCAGACCTTCGCGAAAAGCCCTTTCGTTGAGGCGGTTGTGACGGAAAACACCCTCTCCCAGCTTGACCATCTCTTTTTCCCGGTCAATGATCTGGAAGTTATTATTATGGGTCGCTTCGGCGATCACCATATGTATGGAGTTGGTGCCTATGTCAATGGCAGCTAGTTTCATATGAAGGTGAATTTAAAAGGTTTGGCCACCAGTACAAGCCTTTCCTATGGAAGCTTGTTTGGTCTGCTTCAGTGAGAACATGAGGGAGTTATGCTGATAGATAGTCTTCTTTACGCATTTCCAGGTGTAACAGGGGAAGTCCTGCTGTATTTTTTGTTGAATAGAGAAGACAAAAACCTGACTTCTCCAGCAGAATTCGTGAGGCATGATTTCCCGGCCCAGTCCTTTTGCGTGACAGAGGTTGTCTGACATAAAGCTAACTTCTGGTATCCGTTCGGGAAAGCGCTTCAGGAGCAGGATACCAGCTTCGCCTATCACCCAAGTGCTGGATTTTTCCACGACTACATTCAATCTAAGACACTTTTGGTATAGCGTATTGAGGTTCATCCATTCATTTCGGATCGCGTTGGCTGTCCATTCAAAACGACCGTCCGGCATGAACTGCATATTCTCTCGGAAGTTATAGGGCGTAAGTTGTCTTTCACACTCATTCTCTTGGTTGGATCCCTAGACCTTCGCTGTAGATGGGTTTCATGGATAAAAAAAAGCCTGTTTTCGCAAACAGGCTTTCATCAACTGCTACTTGAGAGCTGCCAGGGCTGCATCGTAGTCGGGCTCATCCCCAATCTCGCCCACTTGTTGTTCATAAACGATTTTACCGTTTTCATCCAGAACGATGACCACGCGGGAATGCAGTCCGGCAAAAGGGCCAACGACGATTTCCAGATGATACGTTTTTCCAAAATCACCACTTTCAAAATCAGAAAGCGTCATTACGTTTTCCAGTCCTTCTGCCGCACAAAAACGCTTTTGGGCAAAAGGCAGGTCACGCGAGATACAGAGTACTTTGGTATTTTCCTGATCGGCTAATCTTTTATTGAATTCCCGCACGGACTGAGCGCAGACGGATGTATCTACGCTGGGAAAAATATTGAGTACAACTTTAGAACCCTGAAAATCCTGGAGTGAAACCCGGGAAAGGTCATCTTTGACAAGGGTGAAGTCTGGGGCTTTTTCGCCCACGGCCGGTAGTTCGCCTATGGTTTGAACGGGGTTTCCGCCCAGTGTAATCTTTGCCATCTTTGCTTTGGTTAGTTGGTTAATATTTGATTTAGTTGACCCGGCTTATCCGGATTTCTAAAATTTGTTCGGAAAATAGGAAAAAGCAAGTAATCACTCATCAATTTAATGGTTATGCCACTGCATGGATAGCTTGGTATCGGTTGGGCCGAGCTTAGTCAAATAAAATAGTGGGAGCTAGTAGCGAACGTCATACCGAACTTGACCATACAGTTGGTGAATGTCCGGTCAAACCTAATCAACCGCTTATTCCTGCCCACGAAAGCATTGGTAACGTAGCTGTTTAGAAAAAATGATGTTAATGTTATTTTCAGTGGCATGAAGAAAGGCAAACTGGAAGGACGAATGTTCATCTAAATGAACATAAGTTAGTGCCGGTGTCTATCTGATATCTGAAATAACACAGGAAATACCTTTTCAAACCCTACAGCCACAAGTCACAGGGTTATTTTTTGGCCGATAATAACTCCTCACCTGTGTCCTCTGCAGCACCTGGTTGTTCTGGTTTATTAAACAGCCATGTCAGCAGACCTGTGGCGATGATGCCTATACCGATCAGGCTCTCTACTGGTTTGTCATACAGGGTATAGGTCAGGATCCAGACGCTGAAGCCAATAAATATGTACTGCGCCCAGGGATAAAGCGGACTCTGGTAACTTTGAGGCTTCTTCTTCAAAAAAAGGACAGATGCAATGACCAGGGTCACCATAAGCTGGAGGATAAAACCGGTGTATAACACGATTTGCTCGAACGTACCAGTCAATGCCAGCACCACGCTGATGCCTACATGTAGCCAAATGGTACGTATCGGAATGCCTAGTGGACTCAACCTACGCAGGGGTTTCCAGAGAGAATGCTCCTGCGACATGGCGTGGGTAACTCTTGAACCAATCCAGATATAAGCACTGATGGTAGCAATCAATTGTAGAGCGATGAAAAAACTTACCCATTGGCTGCCCTCCCTACCCAAGACATTTTGAAAAGCAATGGTGGCTACTTCCACTTTGCCTTCCAGCTGACCAGTAGATGCATGCCGCAGGAAAACGATTTGCAGCAGCACGTACAAGAGTGTCACGAAGAGCGTCCCGCCGATCAGGGCCTTAGGCAGGCTTTTTTTCACGTCCTTGATTTCTCCGACTATATAGGCTGCTGCGTTCCAGCCCGTGTAGGCGTAGGTCACGTAAACCAGAGAAACTGCGAAGCCAGGCGTCGTGATTTCTGCTGTCCAACTTGAAGTTAGCAAAATTGAATTTGAGGTATCATTGGTAGTAAAATAAAAGCCGATGCCCAGCAGCAGAAAGATAAATACAACTTTAAAAACCGTGGTGATATTTTGAAACCGTTCGCTCTGCTTAATGCTGAACGAATGCATCAATCCGGTCAGAATGATGATGCCGACTGCCAACCACTTATTGCCGTTAATGCCAAAAGGGGCCAGGTAATCCGTTATGGCAATGGCGGCAATGGCAACCGGTGCTGAAAAGCCCACGACCAGCGAAGCCCAGGAAGTCAGGTAACCCAGCACAGGATGAAAAATACGCGACAGGTAAATATAATCGCCTCCGGATTCTTTGAAGTGCGTACCCAGTTGTGCATAGGTGAAGGCTCCGAATAGCGCCAGGAAGCCGCCAATCATCCAAAGCAGGATGATGCTAAATGTATTCTGTACATCCAGCAGCTGATAGCCTAGGCTGGTAAACACACCGGTTCCTACCATATTAGCAATGACCAGCGCCATGGCTGTCTTCCAGGAAATCTTGTCGCTAGCTTTGATGGTATCTGGTATTTAATGTATGATTAATAACCAGTAATTTGCCGAAGTTCATCAATTTTTCAAAATAGGGCCATCATGATTTATGGTTGAGATAAAGCAACATGGCAGGGACAGCAGCCAACTGAAATAGCTCTCCTCGCAGAAATGGAGCGCCAATGATACAGTTCTACGTCAGTTTGACATCGGCGATTTGGCTATCAGGCAATCAGCCCGCTAATGAGAAACACAGCCGCAAAAGCAACGATCGCGTAAAGTTCCGGAAATACTGCCATGATAAGCGTCTGTCCAAATACATCATTACCACGGCCAATACTGTCAATACCACTGGCACACACCCGCCCCTGGTACATTCCCGAGAGTAAGCCGGCAATGCCCAGGGCAATGCCAGCTCCCAAGATACCGGAACCCTGTAATATGGAGATTTCTGCTGTCAGTAGATCTTGCAGAATAAAGTACCCTCCGAAGCCGTACAGCCCCTGCGTTCCGGGTAGCGCGGCCAGCACGATAAATGAGCCAAAAGCTTCTTTTCGCTTACTCAAAGCGCCTACGGTGGCCATACCACCGGTAGCGGTACCGATGGCACTGCCGATACCCGGCAAGCCTACTATAAGGCCTACGCCAATAAATGCCAGTATCAATGGTAATGATGCCCCTGTTTCCATAGTTTTTTGGTTTGTTATTTCTGAATGCAGGTTTAATGTTTTTGACCCTGCTAACCTAATTTTACTTTATTGTGATTTTTATTGCGGTGAACTTTATACTTGTGATTTTCAACTTTTATCTTTTTACCCTCTTCCGAAAAGGCTCATAGGGCAGCCCACCTCCCTGAAATTCAGCGTTGTTGTAAAACTCCACGAAGGTAAGCCTCAGCGGATGTACAAAGGCACCTAAGGAAGCCATCGCCAGGTTAAGCGAATGACCCAACAGCAGAAAGAGTATCGCCACCATAATCATCACTCCACCGCCGCTCATGATCTCATTGCCAATCTGATTAACCACAAGCCCCAGGATAGAGGATGCCACCCCCAAAGCAAACAATCTAATGTATGAGAGCGTATCCCCCAGTAGGCCAGTCAAGATGAAGTAGATCGGCAAAATAGAGCCGCCAATTCTCTGGCTTACCGAAATATCCGGATCGTGGAAGAAAATGACCAGCAGCGTACCCAGTCCCAGCACCACGTAGGAAGGCTGCACATAGGGCTTCAATGCCTCATTGCCCTGCATACCTCCCAGAAAAAGTACCACCAGGCTGACCACAATGAAGAGTTTACCAAAGGTAGACAGCGAATACACCAATCCCTCAAAACTGATCTTCCGGAAAATCGCCACAATAATACCTACAATGATTTGGAAAAGCCCGATCATCAGGGCAACATTAAAAGCGTTGTAGGTAAACTCCTGGCCGTCGGGTATAAACATATACTGCGAAAGCCAAGCGAAGAGTGGTACATCCTGGTTTTCTACGACAGGAATTCCGAAGACTGTACCCGATTTGATGATACCCAGAAAAATGGATACTACGCCTAATATGATACCCAAATGAGCAATAGCAAGACTGTTCTTCAAAAACGTAACTCGTCCGATAATCGCAGCCAGCAATATCACCAGCCCATAACCCGAATCACCCAGGCAGTAAGCGAAAAAGATGGGGTAAAAGACCGCCACCAGTGGGGTCAGGTCAAACTCGTAGTAGTTAGGTAACTGAAAAAGTTTGGTGATAGGCTCAAACTGCTGGGAATAGGTACGGTTTTCCAGGATGACCGGAATCTTGTCACCTTTTTCAGGCTCTTCAATCATATAACTGGCTTGGTGTTGGTCCAGGTACGCAGTTACCTGCTTCTCTCTTTGGCGCGGAATCCAACCTTTCAGGTGCAGAATTTTGCCCTCAGCGTAGGTCTTGTAGCTGAGTTGGGTGCGATGGTAGCTGATCTCGTCTTCGCACTGTAAACGCGCCTTTTCCAGGGCAGATCTTAGACCTAAGTTTTGAGCAATCTGCTCACGGAGTGCTTGTCTCTTGTCAGCAACTTGCTGCAAACTCTTTTCTACCTGGCTGAGGGTCTTGGTGGGGAGGTGTGCTCTTTCAAAGGGTATATCCTCAATGGTACGGCGCCATTCCAGCACTACAAATTGTACGGTAGCTTGAGTCTCACTGACCACAAACTGGTAAGTTTCTTCCTCAAAGGTATATTTGCGGTACTCTGATTTAGGGGCAACAAAGAAGTGAAATTCCAAACCCTTTTCCTTCAACCGGGTAATGGGTCCCCACTGAAACTCGCCCCAGGGTTCCAGTACTTTATGTTCTTTGTGCAGTTCGTCTTCCAGTTGGTTTAGCTTTTCTATCTCCTGCTTCAGGCTGAGGATATGATCACGCTGTACAGCTATATTCCCTTTCAGCTGTGGTTTATCCTCCGATTCTACCGAGGGCACATCGGTAACAGTTGCTAAAATATCAAGCGCTTCCTGATACTTATCCCTTTCTTTTAGCAAATGGGTAAGTTGCTCATCTTCCTGGATTTCCGTTTCCAGGTGGATCACTCCCAGGTCCTGAAGCTTTTCGGTGATCTCTTCCCGCTCTTTGTAGAAGACCAGCAGCGATATTTTTTTCATTTTTGCTTTCATGCAGCCACCTCCTTCGCATCGTGTCGCTTTTTCACCATTTTTTGAGCGGCCTTAGAAAGGTTTTCTTTGTCCTCCAAGAAACGCTTAACCATCCGCGTAGCATTCTGGTACTGGGGAATCTGTACTTTTTCGTAAAGATTGACTTTCTGGGTGGTCTTCTTGCGCGCAAGATTCAGGATACGAAACTGTTGTTCGGTAATCTTAATCTCTACCCGTAGCTTGATAATTTTTTTAAGGATATCCACGCCACCCGGTATCCATCCGGGCTGGGAAAAAAGGGCGTAATCTGCAACCTGGTAATTTACATTGGCCAGGATGGGAATTTTGACTCCAGCGATATTCCGGGTCTTGACCTCAGCGTTTTTGATATGAACTAGTTCGGGAAACTCTACCCAAAACTTCTCCATCACCTCCAGTTTTGTTATTTCATCTTCTGCCTGTTGTTTCTTCTTTTTCAGGGCATGGCCAGTGTGCTTCACTTCCATACGCAGAGCAGTCTCCTTACTCTTGAGAGTAGGTAGTGCTTTCTCCCGAATCTCCAGTTGCTTCCGGTACTGTTGTATTGCGCTTTTGTTGTACTGTATTTTTATGGCCATGGATACTTATTTAATATTGAAGGTAGCATGTTTCAGATTTATTAAAGTGCGCACCTGAAGCCGTTAACTCATTCTTGCTTCCAGTATTTTTTCATCATAGCATCTTTGATCCCTATTTCGTGCCTCTCAAAGTGATCACGGAATAGCTCCCAAACGGTGTCCAGCATTTCATCCACTTTCAGATTTACGTCTATAGCCAAAATACGCTCTGAGTAGGCCGTGGCAAAATCCAAACATCGCTGGTCGTACTCGGTCAGGTCAAAGCCGTTTTCCCTTTTAGTACGGGCATTCATAGCATCAGCAAACAGCCGTACACCTGCATTCATAATCTGGGGATGATCCTCCCGGGTTTTTTTACCCTGCACATTTTGCTTGAGTCGGGAGAGGCTCCGAAAAGGATCAATGATCACTTTACCGATGTCCGGGTCACGACGCAAAAAGAGCTGACCTTCAGTAATGTAGCCGGTATTGTCGGGGATAGCGTGGGTAATATCCCCCTCATTAAGGGTGGTCACCCCGATGATAGTAATAGAGCCACCGTGTGGGTACTGGGCTGCTTTTTCGTAAATCTTAGCCAGGTCACTGTACAAAGAACCCGGCATGGAATCTTTGGAAGGAATCTGGTCCATCTTGTTGGACACAATGGCCAGCGCATCGGCAAACAGTGTCATATCCGTAAGGAGTACCAGTACCCTTTCCTGCTTATCGTCAGCGTAATATTCTGCGGCGGTAAGTGCCATGTCCGGTATCAGGAGTCGCTCTACTGGCGGGTCTTCCATGGTATTGATAAATGAGACAATCTTATCCAATGCGCCTGCTTCGGAAAAAGTCTGACGAAAGAAGAGGTAGTCATCGTTGGACAGACCCATACCGCCCAGCACAATCCTGTCTGCTTCGCTCCGCATGGCTACTTCGGCCAGCACTCGATTATAGGGTTGATCAGGATCAGCGAAGAAAGGGATCTTCTGGCCGCTAACCAAGGTATTGTTTAGGTCTATTCCGGCAATCCCAGTCGTAATCAGTTCAGTAGGTTTTCTTCTTTTCACAGGGTTGAGGGCAGGCCCTCCGATTTCTCGCTCCTCCCCTTCTACTTCCGGCCCGTCGTCAATGGCATTTCCGTAAGCATCAAAAAAACGCCCCGATAGTTCATCGCTCACTCTCAGGCGAGGGGGATGCCCTAGGAAAACTACCTCTGCATCCGTAGCGATTCCTTCGGTACCGGTAAACACCTGCAGGGTTACCATATTACCGGCGATTTTTACCACCTGTGCCGGACGGTTATCTACAATTGCTATTTCCTCGTAGCCTACTCCTTCTGCTTCCAGGGAGCAGGTAGCTTTGGTAATTTGATGGAGGTGTGTATAAATTTTCTGAAAAGCCCTAGTCCGCATGAATGCTGCTCCTTTCTGCCAGATTAGCTTTCAATTCAGACTCATATCCCTTGAACTGTTCTGATTTAAATTCCGAATAGTTCATCTGCTTCATGATGTTGATCTGTTTTTTGAAAAAATCCCCGATCTCCTCAAAGTTATTAAACTTGTATTCGGCATCACCCAGTTCTAGCACCAGATTCAGCATATACCGCTGCCGGTCCATGGGAGAGTTAGCATCAATCTCATCAAATGCATCCTGCTGGAGTATGATAAAGTCTATGACTTCGCTTTTCCAGTACTGTACATGGTATTCCATCGGCACGGCATCATCTCCCAGAATACTGATCTGATCCTTGGCTTCGTTTCCTTTGATAAGCAGATCTTTAGCGTGATTCACCATTTGTATCCAACCCTGCTGGATGTACTCATTCGCGTATTCTTCAAACTCACTGTATTCCAAGTATTTAGAATAGGAGTCAATCGGCTCTACTGCCGGGTATCGTTTGGAGTCCGCCCGCTGTTGAGAAAGGGCATAAAAACATCGGGCCACTTTGCGGGTAGCTTCTGTCACGGGCTCTTTCAGGTTACCCCCCGCTGGTGATACGGTGCCCAGGAAAGTGACTGAACCAGTTTCCCCATTGTAAAGATGGACGAAACCTGCCCGCGCATAGAAGTTAGCAATGATGGCAGAAAGGTCCATGGGGTAAGCATCGGGGCCGGGTAACTCTTCCAGGCGGTTGGACATTTCCCGCAGTGCCTGCGCCCATCGGGAGGTAGAGTCGGCCAGGATGAGCACCTTCATGCCCATGCTGCGGTAGTACTCACCGAGTGTCATACCTACATATACCGAAGCTTCACGGGCAGCTACCGGCATGTTAGAAGTATTACAAACGATGGTAGTACGTTCCTGCAGCTTACGGCCGGTGCGGGGGTCTTCCAGTTCGGGAAACTCGGTAAAGATTTCCACGACCTCATTAGCCCGTTCGCCGCAAGCTGTCATGATGATGATATCAGCATCAGCATTTTTAGCAATGGCGTGTTGCAACACCGTTTTACCGCTCCCAAAAGGGCCCGGTATAAAGCCGGTACCACCTTCTGTCATCGGATTGAATGTATCCATCACGCGAATACCGGTCTGAAGGATCACCCCGGGCCGTGGCTTGTTGTTATAGTTGGTCACGGCTACTTTGATGGGCCACTTCTGGATCATGTTAACTTCCATCTCTTCGCCATCTTCGTCGGTGATGATAGCGATGGTATCCCTGATAGTAAAGTTGCCCTCTTCCGCTATCCACTTGACACGGCCGTTCTTTTGGAACTTGAACGGCACCATGATTTTATGGTCAATCCAGTTTTCCTTTACATTTCCCAGCCAGTCGGCACCGGTGACTTCATCCCCTTCCTGGACCAGTGGCGTAAAGGTAAAAACCTCTTCCTCATCCAATGCAAAAGTATACTCACCCCGTTCTAGGTAAAGGCCCTCCATTTTTTCAAGGTCACTTTGCAACCCATCGTAGTTTTTTGAGAGAATACCCGGCCCCAGCGTCAATTCCAGCATATGGCCGGTAAACTCAACCTGGCTACCCACCTTAATGCCACGGGTAGACTCATACACCTGAGCCGAAGCCGTATTACCCACTACCCGGATAACTTCCGACATCAGTTTTTTTCCCTGATGGTGGATGTAGCAGATCTCGTTTTGACCAACCGGACCATCGGCCTTAATCATGATCAGATTTGATATAATAGAAATAACTTTTCCTTGGGTCATCATGGGTTTGTAGGGTTCAGAGAGCTGGCAACTCAAAATTTTCCATCATACGGTCAACCAGGTGATGAAGCCGCTCCTGGCCTTTATCCGGTTTGAGCCAACTCCACTTTTTTACCATAAAAAGCTTGAGTGTGTAGGCCAGTAATTTGTGAGAATTGAAGAAAGAAAAACGCGTAAGCTCATTCAGGTGCTCCCAGAGAAGACGGTCCGTAAAGTGCTCCAGCTCGGGTATTTGTTGCTCCTCAATCAGCGACTGTAATTGCTCAATAAAAGGATATTGCTGGGTAAGACCAAAGTCTGATGCTGAGCTTCGCAGCAGCTGCTGGTTAAGAAAAGCATCACCGATCAGTTGCTCCGGCAGATCATAGCCAAAAGTGCGGCAATTGAAGGCCGTTATGATATTACGTAAGTCGCGCTCAAAGCTAAAGTAAGCACGGATCAATTCATCTTCGTGGTGGGTTACTTCCCGGTAAAAGGCGGTCAGTAACCACTGTTCTAGGCGGGCTACAGAACGAGCAGCAAATTCTTCACGGTGCACCTCCACAAAATCATGCATATAATCAGGGAATAGCATATAGCTTTTCTCGAAATCATTCATTACCTCCTGGCCAAATACTGAGGGAAAATGAAACATGTGGTGGGGCACTGGTTTACGATGATGCCGGGCGATGGCAGAGATTAAGTTCAGATTATCGTTCTGATACATCAAGTAATTCAGCGCGCCTACGTCTGAGCGGAAGATATTTTCGGTAATCAGCTCAAAAATCTCGTCAAAATTAATACGACCATACGTTTCTTCATCCAGAGACAAAAAAGGGGCTGCTGACAAGAGATAGTAGTAATCCTTCATGGGACTCAGGTTTAAGAAAAAATGATCTGTTCAGCTTTTTGCTGGAGAAAAGGTTTAAAAAATTCTTTCAGGTCTTCTTCAGTGAACGTCAACTGATAAGAACCTTCTTTGGGTTGTATTCTGAATCCTTGTGAGAGTCGTTTGTTGTAAGTAATTTCCAGACCTTCTACCGAAGATAGCAGACTTTGTTCAAAGGTATTATCCATCTGCTGCCTTAGTTTTTCAGAAATCTGTAGCTCTACGCTTTCAGCATCGTCCCAGTGCCTGGTGACTTCCAGGACCAGTTGCTTGAGAAAATCTTTGTCCAGGATAAGTTCACGAGCGGGTGCATCCAACACCTTGGCTACCAGCAACTCTTTAATACGTTGTCGCAGGGAACTGATAGCCTGCTGCCCTGCCAGTTTAAGATCTGCCTTTGTATTGCGGCGCAGCTGACTGGCATTTTCCTCAGCCTGACGGCGAATGTCGTCTGCTTCCTGACGAGCACTTTCCAGAATCTCTTTGGCTTCCTGACGCGCCTCTTGCCTGATCTTGTCGGCTTCGTCTTTAGCCTTATCTATCCCCTCCTGATATATTTTTTGTGTGAGTTGATCCAGTTTATGCTGCATAGTTGGTGGTTGATGCTTAAGTACAGAACTGCTCTAATTTATATCATTATCAGTACAGTGTGAAAGATAATATTGATAAAAAATGAGTATTTAATTTTTTCTATATGCTCATTCCCTAACGACCACATTCTTGAAAATTTATCTCATATCACAGTCTGCTTACATCAATACCGAACCGCTGTAAAATACAGAACAGTATCAAAAACCTATACTTAACTTGTATTTTCTATGCCAATACCTTTCTTTATGGAAAGATGTACCTGCTTACTCTTTTGCGTATTGCTACTTATTATGCTCCCGTTCGGGGCATGGTCGCAGCGGCATTACCAACCGGGTTACGTAGTATTACAACAAGGGGATACGCTCTATGGAAAAATCAAGGATCGTCGCCCCGAACCGTTTGGAAAAATATACGAAAGCATCAGATTCAGAAACGGTGGCCTGTTTGCCAAGCGATGCGGCCCACAAGACTTACAATGGTACAAGGCCGGAGACCGTTTGTACGAAAGCTGCTGGCTCAGCTATGATCTTTCTTTGTTTAGCACGCGCTTAATCTCAATACCAGGCAGAGGCCAAAAGGAATTTATGAGAGTACTGGTCAAAGGCCCGCTCACGTACTATCGTTTGGAAACTACGCAAGACAATTCCGGCTACTACAATGATATACCTTACCTGAAGCGGGAAGACAAAAGAGAGTTTATCAGGGCGACACAGGGCATTTTTGGCCTTAGGAGAAAATTACTGGCTGAATATTTTAATGACTGTGAAAAACTGCAGGAGGCACTGCATAATAATGACGTTAGTACTGTCTTTGAGATCGTAAATTTTTACCAGCAGCACTGCATACGTAACATTTATTATAATCGCGACGGTGATAAATAGTAACTTGCAACATGAAAAAATCTCTGATCAACCAACCGCTTCCGGTGATCGTACTATGCCTTACTTTGGGCCTGGCCCCCTTTGTCCCCGAGCCCCATATCATTGGTAAGCTTCGCTGGGTGTTGGGTGGCGCCGAAGGCATGCAGCTCATTGATTATTTTGACCTCGTATTTCACGGTTTTCCCTGGATTCTGCTCATTCGCTTGGGTGTACTCAAGAGCAAGCAAATGCTGAACGGTTAACTATTAGTCAAAATTTAGCAGTATTAGTGTCTTCCTAACAGTGAAATATCTAATGGCTTCAGTCAGAACTTTCTTTCCAGTCTAATATCCATTCTTTATGCGCCCAGCTGTCACGGACTTCTGCCAGATTTTCATTAGGATCTACAATCAGTTGGCTGGGCCGGGCATTCAGGGTCACATAGGATTCTACCCGTATGATCGGGTCTTGAAGTCCCTCCGCTTCGTAGCGATCATGCAATAATGAGCAAACTGTAGCATCATATCCGGCTGGAAAGCCATCTGTTTCTCCTGATGCCGATTGAGAAATTCGCTGTTGATGACGATGCCCTCCCTTCCACTTTTGCGGTCTTTTACATAAAATGTAGCTGTTCCTGCCTTTTCCATCAACATCACCCGCCAGGAAAAGCGATAGCCTTCTTCAGTCCAGAACAGGTTCCCCGGATAAAGCATATACCGCCATGGAAAGAGCAGTTGGAAACTTACGTAGACGACCAAAAAGCTGTATAGCAGGCTTTTCCGGTGGCCAAATACACTTAATGCCGTCATTAAATTAGCAGGTTGTCTTTTGATATATAGCCCTAGTTGTAGGCCGTAAACTTTATTGAAATTTGAGTAGTATAAGTTGTGTCTGCAGCTTATAATTTTGGGTTTTCAACAACTTCAAAAAACAAGTGCAGACACCTCACAAACTTACGCGTTCCAGGCTGTTGGCGCAACTTCACCATGTCATTAAACTGCTATCGGCCCTGCGGGCCAGGCTTCGCCGCCGTGACGGACTAATTAAAAAGCTACGCACCCAACTAGCTAGCTTTACCAATGGCTCCTTTGGCTACGCGTTCGTTGTCTACACGGAATTCGTAATCGGTCTGCCGGAAAAAGAAGCTAAACTGGTTAGGGTTATCCACCAGTATGAGCATCTCAACCACTGACTGGTCAAAACCGAACTTATCTACCCGGACGTTAGCACTCACCAAAAAAGCGACACAGCAGACATCAAACCGATAGAGAAATGATAGATGAAAATGCCAACGCTTCGTAAAATTAAAAAAGCTGCAAGCCGAGACATAAGCAAAAAATTGTGCAGCACTTTTAACTTATCCAAACAAGCACTTAGCTCAGAAAATGATTGTCCGATAGCACAAAACTTATAAGACAAATATGTTCTCTGCAAACTTTTGACTAACACTTGACCTTACTCCGTTTACTTTTATAACTGTCATTGCGTCATATTCTTGCTTTGATACCACCAATATTTCATCATTAATACCTAATCCTACTTTAACAACATATTGTAAAAATGGCTTTGAATTATCTTTAACGGCAACCATTTTACAACTACTGCCTACAGCTACGTCTGACAATGTTTCTTGGAACCGTACTTTGAATTCACCTTTTTTATTTGGAATAGGGTCTCCGTGCGGGTCAAACTCGGGATAATCTAAGAATTCATTCAATTTATCTACCAACTTTTGAGATTGGATGTGTTCCAATTGTTCGGCAACTTCGTGTACTTCGTCCCAATTGAACGCTAATTGTTCGTACAAGAAGGTTTCCCAAAGGCGGTGTTTTCTGAGGACATCAATCGCAAATTTTCTTCCTATTGCTGTTTAATGTGATTTTACCGTATTTTTCGTAGCCTACTAATTCTTTCTCTTTCAGCTTTTTGAGCATATCATTTGCCGTTGCTGGTTTTACAGCCAAGTAGGTTGCCAATTCATTGGTTCCAACTTCATCATCCTCATTATCAAATGAAATTTTAAATAAAGCCTTGAGATAGTTTTCTTCGGTGTAAGTCAACATCAAAAAATGATTTTTTGATTCTTCAAATCAAAGATATAAAAATAACAAATTTTATTATTTAGATTAGTCTAACTTTTATATTTTCATCCACTATAAATAAATGTTTAGACGCAAGTAAATTTTAATAAGATGAAAGTATTGATACTCAAATCAATCTCAACTGCTATTTTTACCTTGGTGGTTCAGTTATCAATGGCTCAAACAGCCTCCATTTCAGGTAAAATAGCTGACAAAAATACGCCTTTGCAGGGCGTAAGTGTGTCTATTCTCCAACAAAACATCGGAACAGTAACCGACAGTGATGGTCAATATATCATCAAAGATTTGAAAGAGGGAAGCTATACTTTGAAAATCAGTTTCGTTGGATTTAGATCCATTGAAGAAATTATTCAAGTAAAAGATGGTGAAAAACTAGTGCGAGACTTCACTATGCAGGAAGACGCACTCAATCTTGGCGAAGTTGTGGTAACTGGCACAAGAAATCAGATTGAACGCTATGACTCCCCGGTTATCATCAATACCATTTCCAATCGTACGTTTGAGGCGACTCAATCATTGGCTATATCTGAAGGTTTGAACTTTTCGCCCGGTCTCAGGATAGAAAACAATTGCCAAAACTGTGGCTTTACCCAATTAAGAATGAACGGGCTGGAAGGAGCTTATTCGCAGATTTTAATCAACAGTCGCCCAGTTTTTTCGGCACTCGCCGGAGTTTATGGTTTAGAGATGTTGCCCGCATCTATGGTAGATAAGATAGAAGTAGTAAGGGGTGGTGGCTCAGTTTTGTATGGTGGTAATGCTATTGCAGGAACGGTCAATATCATTAC
>CAZZGE010000074.1:0-18857 GCA_964653665.1 uncultured Porifericola sp. | reverse complement strand
ATTGCCTACGTCTTTGCACTGGTAAATATTCTTTCATAATTTGCCATTGAGGGTCGGTGAGCTTCTCATACTGAGTTTGCATAAACTTTTGAGTTTTGTCCCCCGTGGAGCGATTGACCCAAAGTTTAATCTCTGACCCGCGCTTTTCAAAATTTAAACATGCTCTTACAACCGCACATTTTGACAAGGGGTATGAGTTGAATAATTTTGCTTGGGTTACCTGTAACTGGGAGATGTCACTGGTGGAAGCACGGCAGATTTACGGTTACAAAGGGCGTAACGGACTTGACGGCATATTGATCTGGTTCAGCGAAATGCGCAAAAGATGGCCCGACGCCCAGATGATCACCCAGGGAGAGTTTGGCCTACTCTGGCGGGAGCATTTCAAAATAATGATAGTATGAATTACCGCTTTGTACAGCGGGGTACTGGCGTATGCGGCTCTGACCCTGACAAAGAAATTCGCTGGTTCATGAACAAAAATTTTCGCCTGGCGCTCCTGCGCGACTCTCATGATCAATCTACTGAAAAAGTGATTGATTTCACCAGATACGATCTGGAAGCACAGGAGCCAGAAGATTCTGAGCCCGGCGAGCCGGTATGTAATTGGAGCCTGATGAACCGCATCAACCAGAAAGGTAACCGACCTCAGGATAAGCCGGTCAGCATTGAAGAGTTAAACCTGTATGAGCAAGCAATGATTAAAGACTATTATTCACAATTATTAAAAATAAACTTTAGACATGTACAAATTATTCAGCCTGTTAACAGTGGTAATTACCCTCGGATGCTGGAGTTGTGATTCTAATTCTAGTAGTAACACCGCCGCAGAAAAAACCAAGAAGCCGAACGTCCTATTCATTCTTGCCGACCAGTGGAGGGGGCAGGCTACCGGATACAGTGGTGATCCCAATCTGGTAGGAAAAACGCCCAACCTGGACCAAATGGCAGCCCAGGGCGTCAACTTCAAGAACGCAATATCTGTCACTCCAGTATGTACCCCTTACCGGGCTGCCCTGATGACGGGTCAGTATGCTACTACCACGGGTATGATCTTCAATGACCTCCACCTACCCGATGAAGCTGTTACCATGGCTGAACTTTACCAGGATGCTGGTTATAACACAGCCTACATCGGCAAATGGCATCTGGATGGCATGGGGCGGTTTGCTTATACGCCCCCTGAGCGAAGACAAGGCTTTGAGTACTGGAAAGCGCTGGAGTGCTCTCATGATTATAACAATATGATCTACTATGAAGGTACCAATGAAGAGCCGCAAAAAAGAGAAGGATACAGCCCTTATGGCGAAACTGAGGATGCTATTTCTTACATAAAGAGTCACGCAAACTCAGAGGATCCTTTCTTAATGGTGCTGGCCTGGGGTACACCCCATTTTCCTCACGACAGTGCGCCAGAAGAATTAAAAAAGGAATTTCCTAAAGAAGATATTGTACTCCGGGGCAATGTACCCGAAGAGATGCAGGAAAGAGTCAGGGAAGAGGCAGTCGGGTATTATGCGCATATCCTTGCCCTGGATAAATGTATGGGAAATCTGCAAAAGGCTTTGGAAGAAGCAGGCATTGCTGAGAACACCATTGTAGTTTTTACCGCTGATCATGGTGAGATGATGGGCTCTCAGGGAGTGACACCGAAGCAGAAACAAGTACCCTGGATTGAATCGGTAAGTATTCCATTTTTGCTGCAGTACCCCGCCAGGTTTGGCAAAGAAAAAATTGAGATAGAAGCTCCTATCAATGTGACCGATGTACTCCCTAGCCTGCTTTCCCTTTCAGACATAGAAGTACCTGAATTTATTGAAGGAGAAAATATGGCCGAGGCAATCGTTAATCCAGATCAGAAGATTGACAAGGCGGCACTCGTGATCAACGTGGCTCCCTTTGCCAGGAACAATGACGATGAATATCGTGGTATTTATACCGATCGCTATGCTTATGTAAAAAAACTGGATGGTCCCTGGTTATTATTTGACCATGACAAAGACCCGTTACAAATGAATAACCTAGTCAATAAGCCGGAGTACGAAGAACTACAGCAACAAATGGAAGCCCGGCTCCAGCAGGAGTTGAAGAGAATTGGCGATGAGTTCAAGCCAAGGGATTACTACATAGAAAAATGGGGCTACGAACTCACGCAGGGCGGGTACATAGACTATTCCAAAGGCGCACCGCACCAGGGCCCCGATATGGTAACAATCAATTGATAGGCATTGCTAGAAAACCAATTTATTCAGAACCAGCCAGGTAGCCAGGATCTTCAAATTTTGATTGACAGATTGAAAATGATAAGGAACAGCTGCTAATTTATAAGTGCTAACCGGGGGGCCGACCTATCAGTTCCGGTTGTCGATCATCACTAGACTACCTTGCATACCATGCAAAAACGCCTTTTGCCTTTCTGCCTGCTGCTCTGTTTAGCTTTTTTTACGCTTCATGCTCAACAGGAAAAAGATGTCCTGGAAGCCTGGCAACCCGGTTGGCTGGATATTCATCACATCAACACGGGGCGGGGCGATGCTGCTTACTTTACTTTTCCGGACGGTACTAGCTTGCTGGTGGATGCCGGGGAGATGGGTCCTTACGGCAATCGCATCGGTACGCCCCGTAATGCCCGCATACACCCCGATAGCACCAAAACAGCGCCCCAGTGGATAGCTGACTACATCTGGCAATTTGCGCCGCAGGGTAAAGATGCTGTTATTGATTATGCCCTGGTAACGCATTTTCATGGTGATCATTATAGCGACTTGCACCAGGATTCACCAACCGCCGCGAACGGAGCCTATCAGTTGAGTGGAATAACCGGAGTGGGAGACCTGATACCTATCAAAATGATACTGGACCGGGGCTACCCTGACTACCCGTATCCTGTGCCCCTGAAGTGCCCGGATGCACGGCAGCTACTGGCGTTTAATCCACTGTACGAACAGTGGTACAGGACGTTTAACAACTACCAGCGCTTCATTGAATACCACCGGGAGGAGCACGGCATGCAGGCCGCTGCCCTGGACGCAGGTAGCAACCGCCAGATAGTCCTGAAGTATGAACCAGATAGCTATCCTGGTTTTGAAGTCAGGAATATCAAATCCAACGGCTCCTTCTGGACCGGTGAAGGCGAAGAAACTTTTGATTTTTTTCCTGATTTTAGCAATACGCCCATCACACAGCGTCCGGGAGAAAATCCGCTCAGCAATGCTATCCGGGTTACGCTGGGTGACTTTGACTACTTCACGGGTGGCGATATTCCGGGCATTGCTGATCTGGGAAAACCCCACTGGCTGGATTTGGAAACCCCTACTGCCCAGGCAGTCAGTCCGGTAGACATTGCAACGCTCAACCATCACGGTTACCGTGATGGTTGTAATGAATTTTTCATCAGGACCCTGCGGCCCCGCGTCTGGATACAGCAGACCTGGTCGTCAGATCATCCCGGACACGAAGTGCTCCGGCGCATTACGTCAAACTACCTCTATCCCGGAGACAGAGACCTGTTGGCTACCAGTATGCTGGAAGCGAACAAACAATTGATTGGCCCTTCACTGGAAAATGCCTACCAGAGTACAGAATGCCACATCGTGGTACGCGTGATGGAAGGGGGGGGCTACATGATCTATGTGCTCAACGACAATAACCGCGAACGGGAAGTAATTGGTGTCTTTGGGCCGTATCAATCTAAAAAGCGATGATCCTGACAGCCCTTACTTTCCAGCAGATAAGGTACCATTCAGAAGGAAGTTAAGGGTGATACGTGGAAGTGAACTTACTGCTACCATTGCGAAAACTGACACTCTAATATTTTTTTATTTGACAACATGAAATGGCGCCCGTTTTAAAAAAAAATTTCATTAGATTAAATATGTGAAGTCATAAAAGGTAGCTTTGTAAAGTGAACCCCTTATTGTGCATTGGTTTTATCAAATTTATCATAACCCTTGATCTTAGTTGATTGAGCCATGCTTTTTGAAACGCCGGCTGAAGGTTTCAAAAAGAGTATAGAATTCAGCCTGAACACTTCCTTAAGGTAACTACCGCGAGGTGTTGAAAGAAAGTAAACACTGAGTTCATGATTTCTTAACACAAGCATAACGATCCGTCTTGTTCTAAGCCGAGATCTATGCTGTAACATTGCCTTTTCAATTACAGGAGGCCTGGCTCTCTGAGCGATGCGGAACGAATGACCTATGTAGCCTGATCTTTTCAACAACCCTGTCTTAGCCTATGCCTATCACTACCTATCCATACCATTAAATAATTCACATATCTAAACTCCTAGTATTATTTCTGATCAAACTATTCTAAACATGAACCATCTTTTCAAAAAAACCCTTTTTCTGGGTTGCCTACTCTCCCTGACGGGGTACCATGCTTCTGCATTCCCCGATCGTACCGTTTTTGATTTTCATGACCTTCGCCTTATGTCCGGACATTTTGTGCTTCCGGTAGAAGATGTAGACGGCGTAGTGGCTGATGAAGACGGAGAACCGCTGGTGGGTGCCACAGTGACTGTTGAAGGCACCAGTAGAGGTACCATCACCGATATTGAAGGTAGATTTACGATCACCGCTGACGAAGGTGATGTCCTTATTATTTCTTTTGTGGGATACGTCACCCAGGAAATCGAGCTTGGTAGTCAAACTCGTATTTCAGTTACCCTAGAGCCGGATGCTCAGCAACTGCAGGACGTAGTTGTAGTCGCCTACGGCGTGCAGAAAAAATCAGACGTAACCGGTGCCATCGGCTCGGCCAATATTGAGGATTTTAACAAAGGCGTGGTGGTAAACCCTGGTCAGATGTTACAGGGGAAAATCGCCGGGGTAAACGTGGCCAATACCAGCGGAGAGCCCGGTGCAGCCCAGGATGTAATTATCCGCGGAATTGGTAGTCTGCGTTCTGGTACCACTCCTCTGTACGTAGTAGACGGTTTTGTACTGGATAATTCAGCGACCGGTGTGGCTACCAACCCCCTCAACTTTATCAATCCGCAGGACATTGAGAGTATAGATGTACTCAAAGATGCCTCAGCTGCTGCGCTCTACGGGGCCCGGGCCGCCAACGGGGTGGTGGTGATCACTACCAAAGAAGGTACTGCCGGTAGAACTGAAATTAGCCTGTCCATGTCTACCGCCCGTTCTACGATCGCTAATAAAATAGATGTGTTTGGCGCCGATGCTTTCCGCCAACGGGTACCCCAGGCCGGAGGTACACTGTTTGATGCCGGGGGCAACACCGACTGGCAGGATGTACTGACACAAAACGGAATCTCCAACAATGTGAATCTCTCGCTGAGTGGGGGAGGTAACGACCAGTTCTCTTACTTCATCTCGGGTGGTATGGAAGACCAGGAGGGCATCCTGATCAACAGCCGTCTCAGAAGATATTCGGCACGCGCCAACTTGAACCAGACTGCCCTGAACGGACGTCTCAAGGTGGATTATAATTTTACCGGTGCACGCACCGAAAACCTGAGACCTGACAACGGTGCCATCGTGGTGGATATGTTGCAACTTAATCCGACCATACCGGCCACTACCAATGGTCAGCCTACCGTTTTGGAAGAAATGCTGAACCCCCTGATTCGCAACGATATCTACCAGGATCGTGCTTTCAATAACCGGATTTTAGTCAACATTTCTCCTTCTTTTGAAATTGTTGAAGGGTTGACGTACAAACTGAACCTTGGCCTGGATTACTCTACCACTACCCGTGATATCCAGCGTGAGCCCTACCCACAGCTGGAGGGTCTGGAGTTTGGGTCATTGAACAATATCAATACCCGAAACGAAAACCAGCTGGTAGAAAATACCCTGAACTATACTTTTGAACAAAACCAACACAATGTGTCTGTACTGGCAGGGCACTCCTACCAGCAAACTTTTGTGCATCAAAAGTCATTCAACCTTTCCGGGTTTGCCGCGAATGACGTTCAGCCGATTTACCAGGATCAGTCTAGTACGCAGGAGCAGCCGACTATCATGAATTCTTTTGCCATCCGTGACGAGCTACAGTCCTTCTTTGGAAGACTCAACTACTCACTGGCAGGCAAATACCTGGTGACCGCTACCATGCGGGCCGATGGTTCTTCTAAATTTGGAGCCAACAATAAATACGGATACTTCCCCTCATTTGCCCTGGGCTGGAACATCGGCCAGGAAGATTTTATGGCTAATTCTCCCATCGGTAATTTGAAACTACGGGCCAGCTGGGGACAGACCGGTAACCAGGAGATTCCCTCCAAGATCACCCAGTCCAGCTTTATAGAAAGCAAAGCTGAAAACGACTCTTATCCGTTGGACAGAGACGCAAATACCCTGGATGACTATCCTTTCGGTTCAATCTTTACCAGGTTGGCCAACCCCGATATACAGTGGGAAGTCTCTACCCAGACCAACGTGGGCCTGGACTTTGCCCTGTTTGATTTTCGCCTGACGGGTACCTTGGACTATTTCAACAAGGTTTCTGAAAACATCTTGCTGGAGGTAGTCCCAACCGACCCGATACAGCCTACGGCTACCTACTGGACCAATGTACCCAATATGGAGATTCAGAACCAGGGACTGGAACTGGCTTTGGAATTCAGCAGTGACCCCAACAAAGATTTCTCCTACAGGATAGGGGGTAACCTTACCTACATCCAGAACCAGGTAGTCAACTCACCTTTTGCCGTGCTTACCACGGGTAGTGCCACCGGTGCCGGACAAACGGGTGCTACCATCAATGGCTACATCAATGGGGAGTCAATCGGTGCTTTTTACATGAAAGAGTTTGTCGGTATCGGCCCCGATGGGCTAAACGAGTTCAGGGATATCAATGGTGATGACCAGGTACTGGAGAACGACCGCGCTGTCGTAGGATCTGCACTACCCGATATGCTCTATGGCTTTTATGTAAACCTGGACTACAAAGGCTTTGAGTTCGGCATGAACTTCAATGGCGTATCGGGCAACCAGATATTCAATCACACAACCATGTCACTGTTTAACCGGGGTAACCTGGCTTCTTCGTTCAATACTACCGACTTTGCGATCCAGTACGGTAATGAAGCCATCACCAATTCCAATGAAGTCTCTACCCGTTACCTGGAAGATGGGAGCTTCCTAAGGCTGAATAACGCTACCCTTGCTTACTCTCTTCCGATAGACAATATGGGATGGGGCAACTGGATCAATGGCATTCGGGTCTCACTTACCGGGCAGAACCTGTTTGTCCTGACCGATTACTCCGGCTTTGACCCCGAGGTAAATACCGGAAGTTCATTAGGTGGGGTGCAGACCTTCGGTATTGACCGATTTACGTACCCTGCGGCAAGAACCATTCAGTTAGGTCTGAATGTATCCTTTTAATCAAACAAGCTGTCAGGTTGATGCCGACCAATGCGCTGATATTTACAAGGCTTTGGAAGCATACCGCCGATATGACAAAAAATAATTTCTCTATCATTTTAAAAAAAATAAATAAGATGAATAAGAATATCATAGCTCTCTATCTTCTTGGCGCCCTGTTCATACTGCCGATAGGGTGTACCACTCTGGAAGAAGACGTACTGGATGAATCGCTGATGGGCCTGGGGCAGGCTGAAGTCGTCAGCGGAGCCATCGCACCAGCTTATGGCCAGGTGTCGTGGACCTGGCGACATACCAATTACTATGGCTTGCAGCTCATTGCCTCTGACGAGGCCATTCTTCCTTATCGGGGAGGTACGGACTGGTTTGATGGTGGAAAGTTTATCGCCATGCATCAGCACCTGGTGACACCCGGTAATGACCTGGTAGGTAGCTCATGGAACGAGCTGACTAAAAACATCTCAAGAACTATTCTGGCCATAGAAGTGCTACGCCCTTTATCCGATGCGGGAGACGCTGAGGCGACTGGTGCACTATACGAAATGCTGGCCCTGAGAGCCTACCTCAACATGCTGACGCTGGATAGCTGGGGCATCGTGTTTGCCAAAGAAACCTCCGACGAAATATCTAAAGTGCTACGCGGCCAGGATGCCATAGACTACATTGAAAACGATCTGCTGTCCGTGGTAGACGTCATTAATACCGACTTAGGTCCGGGCAGAATGACACAAGCTGCTGTGCAGGGACTACTGGCGAGACTGTACCTGAATGCTGCTGTGTATCGGGATCCTTATGGCACGCCCGACTTTACCGAAGACGACATGAACCAGGTGATAGCCTATACGGACGCTATCATCAACTCCGGAAACTTTTCTTTATCTCCCGAGTACTTTGACCTTTTTAATGACGACAATAACAGTAATCCTGAGCTGATTTTTGCACTGGATCAAAGGGGCGTTATGAGGAGAGAGCACAGCCGCTGGGCGTACTGGTCCGTTGCCGGTTCTATGTTCCCGCGTCCTGAGCACACCGGGGCGGATGGAACGGATGGTCCCGCTATTACGTCTGATTTCTACCAATCATGGGTGGATGCCTACGGTGAGGTGGACCCCGCCGAAGCGGATGCCCGCTTTTACCAAAAGAATACAATGGTTCCTGAAGAGTTGCAGGACCTCACAGGCATGTCGCCACTGAACGATGAGGATCACTATTACTGCATAGCGCCGACGGAGTTTGAGATGGACCGCGGTATACTGCGAGGGATTCAGTGGGGCCCCCGCAAGGATTCTGACGGTTTGTTTTTTACCTGCGATGATGGTGTGCGGATCTACCCCGTCAAACAGCTTAAAGGTAACGGTCCCGATCGAGATGTGGGTTACATCAACCACGTAATGAATATTGACTTTAGCAATGAGGGACGCCTACATAATACCGGATACCGCGTATCCAAGTACCAGTTCAGCCGTACCTCGCCCAACGGCAATAACTTCAGCAGTGTGGACCTGGTACTCTTGCGCCTGGCTGAAATTTACCTGATGCGGGCTGAGGCAAAGCTGAGAACCGGTGACGCTACTGGTGCCCTGGCGGACGTCAACACGGTAAGAACGTCCAGAAACGCCAGGCCCGAACAAACACCAGCCCCGCTGGAATCCATTGACCTGGACATTCTGTTTCGCGAGCGGGGTTTTGAGTTTTACTGGGAAGGCTTAAGGAGGACCGATCAGATCCGTTTCGGAAAATACGAAGACAGCTGGACAGAAAAGAATAGTAATGACATCAACAAAAGACTGTTTCCCATTCCCCAGAGCGCCATTGACGGAGCTTCCAATGTGGAAGGATTCTTAATCCAAAATCAGGGATATTAAATCATATCATCAAGTTTGATTGAAACGGCAAAGCCTCGGTTTTGCCGTTTTTTTTACCTAAAACTCCAGGTCTTCTTTCGGGTGCTGTAAAGCGTACGGTGTATCAAATGTAAGGCTGGGATAGAAAACAACTTGGGCGCGTTGGCTATCTTCGGGTAATATATTATTTCAATAGGGCCTTACTGAAACAAGTTACTAAAAAATCCGGATTCTACTGAAACAGCGCGGAAGCTTTAAAAACAAAAACGGCTCATTTCCAGGGATTTAGAAATGAGCCGAAGGGGTGGTGCAGAGAGTGAGGGATTCGAACCCCCGGACCCGTGAAGGTCTCCGGTTTTCAAGACCGGCGCGTTCGACCACTCCGCCAACTCTCTATATTTTATACTGTAACCAATAGAAACGCAAATCTAAGGCTTTTCCCTTTTTTGGCAAGTCTATTTATCCTGATTTTTATCTTTTCACTGATAAAAAGGAGCCAGCAATAGCATCATTTTTTGTGGAGGACGGCAGGGGCGCTTGCTGTCGGTTTTCACGAAAGCCAGTTTGGTCTCTCCAGAGTGTAGCAGTTGGCCGGATGCATTACAAATTTTGTATTCAAAGGTAATTTTTACACCCGGTAGTTCCGGCAGCGTGACTTTGATACTTAGCAGATCATCATAGACAGCAGGGAGGTGGTAGTAAGAATGATTTTCCAGTACCGGCATCATAATGCCTGCTTCTTCCAGTTCTCTGTAGTTCATGCCCAGGTTACGGAGGGCTTCTACCCGGGCTACTTCAAAATATGAGGCGTAATTCCCGTAGTAGACATAGCCCATCTGATCAGTTTCTCCGTATCGTACTCGGATTTGCGATGTATACGTATACATGAAATTTAGTGGTAGATTCCTGCTTCGCTCAGCGCACGCTGGTAGCGTCGGGCATTGGCGAGGTGTGAACGTAAGTTGGTTGCAAAATTATGATATCCCGAAAAGTCTTCCTTGGCACACATGTACAGATAGTTGTGATCTTCGTAGTTTAACACAGCTTCCAGAGCAGCGATGGAGGGAGTACGAATGGGGCCGGGGGGCAGACCAGTATATTTGTAAGTATTGTAAGGAGAGTCAATTTCTTTGTGCTTATCCAACACACGACGAATGGTAAAGTCCTGAGCAGCATACACCAGCGTAGGGTCAGCCTGAAGGGCAATATTACGTTGGAGACGGTTTAGGTAGAGTCCGGCAACAGTTGGGGCTTCATCCACCTTGTTAGTTTCAGCATCTACAATAGAAGCAAGCACTGACACCTCAACTGGCGTCATGTCCAACTCCTGAGCCATCCTTTTACGTGATTCGTCCCAAAATCGCTCGTACTCTTTGTACATACGATCCATCAGTTCTTCCTTATCTGTATTCCAGTACATCTCATACGTGTTGGGCAAAAACATAGTCATAATGTCTTCGGTAGTAAAGCCGTATTTACTCACTATAACAGAGTCTTCCAGCATTGCCAAAAACTTATCTGCTTCTGCCTCTAGATTGGCCGTAATCTTCTGAGCTAACTCGGGTTTCAGGCGCACATTATTAAATGTAACATCTACCGGTTCCTGCCTGCCAGAACGGAGATGTCGTATTGCTTCCAGGTTGGACATGTCGGCCTCGAGCAAGTAGCGACCCGGCTTCACGTACTGATCGTACTTCATAAACTTAGACAGCACGCTAAAAGATAGAATATCGTTTACATATTTTCCCTCTATCAGTATGTCCTGTACATCCTTAAAATCAGAACCAGTGGGTATCAGTACAACACGCTCTCGTTGGTCTATCAGAACGTTGGGCGTCATCAGCATTTGATATGCATAGAACGAAAAAGATACCAATAGCACGGTAAATACAACCAGCCCAATAATAAGTACTTTGTTTCTGTTCATACGTAGTCAGTGTTTTCTATACGGACAATCTCGAGGATTTATCATCAGTGCCATTTTAAAACATCAGCAAAATTAGTAATTTGTCGTAGAAGGTTATTTTGATTTTTGCTTTTTACCTTCGTGTCACAAGAAATGTAGCTTTTGGCAGTACTTTCACCAATATTTTTGTCCGCGAAACAGAACACCGTATCAGTAAAAATTAGTTTATTAGGTATTCATTTTTTTCAAAAGAACAAACCATGCAGATTTATGAAAGCAGAGCGTTTGAAGGTTCATCCTCAAACTCCCGAACAGCGTAAGATAGACAAGGCCGTAGAAGTTTTGAGGGACGGAGGCATTATAATTTATCCTACAGATACGGTATACGGAATAGGATGCGACATTTACAATAAAGAAGCTGTAGAAAGGGTGGCGCGTATCAAGGGAGTAGACTCATCAAAAAATAATTTCTCATTTATTTGTAATGATCTGAGCCATATTTCTGAATATGTCAGGAATATACCGACGCCGCTCTTCAAGATCATGAAAAAAACATTGCCCGGTCCGTATACTTATATACTAAGATCTAGCAGTAAAGTGCCTAAAGTAATTGACTCAAAGAAGAAAACAGTAGGTATACGTGTGCCTAACCATCCCATACCTCGAATGATTGTGGAGAGCCTGGGTAACCCGATTATTACAACCTCTATTCACGACGAGGACAAAGTGGTGGAATACGCTACCGATCCAGAGCTAATTTATGAAAAGTTTAGCAAGCTTATAGATGTTATCATTGACGGTGGGCCGGGTAACAATATAGCCTCCACTGTGGTAGACTGTACTGACGAAAACGAAACTAAAGTAATTAGGGAAGGTATGGGAGATCTTACTCCCTTTATGTAATAGATAACGACATGTATGATTCAGGGGCAAATGCGGTTCTCACAGAACTGTATTACCTACCTAGTCTGGCTTTCTTTGTTCACGTGCAGGCGTTTGAACAGATCGCTTTTGAGGTCCAGGAAAATTATCCGAAACAAACTTATCGTAACCGCTGCTACATTCGTACCGCTAATAAGGTGCAGGCACTGACTATCCCAGTGACTAAGGGGCACAGCAGGAAAGTGAAGTTAAAAGATGTCAAAATTAGCTATGCAGAACGCTGGCAGAATAATCATTGGAGGGCGATAAGGTCTGCTTACGGTAAGTCTCCTTTTTTTGATTTTTTTGCCGATGATTATCATGACATTTTATACACAAAGTACAAGTTTTTGGTGGACCTGAATATAACTTTACTGTCAAAGTGTCTTGATCTACTCAAGTGGCATGACAAGAAAGTTGCACTATCAAAATCTTACATGAAAAATGCTGAACCTCAATATGTTGACCATAGGGGGTGCTACGACCTAAAAAGTGCCCCCCCTGGAATGGAATGGAGCAATGGTATGAGCTACCAACAGGTTTTTGGCAAAGACTTTGTCATGAACCTCAGTGTAATAGATTTACTGTTTTGCGAAGGGGCAAATGCTAATTTGATTATACGGCAATCTTCTCCATTAGACTGATGAACATTTGCTCCCCCTCAATTGTTGATTTCTAGAACAAAATATATATCTTACTCAAAGTAAGATTATCTAAATAATGATTTCCTACTTATATAATTCCTTGTGTATGGAAGCTAAGTTTTCAAATAGAGTGAAAGAAGTAATATCCTTGAGCAGAGAAGAAGCTCTCCGTTTGGGGCACGACTATATAGGCACAGAACATCTACTGCTTGGCATGATCCGAGAGGGTGAAGGTGTCGCTGTGAGCTTATTAAAAAAGTTGGGCGTATCGCTAGATGAATTAAGAAATGCAGTTGAGCAGGCCACTAAGGGCACAGCTACCGGCAATGTCAAAAATCTTGCAAACATTCCACTAACCCGTCAGTCTGAGAAGGTCCTTAAGATCACATACCTTGAGGCCAAAATTTTCAAAAGCCAGTTGATTGGTACAGAGCATCTGCTCCTCTCTATTCTAAGAGATGAAGATAATATCGCTACTCAAATCCTAGAAAAATTTGACGTCAACTATGATGTGGTGAAGGAACTGTTGGAGTACCAGACTGAGAATCCGATGGCATCTTCAGATACTGACGATAGTGATGAGGATTCTTCCAGCCGCATTTTCGGAGGCGGTTCCGGGTCCAGCCGCGAGTCTAAAGGTTCTGAGAAATCTCGGACACCGGTACTTGATAACTTTGGTCGCGACCTGACCAAACTTGCTCTTGATGATAAGCTGGATCCTATCGTCGGTCGAGAAAAGGAAATCGAGCGAGTAGCGCAGATACTGAGCCGTCGTAAGAAGAATAATCCCATACTAATCGGCGAACCTGGTGTAGGTAAAACTGCGATTGCTGAAGGTCTGGCCCTGCGTATTATCCAAAAGAAAGTTTCACGTGTCCTTTTTAACAAAAGGGTCGTCACACTTGATCTGGCCTCTTTAGTTGCTGGCACTAAGTACAGGGGACAGTTTGAAGAAAGGATGAAAGCCGTCATGAACGAGATTGAAAAGTCTCCCGACGTAATTCTGTTTATAGACGAGTTGCATACTATTGTAGGTGCAGGAGGGGCTTCCGGTTCTCTGGATGCTTCAAATATGTTTAAGCCAGCCCTGGCTCGTGGTGAAATTCAGTGCATTGGTGCTACTACTTTAGACGAATATCGTCAGTATATTGAAAAAGACGGTGCCCTGGCTCGTAGATTTCAGGTGGTGATGGTAGACGCTACTTCTCCGGAGGAAACTATGCAAATTCTTACCAATATCAAGGATAAGTACGAGAATCATCACCATGTGAACTACACTGAAGAAGCGCTAGATGCCTGTGTGAGCTTATCTGACCGTTATATTAGTGATCGCTTTTTACCAGATAAAGCAATTGATGTTCTGGATGAAGCTGGCGCACGAGTACACATTAATAATATCCATGTACCTGATGAGATTGTCAAGCTCGAGGAGGCTATTGAAAATATCAAGGTTGAGAAAAACCGGGTCGTAAAGAGCCAGAAATACGAGGAAGCAGCTCAACTTCGTGATCGTGAGAAAAAGCTCATCGACCAGTTAGAGAGTGCAAAAGTAAAATGGGAAGAAGAGACTAAGACCACGCGCTACACGGTTAATGAAGAAAATGTAGCCGAGGTAATCGCCATGATGACAGGTATCCCTACTAAGCGAATCGCACAGAATGAAAGCCAGAAGCTACTTGGCATGGGCGAAGAGCTGAAGAGTAAAGTAATCGGACAACACGATGCTATCAACAAGCTGACAAAGGCTATCCAGCGTACCCGTGTAGGTCTGAAAGATCCTCAAAAGCCCATTGGTACATTTGTGTTTTTGGGGCCTACGGGTGTCGGTAAAACAGAGCTTGCCAAAGTGCTTTCCACCTACTTGTTTGATAAGGAAGACGCCCTCATTCGTATCGATATGAGTGAGTACATGGAGAAGTTTTCGGTTTCCCGTCTGGTAGGGGCGCCTCCCGGATACGTTGGGTATGAAGAAGGTGGTCAACTTACAGAAAAAGTAAGAAGAAAGCCTTACAGTGTTGTACTGCTGGATGAAATTGAAAAAGCGCACCCTGATGTCTTTAACCTACTGCTTCAAGTACTAGACGATGGTATCCTTACTGACGGTCTTGGACGTAGAGTCGACTTTCGCAATACCATCATTATCATGACTTCTAATATTGGAGCTCGTGATCTTAAAGACTTTGGCGCAGGTATCGGCTTCTCTACCCAAGCTAAGCAGGAAAATATGGACGACATTATGAAGTCCACTATTCAGAATGCGCTTAAGAAGACCTTTAGCCCTGAATTTCTAAATAGGTTGGATGACGTAATTGTATTTAATTCACTCAAGCGTGAGGATATCCATCAGATCATCGATATTACGCTTAAGAAGTTATTCAACAGGATCACTGCACTGGGATACACAGTTGAGCTCACCAATGAAGCCAAAGACTTTATTGCAGACAAAGGATATGATCCACAATACGGGGCTCGCCCGCTCAACAGAGCTATTCAAAAGTATCTTGAAGATGCAGTAGCAGAAGAGATACTGAAGGGTGATGTTGAGCCTGGAGACGTGATTGTTGCTGACCACGACGGAAAATCTGAAGAACTCAAGGTGAGTCATAAGAAAAAGAAAGACGTTGAAAAGCAGGGTAAGCAAGAATAGGCTATTTGTAAAATTAATCATAGGAAAGGGTTGCCCTGTAAATGGGGTAGCTCTTTTTGCGTTTAGAATGAGTAGATGATGCCGTTTGAAACAAAATACACAAACTTGCTAATGGGAACTACCGGTCGGTTTTCGTAAGAGAAGAAAAAGTTACTGGTAAAGGCTAGCTTTGACGTAATAGTGACGTTGATATTAATGTCGGTATTAATACGGTGCCGAAAAAATCCCTATCAAAATCATATCCTGTCTGGTAATATGTGATCAGGTTGAAATTAACGTGCTCATTGAATATAACTCGAGTAGAAACGTAGTTAGTAGACTTCCATAGGTTAAGTGTCCGCTGTTCTTCACTCTTACCAAGAAAGTTCCAGACTTCTTCCTCATGCATTCCTCCTAACCCCCAGGTACATGCTAATCCTTTCTTTCTTCAAGAAATTATAGCGAAAACTACTTCCTGCCAGCCAGCGTACTTGCATGCCCCGCCCCTGATCGTACTGTAGTTGAGCAAATACTTCGTGTGATAAACTATTGTTTCGCAGAAAATTGACTTGAGAATGTCCATAGCCGGTACTATTAATGGTATTATTAGATATTGCTGTGTAATTAAAATGACTCAACAAAAGGTAGCTGCTGTGTTCCGATATGTATCCAAGGTCGAGGTCTGCCTTTAATCCTATAAAAGAAACAGTCTCGCCATCGTCATTGACACTCTGGTTATTACTATTGACAGCCAAACTAACATTCCTTACAAAATAATTAGCAGAATCGCTGGAAAGGCGCGATTTTTCAACATTAAGTATTTGAGCTACCGCAGTGTAATTTACGGTAACTACCAGGAAAATAGGGAGTAACTTCGCAACCATTAACCGCTTTTTAATGGCTAAGATAGTACTTAAAAGTGAATTCCGTCAGGCATGATATATCTTTTCTGAACGATCTCATCGGCAGAAGCCTTACGTACGCTAAGCAATCTTCCTTTAAAGTGTAGATTTTTACCAGCCATAGCATGGTTTAGATCCACCTTCACGTGCGTAGCCGTTTTTTGGATTACTTTTCCATTTTGGGTATTCCCCTGTTCGTCCGTGATGGACACGTATTCACCCACATCACGTATGGAGTCAGCCATTTCGTCATCTACCACAAAGCGTTCAATAGGAACCTCAGCAATGTGAGCGTCCTTACGCTCTCCGTACGCCTCTTCCACAGTAAGGGTAAATTCAAAGGTTTCCCCGTTTCTCAGACCACGAAGGTTTTCCTGAAAAGTATCAAGAATTGAAGCTGACTTGTAAAAGAATATAAAGGGATAAGCGATACTCATTACTTCTAAGAGATACCCGGAAGCATCGCCTTCTCGTAACTCATAGCTGATAGTGACAATATGATTTTCTTCAACGATCATGCAGTCGGAAGTTTGTTTTATAATTAGAACACCTGATATTTACCTTTGTTTGTACCGATCAAAACAATATGCTGCTAGCGATAGATGTAGGAAATTCTAACATTGCCTTCGGAATCTACAAAAACAAGTGGCTGCAACACTGGCGTCTAAACACTGTGCCTAACAAAACTTCTGATGAATATGAAGTGCTGTTTCGTTCTTTGCTGGCTAACAGTTATGATGCCCTTGACGAGGTTGATTGTGTTATGATCAGTTGTGTTGTTCCATCTTTGAAAAGTACATTCCATAAGATGATACAGCGTATGTTCCGAAAGCAACCGGTTTTTGTCAGTACTCGATTAGAGATAGGTATCAAAGTGACAATTGACAATCCGAGCGAAATAGGATCAGACCTGCTGGCTAATGCCATAGCCGGGTACCATATTTTTAAATCTGGCTGTGTAGTGGTTGACTTCGGTACTGCCTTGTCTATTACGATCGTAGGGAGTGATGGTTCGCTAGTGGGCGCCTCCATAGCTCCAGGCCTGGAAACTGCGATGAAAGCGCTGTCTTCCAATACCTCCCAACTCCCATTTGTAGAGTTGACAGCTCCCACATCAGCCATAGGAAAAAACACCACGCATGCCATCCAGTCCGGGGTGATGTTTGGGTATGTAGGGTTAGTAGAATACCTTGTGGAGCGGATCAAGCAGGAGTTGGGTAGTGATGCCAAGGTCATAGCTACCGGGGGCTTGTCAGAAGCTATCGCTCCGCTTACTGACCATTTTGATACGCTAGAGCCCTGGCTGACGTTGGACGGATTACGCATCATTGCTGAGCGAATGACCGTGGCATCAAAAGGAGGTAAATGATTTGAATTACTAAGAGAATGACCTATTTTTGAAATTCTAAAAAATGGCCCCGTAGTTCAATGGATAGAATAGAAGTTTCCTAAACTTTAGATACAGGTTCGATTCCTGTCGGGGCTATTCTTATTAATCGCAACTAATTGTTTTTCAGTTAGTTGCGTTTTTATTTTTGAGATTTGGGAAGCGGATGGGAAGCAAATGGTAATCAAATCTATCGGAAACAGACTTATCTACCTTGTTATATGTAAATGTTTTCTAGTCCAATAGTTCGTAACCAACACCATTTTGTTTGTCTGAAACTCGGAAGTAAACGTTCTTTCATAGACGAATCCATACCTTTTTCATCAGGTAATCTTTGAGTTCATTGTCATCGTTAAACTGCCCTCTCAACCAAACTGGAGGTTTTTCCATAAACTTTTTTCTTTAGGCCCTCATCAGATGCAAAGTCAATAAATTTTCTATAGGAGTCTCCATATTTTTTGAAGCCCCCTGCATTTTGGACATTTTTATGCATAGCATTTAATAGAGAGTTAGAGCTTATAACGAAAAGAGTTCGTGAGCTAAATGCTTCGTCGTAAATGCTGTAGACGGGAATACTATCAAGTTTACCAACATAAAAATCTTCAATAGTATTCTCGGGTTTATTTTCCTAAACAGGTAGGTAGTCGGAATCTCGTGTTAATACAAAATCAAAATATATATATTCCGACCAATAATAACCTCACCCTCCAGTTTTATACGTTTTATCTCTTAAAGCATGTTTAAAAATTTTGTATATGCATTTGTGCTAAATTCAAGCTTTGATGCTGCTTTTTTGCTAAACGCTTTGTTCATTTTTGTCTTGACACAAAAACGAACCAAAAAAGTCAAGTGGTCCCCACCGGGAAAAATCCGAACGCTTCTACGCTCAGATCCATCGCACGCCCGCCGGATTTTCAGGCGGGGCCTCCCAGGCCTAGGCACGTTTAAATGCGGTTGGAGACCATTTTTAATAATTTAAACAAACTCTTATGCTAAATCAGCTTCAGGTATTTTTTTAAATTTCTCGGGTGGAATTAATTGTGATTTTAATTTTCACTTCAAAATCATCCAGTTATTTAGGCGGCTAAGACAGCATAATTCTGCGTTTTGTACAACAAAGCGTTTTTTTCAATGCAAATCTTGGTACTTTTTGCCTGAAATACAAACCTAAGAAACTTACAATCAGTACCTTACAGAATAACTCGCGTTGGTTTCAGCAATTCTCACTTTGACTATTCAAGCTGAATTCGGTTGATTTCAGCGACGTGT
>CAZZGE010000073.1:0-18937 GCA_964653665.1 uncultured Porifericola sp. | reverse complement strand
CATTACACTGATTTACTGGATGCTCTGACTTTCCAGGTGCAGGAAGATTTGGCAATCTGGCAGGCAGAGGGCGAGAAAGACTGGATGAGTACAATTCACTTAAGTGCTCCTAACCACTGGGTCCCTTCAGATAAAGTAGGCCGACCTTTTTCGCTAGTGCACCGACCCGTTGCCGACATGGAACAGATGCGTAAACGCTACCAGCCCATGCTTAAATCATTGTTGAGAGGAGGTAGTTTCGTTCGTTTTGCCTGGGGACTCTCAACCGACACCCGGCTAAATCACCATCCGGTACCGCCAATTGGCGTAGAGCCACGCGCATGGGAAGGAGAAGTTTTGATCCGGATAACCCCAATCTATATATACGTACCGAACGCCAGACACTTACGGGCTTTGCAGAGGAAGAGGCGGTCCTGTTCATCATCAGAACTTATTTTGAAAATGTTAATTCGCTGAGTGTAACGCAGAAATTCCAACTCCGGCAGGCACTGAAAAGTATGAGTCAGGATACGCTAGAATATAAGGGCCTGGCACACTGCTATGATCAGTTACTAAGATTTTTGCAGTAGACTAATCCAAGTTGATATAAATATGTGATACACATGAAAATATGTTTTTTTTATATATTTGAATGTAGTTTAAAAGGAAGCAGGTTTAGAAAACCTTGCCTGTTCCTATTCTGCTTTCGTATTGCTTTATATAACTAAAACGCAATATCTTCAATCACACGGATAGGTATGGTCATGCCACTTTTGACACTAACTTTTTCTTCAAATTGGCCCACACTGTAGTTTCTGCTCTGCGAAGTTTGTTTAATTCATCTCTGAGCCTGATAAAAACCTTCACCTGGTAAAGGTTATCCATCAACATGGCTCTTTTGCATTTGTATTTCCTTTCTACTTGCAACGCTGGTGTACCTAGTACATCTTGTTGAACAAAGTTTCATTTATAAATTACCTCTTTGGGAGTGGGGCTATGTCTCAATATAAAACTATACTATGAATTATAGTAGCCTTACTATCATAAAAAGTCGTGCAATTTTCTGAGTCGTCAAACTATTTTTAAAAAAATTAATCAACCCTGATGGCACTCATTACCAGATGCTGTAGAAATTTGAAGATTTTGTCGTCCATAGCTGAGTCATCCCGATTCACTTCAGTGAGTGAAGGCAGGTGCTGTGCGAAAAACTCCTGTTGGTGGGAAGCCTCTAAAGCTGTACTAATAAGTGCATAAGGGTAGGGATAATCAGGATTACACTCCCGAACAATGTTAGCTATGAACCGGCAAAGGTCTTTGTAACCTCTGAACAATCCTTCTTTATTATCTTTGTCAACGTGCTTGGTGAGGTATGTTTTGTTTGACTCCGATACAACAATACGGTGCAGAGCTGCTTCATCAACATTGGCAAAGGTAGGATCAAAAGTGACTTCCTCACTGATCGTACGTAAGGCAATGCTGAGCTTACGTTCTGTATTATCAATATTGTTGGTTCTGTAATCGATAAGATACTCCAGCCATTTCCAGTACCATGCAATCAAATACATTAACAGCTTGTGCTTATTTTCAAAATAACGATAGACAGATGCCTCGGTGGAGTTAATCTTTTTTGCCAACTTTTTGAACGTGAATTGCTCAAACCCTAACTCATCAATCATTTTGATGCTTTGGTTGATGATCTTTACTCCCAGATCAGTGTGTTGAGGGTCTCTCAGGTAGTACTTCTCGTTGATCGTAAGCGATATCATTTTTTGTTTCAATTACTTTACACGTAGCTTACTGTAAGGGTAGCTAATTACCCAAAAAACAAAGTTATACTTTTTTTGTGCAGCATTTAGGTTTATTTTAAATAAGCAACACTTCAATATGGCGATTTTTGATAGCATTTGCTGAAGCATTATTTCTACCTAGTTACGCACCTTTACACTACTAACCATAACTTTATGTGTTTTTACAAGCACACTCACGCTAGTCTACGGAGTTCCTGTCAGCTCATGCCCATTTCGTTTTGTATTTTTGTCCTGTCTGCTTCCGGTTTTACACAAAACGCTACTGAGGTATCTATTGAAGGAGAAAAATTTTTCATCAATGGAAGTCCCACCTACCAGGGTGTAAGTTGGCGGGGTTACCCAGTGGAGGGCCTTCTTTTTACCGCGCGTATGGTACAGGGCGTCTTTGATGATCTTAATCCTCAAAGCTAATCCCAATGGAAATATCCGGATACCGGAGAGTGGGACCCCGATCGTAACATTGACGAATTTGTAGCAGCGATGAAGGAATGGTATAAGCACGGCCTGCTGGCTTTTACCCTGAATTTACAGGAAGATAGCCCGCTGGGATACGGTAACCGGGACTGGGTAAATTCCGCATTTGACGAAAGGGGTAATCTCAGACCTGCGTACTTTAAGCGATTGGATAAAATCCTCCAAAGGGCGGATGACCTGGGAATGGTGGTGATACTGGGCTTGTTTTATTTTGGTCAGGATCACAATCTTAGGGATGATGCTGCTATCATCAATGCAACTGATAACGCGTTGAACTGGCTGTTTGACAAAGGCTATCGGAATGTAGTGATAGAAGTGTATAGTGAGACCAATGTTCGTTACGTTCATGCTATCCTACAATCAGAGGGTGTACACTAACTTATTGAGCGGATTCAACAAATGGAGAAGAAGGGATACAGTTACCTGGTTTCTACTAGTTACGGAGGCGGCACTATTCCTAAACCCAATGTGGTAGAAACAGCTGATTTTATCCTAATACACGGCAACGGTGTAAAAGAACCTAAACAGATTACTGAAATGGTTCGCGAAACCCGAAATGTATGAGGTTATACACCCATGCCTATTGTTTTTAACGAGGATGATCATTACGACTTTGACCAGGAAGACAATAACATGGTAGCGGCTCTTAAAGCTTACGCCTCCCGGGGCTTTCTCGATTTTCGCAGAGATGGCGAATCACATAACGAAGGCTACTAGAGTGTTCCGGTAGACTGGCGTATTAATTCTGAAAGAAAGATGTCATTTTTTGAAAAAGTAGAGGAGATCACCGGTGGCTTACAATGAAAGTCAGCCTGATACTGACCCCACCAGTATCATCATTTGATTGTTTCAAGAATTGCTTCTCGGCTTTGCCAGTCTCTAGTGATTAACAAATACATTTCTTTTGTGGTTTACAATCTGTTACCGTAAATTATGGATAAGTTAGCTTAGACTAAACTGCATATTTTTCTAAACTTTAAAACTTAATATTTTTAACATGAGACTCTTATCAGGAATTATCACTGTTGCATTGGCCGGTATCATAGCCGGAATCCTTCTGGCGCCTGAACAGGGTGAGAAAACCAGAAAGAAGCTCAACCAAGAAGGGGGGCGTTTTCGCTCAGATCTGGAGAAGCAGATCAATGAAGGTATCTATCAGCTACTTGATACGATTAGTGAATTGCTGGATGACTACGCGAAGAGAAGCCAGAAATCACTTAAGGAAGCCAAAAAGCGTAAAAAGTTCGTCAACCTATAATTCAACAGGCAACAGATTATTAGAAGAGGGGCTACCCTCTTCATTTTTTATGCAGCCCAAATCTTGGCTCGTTCACCATCAACTTCCGCTGGTGGGAATTCATTGTATTCTTCCTCTTCTTCTGTCTGATGCTTACTTGCTTATCCACTAACTAACTGAAAGATTACTAATGAACAATCCGGACACTCTTTGAAAAGCCAATCACCTTCATGCTAACTGTAACTTACATGTAACGGCTTGGATATAGAAATAATGGCGCTTAACTGACCTATGTTGAGCAGCAGTTTCACATTGGCGCTTCGTCAAAAGTGATGGCAAATATGTTTCTCTAAGATGTACAGCTTAAGGGTCGTTTTTCTGCAGATGCCAGCACATTGGGTATAAAAGAGATCAAAAAAATGATAAGAACAAATCTGTAGGAAGCCGGTGAGGTGATGCAGGACATGCCAGACAAGCAACTCCAGGAAGAGGTAAAAAGCTTTTCTGGTAGGATACTGACCCAATAGCAGGCTTTAAGATTTATTGGCCGCCGGTTATTCTAGCAGAATAAAAAAACACGCCAGTATGTACTGGCGTGTTAAACTACTAAACCTAACTTACTACTTATATCGCTACTATACCACTAACGTGATATAACTTCCTCTCATTATACGTATTTGCCACTATGATAGTTAAGTTTTAAAACAACATATTCAGTCCCTTTTTTTAATCAGCAGATTCGCGATATGAACAAGCTTTTTAAAAACACTGTTGTTATTTTCAAATGCTCCAATTAAGTCCTGCAAAAGCATTATTACAGGAATTATTTATTGCTATTTTTGCAAAGTACCTTAGCGGTAACACTACATGAAAAATATCAGAAATTTTTGCATAATTGCACATATCGACCACGGTAAAAGCACCCTGGCCGATCGTCTCCTGGAAGCTACCGGCTCTATCACTGAACGGGAAATGCAGGAGCAGCTTTTGGATAACATGGACCTGGAGCGGGAACGTGGTATCACCATCAAGAGCCATGCGATCCAGATGAATTATGAATACCACAATGGAAAGAGCACCCAGGGCATCTACACTTTTAATTTGATAGATACCCCTGGTCATGTCGATTTCTCCTACGAAGTATCGCGCTCTATCGCTGCCTGTGAAGGCGCGCTGCTAATTGTAGACGCTGCTCAGGGCGTACAGGCGCAAACCATTTCTAATCTCTACCTGGCGCTGGAACATGACTTGGAGATTATCCCGGTGCTGAATAAAATTGACCTGCCCGGAGCGATGGTGGAAGAAGTAGGCGATCAGATCGTAGAACTTATTGGCTGTGACCCTGGAGACATCATTCAGGCCAGTGCTAAAGAAGGCATTGGTATCACCGAGATATTGAATGCGATTGTGGAGCGGGTATCCCCCCCAGTTGGTGACCCCGAAGCGCCCCTGCAAGCCATGATTTTTGATTCGGTTTACAATCCCTTCCGCGGGGTGGAAGTCTATTTCCGCATCTTTAACGGCCAGATCAACAAGGGTGACGAGGTGAAATTCGTAAATACTGGTAAAACGTATGAAGCAGACGAGATTGGAGTGCTCAAGCTTATGCAGCAGCCGGAGAAAAAAATGTCGGCTGGCAATGTAGGCTACCTGATTTCCGGAATCAAGGAGGCCAAAGAAGTTAAAGTGGGGGATACCATCACGCACGTAAAGAACCCTTGCGAGAAAGCTGTCAGTGGTTTTGAAAATGTAAAGCCTATGGTTTTTGCCGGTATTTATCCGGTAGAAACATCAGATTTTGAGGAACTGCGGAATTCTATGGAAAAACTCCAGCTCAACGATGCCTCACTGGTTTGGGAGCCTGAAACGTCAGCGGCCCTCGGTTTTGGATTCCGCTGCGGTTTTCTAGGGATGTTACACATGGAAATCGTGCAAGAGCGGCTGGAACGTGAGTTTGATATGACGGTCATTACTACTGTGCCGTCCGTACGCTTTCATGCTATTATGAAAGATGATACAGTCAAGCAGGTGAGTGCACCCTCTGAAATGCCGGACCCAATGGAAATGAACCACATCGAGGAGCCTTTTATCCGTGCCCAAATCATCACGAAGTCAGACTACATCGGTAACATCATAGAGCTCTGCATGGACAAAAGAGGTATCATCAAAAATCAGGTATTCCTGACGCAGGACCGGGTTGAGATGACCTTTGAATTACCGCTGGCCGAAATCGTTTTTGACTTCTTTGACAAGCTAAAAACACTTTCCCGGGGATATGCTTCGCTGGACTACCACCCCATTGGCTACCGTCAGTCTAACATGGTTAAACTGGATATTATGCTGAACGGTGATAAGGTGGATGCTCTGTCTGCCATCGTACACCGTGAAAAAGCGTACGAGTGGGGTAAGCGCCTTTGTGAAAAGCTGAAAGATCTCATTCCCCGGCAAATGTTTGAAATCGCTGTACAGGCAGCTATCGGTACTAAAATCATCGCCCGTGAGTCAGTAAAAGCTATGCGGAAAAACGTACTGGCCAAGTGCTACGGAGGTGACATCTCCCGGAAACGTAAGCTTCTGGAAAAGCAGAAAAAAGGTAAAAAGCGGATGCGTCAGGTAGGTAACGTAGAAATTCCTCAGGAAGCCTTTATGGCGGTGTTGAAGCTGGATTAAGTCCATATTTTAGAAACCAAATTATAATAATGACTTTAATTGACGGTAAGCAAACCGCTATGCTGATTCGTATAGAACTGGCTGCCAAAGTAGAAAAAATCAAGCAAAGCGGCGGTAGAGCGCCCCACTTAGCAGCTATCCTCGTGGGTGAAAACCCTGCCAGCGACACTTATGTCCGGATGAAAGTCAAAGACTGCCAGCAGATCGGTTATCAATCTACCCTCATTCGCTACGATACTGACATTTCTGAAGAAGAGTTGCTAGCCAAAGTAGAGGAGATCAACCAGGATGACAGCATTGATGGGCTAATCGTACAACTGCCGCTGCCCGAACATATCACCTCTGAAAAAGTTACTTTTGCCATCCTTCCAGAAAAAGATGTGGATGGCTTTCACCCGATTAACATAGGGCGTATGGCCAAGGGGCTTCCGGCCTACGTTTGTGCTACCCCCCACGGCGTGATGGAGCTTATCAGGCGCTACGAGATACCCACCGAGGGTAAACACTGTGTCGTCATCGGACGCAGCGACATTGTCGGTACGCCCGTTAGTATTCTGATGTCGCGCAAAGCATACCCCGGTAATGCTACTGTCACCGTTTGCCATAGCCGCACTCCCAACATACCCGAGATTTCCCGCCAGGCCGACATTATCATCGCTGCTCTTGGCAAGCCAGAATTCCTGACTGCTGATATGGTCAAGGAAGGTGCAGTCGTCATAGATGTAGGAACCACGCGCGTCAAAGACCCCAGTAAAAAGTCCGGTTTTGGCCTTAAAGGCGATGTCGAATTTGACGAAGTAGCTGAGAAATGTAGCTATATTACGCCCGTTCCCGGTGGTGTAGGTCCTATGACCCGCGCCTCACTCTTATACAACACGATGCTGGCAGCGAAAGGGGAAATTTATTAAATATGTGTTTGCTGGTTCATAGTTTCTAGATCGTTTTCAATCCGGAGATTTTAAGGTCCAGCGGTTCAGTGATGATGGTTATTGCAGAAGAATTTAAAAGTGGCGGTAAAAAAACTTAAACAGTTTCTTTTTTGTGGAAAAATATTCTTTGCTCAGGTAAAGTCTCAAATTCAATGTGTATGGAATTGAGGCTACATACAAGAAGGATGGTATTGTAGGGGATAAGTTGAATAAGTTGAAACTGTAAGCCCCGAGACGCTCAACCAAATGCTAAATGATTCAAAGAAGATGATAAAAGAGTCTATTCAACAGGACATACACCTACAAAAACTCCCCCTCATGGAAGCCTTCTACACCATACAGGGAGAGGGAGCCCATCAGGGAAAAGCAGCTTATTTTATCCGTTTGAGTGGCTGTGATGTTGGCTGTGTCTGGTGCGATGTTAAAGAATCCTGGGATGCTGAGCAACACCCGCAGGTGAGAATAAACGATATTGTGGAAGAGGCTTCTGAGCATCCGGCGAGGCTGGCCGTTATTACAGGTGGAGAGCCGCTCATGCATGACCTTACAGTTCTTTGTGATGCGTTGCATGCTAAGAGCTTCAGCATCAACATTGAAACTTCCGGGGCACACTCGTTAAGTGGCGATTTAGATTGGGTTTGTTTATCGCCCAAGAAATTCAAGGCGCCGCTACCTGAGATATATGAGCAAGCCGATGAACTGAAGATTATTATCTATAACAAGAACGACTTTAAGTGGGCGGAGGAGTTTGCTGCGCGTATGCGCCCTGACTGCCAGTTGTTTCTGCAGCCCGAATGGAGCAAATCCGAACAGATGCTTCCCCAGATCATCGCCTACGTGAAAGCAAACCCACAGTGGCGTATTTCGCTGCAGGTGCATAAGTACATGAATATTCCATAATCTCTTTTTTAGCAATGCACAAATTTAATAATTTTTTCCTGGTTCTGGTACTGTTTCTATTGATGGGTTTCCATGCCTCCCAACAGGATGTCATTAGAGTTGCCTGCGTCGGGGACAGTATTACCTTTGGATCAGGTATAGAAAACCGGGAAGTAAATAGCTACCCTGCTCAATTACAGAAAATGCTCGGTCCAGGCTGGGAGGTGCAGAATTTTGGCATCAGTGGCGCTACGATGCTCAAAAAAGGAGATAAGCCCTACTGGCAATTGGATGCCTTCCAGCAGGTACAAGAATTTAATCCAGATGTAGTGATCATTAAACTTGGAACCAATGATACCAAGCCGCAAAACTGGAAATATGGAGATCAATACCAAGCAGACTATCGCGCTATGGTACAGCACTTTAAAAATCTGGAGAGCCAGCCTGAGATTTGGGTGTGTCTCCCTGCTCCGGTTTTTGAAGATCGCTTTGGTATCACTGCCTCGGTCGTAGATGAAGAGGTTTTGCCGGCAATCAGGCAGATGAAGAAAAAAGAAAAAGTAAGACTGATCAACCTATACCGTGCCCTGCAAAAGAAATCAGAGCTATTTCCGGACGGCGTTCATCCCAACGCAGAAGGTGCTAAGATCATTGCTGAGACAATAGCTAAAGAAATACAAAAAGCCTCCAGATAAGTGTGGCGATTGCAGTATTATTCTTTTATATTTGCAGTTCTTTTGAAGAAAATGAAATAGTTTAACAGCAAATTCCGTTGAAATACCCGTAAAAGTGAAAGCTATGAAAAAAGATATTCATCCCGAGTACAGGAAAGTAATTTTCCACGACACTTCCAGCGACTTTAAATTTCTGACACGCTCTACTGTTCAGGCCAAAGAAACAGCCCAGTGGGAAGACGGAAATGAATATCCAGTTGTAAAAGTTGAAGTTAGCTCGGCTTCACATCCCTTCTATACGGGTAAGAAGCTGTACGTTGACACTGCTGGCCGTGTTGAGAAGTTTAACAAAAGATATAAGCGCGACAAGAAGTAGCCGAGGTCACTCACCATTGTCTAGAGTCTTCAGTTTTCTGAAGACTCTTTTTATTTTTGACCAGCCACATCATAGCAGGCATTCGTACTATTTCCCTTTCTTGTTTACATTTACATGTTCGTTACAACAACAGACATTATGCAGTTTGCTGATATTCCCGGACTAAAAGAAACCAAAGAAAGCCTGATCCATGCAGCTCAGGAGGGGTACGTAGCCCACGCGCAGCTTTTTTTAGGTTCGGAGGGGAGCGCAAAACTTGCGATGGCACTGGCTTATGCAACGTATCTCAATGCCGACCAACCCAAATCTGATGGGAATGTAGGTAATGGTAGTAGTACATCCAAACTGCTTAAGTTTATCCACCCGGATGTTCACTTTGTATTTCCGGTGAGCGCTACCAAAAACATCAGCGGTAAAGATGTAGTCAGTGATAGTTATATTAAAGCGTGGAGGAGCTTCATATCGGAGCAGCCTTACGGAACTACGGTAGACTGGTCAGTATACTTTGGGGCTGAAAATAAACAGTTAAATATTTCCAAAGAAGAAAGCCGTAATATCATCCGAAAACTCAGTCTCAAATCTTTTGAGGGCAGATACAAAATCGTAATCCTATGGATGCCCGAGTACCTGCACCCGTCAGCAGCCAATGGCATACTGAAAATTCTGGAAGAACCCCCGCAGAAAACGCTCTTTTTGCTGGTAGCTCAGGATGCTGAAAAGCTACTACCTACGATCATCTCCCGTACCCAGATTGTGGACATACGAGCGTTTTCTGATGATGAGATCATCAACTATTTAGCGAAAAGGGAAGGCGTTGAAGATCCTCAGGATGCACGCTTTCAACGATTCCGACAGATTGCGACCTTAGCTGATGGCAACCTCAACCAAGCTTTACAACTAGCCAATGAAGTGGAAGAAGACAGTCATCAGTTCTTCCGCGACTGGATGCGGCTGTGCTACACCCGTAAGTACAGTAAACTGGTAGAAATGACTGATCAGCTTCCCAAGCTGGGCAAAGAAGCACAAAAAGGACTGATGCGTTATGGTCTCAGCATGATGCGGGAAACGCTGATGTTACTGGCTGCAGAAGGACTAGAGGAAGACGATACACTTATCACTGCCGAGAAAAATCTAATTCGTTTGCAGGGAGAAGAACTAAAGTTTGTTACAAACTTCAGTAAAGTGATGAGCTTTGAAAAAGTGGAACGCATTGCTCAGTTGTTTAATCAAGGGTTTTACCATTTGGAAAGAAATGCCAATTCAAAAATTATTTTTCTGGATATCTCTCTTCAGATTGGACAGCAAATCCGCTAAAATCAAGAAGAAGAGCATAAACTAATTATGAGAACATGAAGCTAAGAATAGGAACCAGAGGCAGTAAACTGGCACTATGGCAGGCATATCATATTGCTCATCTTTTAAACGAGGGGGACATTGATACAGAAATAATCACCATAGAAACCCGGGGAGACAAAAAGCTGGATGTCAGTATCGCTGAAATTGGTTCAAAGGGAGTATTTACTGAAGAAATAGAAAATCAGCTTAGCTGTGGTAGTATTGATATCGCGGTGCACAGTGCTAAGGACATGCAATCTGAGTTACCCGAAGACTACGAGCTCATTGCATTTACCAAAAGGGAAAAGGTGAATGACGTGCTGGTTAGCCATAACCAGGCGCTTAAGCTGGATGATTCTTCCCGGTCCTGGGTGATAGGCACCTCATCAGCCCGTAGAAAAGCATTGCTCAAACATTTTTATCCTCATGTCAAAACCGTAGAAATGAGGGGTAACCTTCAGACCCGCATCGGCAAAATGGAAAATGGTGCGTGTGATGCTATGTTGCTTGCGTATGCCGGTGTACACCGTATGGGCTATCACGACATGATAATCCATGAGTTTCATACGCGACATTTTATTCCTGCAGTAGGGCAGGGCAGTATTGCTGTAGAGGCACTGTGCAAATTAGAGGCACCTATCAGACAAAAAATTCAGCAATTGGTAGCTGACAAGGTAACCACTTATCAATTGCAAGCTGAACGCGCTTTCCTAAAAACATTAAGAGGAGGTTGTAGCATTCCGGTCTTTGCACTGGCACAAATAGAAAATAAACAAATAAACCTAAGAGGTGGGATCATAAGTTTGGATGGGAATAAAATGCTTAAGGAACAAATCTGCGGCCCTCTTGACACTGCCGAACTCCTGGGTAATCAACTGGCACAGTCCTTACTTGGCCAAGGAGGTGACCAAATGCTTAAAGAGATCAGAAAACAGATGAATGCCTAATCAATGAAACGCCAAAATTTAACCCAACTTAAACGCCTGATGTCTCGCTTTAATGTTATTATTTTGCTGGGAGTTCTCGGAATACTGGGGGCATGTAGTACCGAAAAAGAGTACCTGGTGACCTTCCATACGCCCTATGGCGATATGCAGGCAATACTCTATAATGCTACTCCTGAGCACAAAGAAAATTTTCTTGAACTGGCCCGCAGCGGTAAATACGATAGCACTACTTTCCATCGTGTCATACAGGATTTTATGATTCAGGGTGGTGATCTGAGTACCGGGCCCTCGTATGGTGCGGAGGAAGATACCGTAGACCATACCATTCCTGCAGAATTTGTCGACACCCTTTTTCACAAAAAAGGAGCCTTGGCTGCTGCCCGACAAGGAGACCAGTTTAATCCCGAGCGTGCCAGCAGTGGTAGTCAGTTCTACATTGTACAGGGTAGTGTATATGATGAAGATGAGTTGCTAACTGATATCAACAAGCTGAGCAAAGGTATACAGGAGCTTCTGAGGAACGGTGGCTACGATAGCCTGGGCGAAGAACTAGTGGGGATTTATCAGAGTGGGGACTACCAGGCATACACGCAAAGAATGATAGAACTGAAGCCTTTGGTCGAGGAGGAACTTAATATTGACGTAGATAAAAAATATCCACAGGAGAGGTTGAAAGCTTACACGACGATCGGAGGATCTCCCCATCTGGACGATACCTACACCGTTTTTGGTGAAGTAATTGAAGGATTAGAGGTTATTGACTCTATTGCTGTACAGCCTACGGGTGAAGCAGATAAACCACTTAGTAACATTTACATGACAGTTGAGGTGAAAGAAATGCCCAGAAGAAAGATATCAAAAGAATACGGTTATCAGTTTCAGTCTGGGCAATAATTGTATTAAATTTATATCATGAAATTTTTAATTACTGGAGCCAACGGGCTTCTTGGGCAAAAGTTAGTCAACCTCTTATCCTACGAGAGGGGGGTTGAGTTAGTAGCAACTTCTAAGGGTAAAAATGTAAACATTCTGGACTTACCCACCTACCATTTTTGTCCTTTGGATATCTCCAGGGAAGAAGAGGTAAAGCAGGTTATCCGTGAAGAAAAGCCGGATGTAATTATACACACAGCAGCCATGACCAATGTAGACCAGTGCGAGGAAGATAAAGAGAAATGCTGGAGTGTCAATGTAGTATCAGTCACCGATCTATTGACAGCAGCCAAAAAGCAAGGCTGTTTTTTTATACATCTTTCAACAGACTTTGTTTTTGACGGAAAGCATGGTCCATTAGAAGAAGCTGTTAAGCCCAACCCAGTTAATTACTATGGTAAATCCAAGACGGAAGCTGAACTGTTGGTCACTCAAAGTGAACTAGATGCTGCAATCATCCGTACTGCACTGGTTTATGGCATTACACCCCATATGAGTAGAAGTAATCTTGTACTCTGGGTGAAAAAGAGTTTGGAAGAAGGTAAACCAATTCAGGTAGTTGATGATCAGTACCGTACGCCTACGCTGGCAGAAGACCTGGCGATGGGATGTTGGTTAGTTGCCAAAAAAAGAGCACAGGGTATTTTCCATATCTCTGACCAGGAAGTTTACACGCCTTACCAGATGGCAATGATGGTTGCCCAGCACTTTGAGTTAGATGATACCCTCATAAGTCGTACCAACTCCCGGTCATTTATCCAGCCGGCACAACGTCCTCCCCGTACAGGATTTATCATCGAGAAAGCCAAACAGCAGTTAGGGTATCAGCCCCATACTTTTAAAGAGGGGTTGGCTCTGGTGGAAAAACAGATTAAAGAAATAGAGCAGTTACGTTGATACAGGGCTTCCGGAAAGGATTTGATTTTAGCGATTTCTTATATTTATTGATAAATCTTCTATATTTACGCTATGTCGTTGGTGACTCATCAAGATAAGACGACCTTCTACACTACACCTAAACTTCAAAAATTACAGTCTAAAAGAGTGATCATGCGTAAACTATTGCTACTCCTTCTGTTTCTTTCATCAGGAAATTTACCCTTATTAGCCCAGGAGTCAGAGGAGCAAAGTATTGATGCCCAAATCAATACGTTTTTCGATCCTGCTGCTGATTTTATTTTCTCCGTCATCTTTTATCCCATCGTTACTTTACGTGGAGTAGAAGTGCCCTTCATCCTGCTTTGGCTTATCACCGGAGCTATCATTTTTACTTTCTACCTCAATTTTATCAATATTAGAGGTTTCGGTACGGCTCTTGACATCATCAAGGGCAAGTATACCCATGAGAATGACCCGGGTGAGGTAACCCACTTTCAGGCACTGACGGCAGCATTGTCTGGTACTGTGGGTCTGGGAAACATCGCAGGTGTGGCTGTAGCTATTGCTACCGGTGGTCCGGGGGCTACTTTCTGGATGATGCTTTTTGGCCTATTCGGTATGTCCACCAAATTTATGGAATGCACCCTGGCCGTAAAATTCAGAGACGAACATGCTGACGGTTCAGTATCGGGTGGCCCCATGTACTACCTGCGCAAAGGGCTTGCCGGCAAGGGTCAGGGTCGTTTGGGTGCTTTCCTGGCGGGCTTTTTTGCTATCATGGCGATAGGAGCTTCATTTGGCGGAGGAAACATGTTTCAGGTCAATCAAGCCGCTCAGCAGTTTGTCGTAATTACCGGTGGACAGGATACCGTGATCGGACAAAACACCTGGATTTTCGGTTTGATCATGGCCGTACTAGTGGCTGTAGTTATTATTGGAGGAATCAGAAGTATTGCCAAAGTTACCGAGCGGATCGTTCCTTTTATGACAGCTTTCTACGTCATTTCTGCGATCGTAGTGATTGTGACCAATATTGCCCAGGTACCTGAAGCTTTTGCGACTATTGTAAGTGGTGCCGTCAGTGGAGAGGCTTTGGGCGGCGGACTGATCGGAACATTGATCACCGGTATGCGACGTGCTACTTTTTCCAATGAGGCTGGAGTAGGCTCAGCTGCCATTGCTCACTCGGCTGTCAAAACCAGCGAACCGGTTACTGAGGGTTTCGTAGCTTCACTGGAGCCGTTTATTGATACGGTAGTGGTGTGTACCATGACCGCTTTGGTAATTGTCATCTCGGGCGTATATAAAGGTGATAATGCTGCAGATGGTATTGCTCTTACCTCCAGTGCTTTCTCCACCGTGATTGAGTGGTTTCCTTATATGCTTTCCATTGCCGTTATCCTGTTTGCATTTTCCACCATGATCTCCTGGTCATATTACGGGGTAAAGGCCTGGACATACGTATTTGGTAAGACCAACGTTTCGGTGATTTTGTATAAGGTGATTTTCTGCCTCTTTATCGTCATTGGTGCTTCTGCAAGCCTTACAGGAGTGATCAACTTCTCTGACGGTATGCTGTTTGCCATGTCACTTCCCAATATTCTGGGCTGCTACATACTTGCACCTTTGGTTAAGAAAGATATGCAGTCTTTTCTGACTCGGATCAAAAAAGGAAAGATTGAGGTTTATGATTAATCACCTAAGTTAGCCCTATCCTTTGTAGTCATTTTCGACTAATATCAGTAAAATGCTGTCTTCCTTACAACAAATCATTAAATTGATAGGAATTACGTTTGCTATATGAAGCTAAACTGATAAGCTTCCGAGCTATCAAAGTCATTTTACTGACGATACTGTTTACAGTAACGACCTCCTGTCTGGCACAAAAGGCTGGTAAATTCATTCTGGGCATTTAGACTGGGGAGGGGGCGGCTGGTTGGCACGCTAGCCCATAATATCCTACATCATTACGGCCTTCTCAAGTATATACTACTCGTTTTGTTCCGGCTTTTGCCCTAGGTTTAACCAACAGCTACAGTATTACCCCACGCTATGCTATCAACATAGACGTGATTTACCTAAAAGGCGGAATATAATTTATCAATAATACCGAGATAACCAATGCTTCCCCAGAAATACTTGTTTATAAACCTGAAGCAACGTTACGGCTACATACGTTTCGTACACCGCTCTATCTTCCATGGGATATTAGTACAGGAAAGGTGAAGCCATTCATTAAAGTGGGTATCGCAGTAAATTTGATTTTGGGTGGTGACCGACTGGTAGATATCCAAAATTCTTTAATAGGCGAACAACAAAAGAAAAAAAGATTTTCCAGCTGAAATAAAGAACCTTGGGCTAATGCAAGACTGGTCTTTTTACTCGAGAGTAGGTATAGCAGTTTGCCAGCGTTTTTTAGTAGAAGTAGATTTTTGGTATGGGCCACCGAGAGATTATTCTATTCTTAATGCTACTACTGAATTTCCAAACTGCCTAAACTGTTTCAGTAATTCTAACTTTGAGACATCTTATCATAACCGGCCGATAATATTGGTCTTGCGTTATGCGATCATCAAATAAAAAATGCACTTCTGAGTGTAACTTTAGCCTTCACAAAACACTTTATCGTACTGCTCCGAAGTAAGCGCTTGTCGTTTGATAATATTGCCTAAAGTGTCGAGATGTATCATAATATACAGTTCCGCTTCGGGTACATACTTTTCGGCCAGAAAGATACTATGAGGATCAGATATGCTACCCAGGAGACGAATGTCGTCGTAAGTAGGAGCAAGAATTTCGCCTCTTTGATTGCTTAGGATACCGTAGCCGCCGTCTTTATAAATCTTGTATAAGTTCTCCCCTTCAGCAGCTTCAAGTAAGTCATATTCTTCAATAGCATCGTAGAGTGTGTAATCAACCTCTTCGTCGTAGGGGGCTGATACGCTGACACGATAGATAGACCAGATGTTATCCTGCTGTACCAGGGCGGCCGTGTCATTCCAATAAATAATATTGTCAAAGTCAAAGCCCGTACGCTGTATTTCCCGGTTGTTAATGATTCCGTATTGACCATCTTTACGAGCAATGTAGCGTTGACTGAATGCTGAATCTATCTGATTGAAGACCGGCCTTCCATAAACCCTGATTGCAGTTTCGTACTCAGGACTGATGAAAGTCTTGGTTTCGTAATGATAGGCCCCAAATTTTCTATCCTGGAATACAGCCAGCATTCCATCCTGGTAGTTGCTAATTTCATCGTAACGAAATGACACGAGTTCGTTGCCTAAGCTATCCAGCAGTCCTTTACCCCGATTTTTCTCAACGACAAAAAGACCCGTTTCGAAAATACGAAGGGCTTTGAATTTGTCCATGAGTATACGCTGACCATGCTGACTCCAGACTTCTTTTGGTCCTTGCTGAGGAGCAATCAGTAAGTACTCCCGGTCTCGTGATCTCCCCCTGGCGCTGGGTGTTAGTAATAAAAAACTGATTTTCTCCGGGGAAGCTAGTGCTAGCTTTCGTTCGTTGGGAAAGAGTACGGTCACACTATCTTTAGCTTGGTCAAAATATTTAAAAAGTAGGGCAAAATTTTCTCCAACCAACTTAACCGAATCATATATCTGATGATCGTTTGATCGCTGCAGATCGACAAAATGAAAGCCGTCTTCGTTCTTTAGTGATAACCAATTATTGCTGAAGAAAACCTCGTCATAGGTGGTTGACTTTTTTCTATCCTGCTCCTTATTATACAGGTAATAAACCGAAGCAGTGCGGTTGAGCAAACTGTCATTTTTAACGTAAGCTTCCACTCGGTCTTCTCGGAGCAACCACTGCGGTGTTTGTAGATCACTATTTTCTATTTTGCGGATAACATTATGTCGGTCAAGAGGGACTACTATGTTTAAGTTGACATCTAGTACGCTTTCAAAATCTTCTGTGTAAGCGATAAGGTATCGGTCATCCAGTATGGATATGTCTTCGTACGAAAAGGAAAGTTCCAGTGGTATCTGGTTAACTACCTCTATTATGGATTGCTGATTGGTTACAGCGGCCTTTCCGTTTTTATAAAGCACCACAAAATCGCTCAGGGTTTCAATATCTTCGTATTCCGGCTTCAGTAGAATTTTGCCTGTGAAGGTGGATAACCCCCATAATCCATTTACTCTATATTTGATGAATTGATAAGTTGCTTCCCTTGATTCAGCAGTGTTAGGACTTGTTAACAGCGCTGCATCGTCAAGCAAAGAAGTCATATCAGCGTGGGGCAGTAGTTGTTTTCCTGACTGATGGACCAGGATTTTCCCGTCAGGGGTATCCTGGATTAGAAACAGACCTGCTCCTACTGGCTGCAGATAATCTTGTTGAATTTTTCGGATTGGAGCATGCTCTTCTGCAGGCAGGGTGAACTGATGTATCAACTTTCCCGCTTTATTCCATAACTGATGCACTACCTGATCATTATCTGCCTGGGCTAGGTGAACTACATCACCTTTAACACCCTCACATAAATAGTTAGATGGAATCAAATCATAATCGACAGCAAACACATACTTACCTTCACTGTTTATAAGCCCATAATGGTTTTCCTCAAAGACAGGTGCGAGCATGTGGGTGCTTGTTTGATTTGCTGTTTTGAGAGAATCCAATAAAGGAAAATCAGGGTATCGTGTAAAGAAATCATCTGCCGAACTTAGCTCTTCGTACTGATGGAATAGTAGATTAACTGCCAGAGCGGTATGCTTACTGTTTGGATACTGTCGTACAAACCTTTCGTAATCTTCAAAACGATTAGCAGCCGTCGTAATTTCCAAGATTTGTTTTTCTGCCTCGGACCGGTAAGGTGAATCAGGAAAAGCTTCAAGGAAGTTTACAAAACTCTCCAGGTCACCTGCGTTGGTTTTCTTTCTGAATACCAGAGAGTTATATCTTTCTTTTGCCTGCTGGTACTCCTTAGCATCAGGATATGTATCCATAAATGCTTTGTAGGCTTCGTAGGTGTCAATTTGAGCAGTAGCCTGGTAGGCAAGATTATTTCGGTTAGCAACGGCCAGTGGTACTTGAGAGGCATCAGGGTGCTCATCTATAAACGTCTGGTATGACGCGACACCATTCATGGAAAGGGTTCTCATGAAAGCAAGACTGTCAATTCGCACTTTCTGTCTAAGTAGTGCCAAACTGTCCAGTCCGATTTGCCGCTGTAGCTTCTCCCGTATTTTGGGATTGGTATCCTCATAATCTACGAAAGCACGCTTTACATAATAAAAGGAAGTATCAATGTTATAATCAGAATAGGAGGTATCAGCGTACAGAAGGGATAAGACATAGTATATTTCTGCGTTTAGTGTGTCTTGAGGTGGAGTTTTCTTGAGTTTAGCACGTGCAACTTCATAATGTCCTTTCTCGATTAGCTTCAGTGCCCGCTGTGGCGTATTACAGCCACTCAGTGCAAACATGATTAGGTATATCAGCAGTTGACTTCTTTTCATTTTGTATACTGTAGTAAGCTTTAAATATCGTAAAAAGAGAATATCAATAAGTTTACACAATTATGAACACGCACTTTGTGAAAATCATTATTGGATAAGAAGAAATGTTTGACAATCGTTGAAAAAAATGTATGTTTGCAGCTCTAAAAAAGATTAATGATCCTAAGTTTTGGACGGGATGTAGCGCAGTCCGGTTAGCGCACCACGTTAGGGACGTGGGGGCCGCTGGTTCGAATCCAGTCATCCCGACAATTAAGTAGTCAAATATCTTCAAAGCCCCTTAAATCACATGATTTGAGGGGTTTTTTGTTTTTCTACCCACCAAATTATG
>CAZZGE010000072.1:3796-18946 GCA_964653665.1 uncultured Porifericola sp. | reverse complement strand
TTCCTCCCCCAGCGATAATAGAGACTCTCATCAGAATACCACTCAGAAACCGAAGCGCCATGCGTTAAGCTCGCAGATCCTCAACATGAAACGCCGCTTTCCTCGCTATCTTGATTATGCAGAAGCTACCCTGGAAAACGTCTTTACACAAGACGAGAGAAACGGTGCCTATAAGCGTAAGATTACCGTAACCGAAAGCCTGGTCCTGGAAAACGTGGGTATGGATCTACAGGGATTACCCATTTTTGAAACGAAGTATCTGCCAACAGAAGCTCAGTTCGCACCCATCCATGATTTTCTGGTCACTGACGTCAATCAAGATCAGTTACCTGATATTCTATGTGTGGGCAACCTGCTTACAACCCGGGTGGAGATCGGCAGGATGGATGCCCTGCCAGGACTTGTGCTACTCAATCAGGGGGGTAATCAGTTCATGCCACTCAGCCCTGAGGAGAGTGGCTTTATAGTAGATGGTGAAGGAAGAAAGCTTGTACAGATCAAGACGCCGTCAGGAAATGATCGTATCATCGTCAGTCAACAGAATGGGGAGCTATTCATCTATGAGAAAAATGATACCGTTAGCCAACTGGTGCAAGTAATTTCTGGCTCCAGGCAAAAGCCGGATGTGCCCTAAGGCTTTCTTTGCTACTTGTAAATATTGCCGCGAATTTGTAGAATAGAAATGTAACACAACAACCTGACACCTGATGAAGATACACTACCTGTTGGTTTTGATTGTATGTTTCTCCTGTGGGTCTCCTAACGACAGTCACCGGCAGATGGCACGTATTCTGGAAAAAACCAACGAACAACAGCAGGTACCAGAAAACCCCTACATGCATGAGCTCAGAATATCGTTGTTTGATAGTCTGCTGAATGAGGCTTACGCTGAGGAGGAGAAAATCAGACTGCTTTTTCTAAAATCGCAGGAATTACTCAACGCTGGTCATTCAGAGCAGGCGGCAGATAGTTATCAGACATTAATTAGTCTGTTGGAATCTTACGAGACCCAATATCCTCAACAGGTTAAAAGTGCCCTGCATACTGCCAAAAAAATGCTGGCCATCAGTTATTTACGTATAGGTGAGCAACAAAACTGCCTTTTAAATCACACCTCTGCTTCGTGCATCATTCCACTAAAGGCACCCGCTTACCACCAGAACACTTTTGGCTCCGGGAAAGCCCTGGAGATGTATGAAAAAATACTACGAGAAACTCCACAAGACCTCAACAGCCGCTGGCTCTATAACGTTGCTGCTATGACGTTGGGCCGCTATCCGGAGGCCATACCGCAGCAGTGGCGCATAGACCTAAAGTACAACACTTCCACTTTTCCTACTTTCCGGGACGTAGCTCCGGAAGTGGGTCTCGCTCATCGGGGTCTTTCCGGAGGTGTTGTGGTGGAAGACTTCAACCAGGACGGCTTACTGGACGTCATGATGAGTTCCTGGGGGCTGAATGATCCACTGCGTTACTTTCAGAATACCGGAGCAGGGTATTTTGCGGATAAAACGGAGGAAAGCGGTCTGACAGGAATCACCGGTGGCCTTAATCTGGTACACACCGACTATAACAATGACGGCCTACTGGATGTGCTGGTACTCCGCGGGGCCTGGATGGGCCTGCACGGAAGATTTCCTAACTCACTGCTCAGCGTCTCGGAGATTACTGAAAGCGGAGTCCCTTATTTCAGGGATGTTACCGTCAACGCGGGTCTGCTTTCGTTTATGCCCACTCAAACCGCTACCTGGTACGATTTTAACCAGGATGGATGGCTGGATCTTTTCATCGGTAACGAAAACCTACCGGAGCAAAAGACAGCATTTTCTTGTGAGCTCTATCTAAATCAGCGGGATGGAACTTTTCGTGAAGTAGCGCGTGAAGCCGACTTAAACCTTAAAGCCTACGTCAAAGGAGTCACCGCGGCTGATTATAACCAGGATGGCTGGCCGGATATTTATATTTCTACCCTGGAAGGCAGAAATTACCTGATGAAGAACGAAGGGCCTGACGCAGAAGCTATTCCCCGTTTTTCGGATAATACCGCATCCAGCGGCCTTCTTGATAGTATTAACTCTTTTCCCACCTGGTTTTGGGATTATGACCAGGACGGGGATGAAGATATTTTCGTCATAGGTTATTCGCTGGATTCACTCGGCAACATTGCTGGTAAAGTCGCAGCAGAACACCTGGGAGTACCAGTTAAGGTTAACTATCCCCATCTTTACCAAAACCAGGGAGACGGTACTTATGAAGATGTAACCGCCACAGCTGGTCTTCAACGAATTTTACACAGTATGGGATGCGGGTACGGGGACCTGGAGCACGATGGCTGGCCCGATATGTACCTCGCGACCGGGGACCCGGACTTTCGCTCCGTCGTACCCAACCTGATGTTCAGCAATGTACAAGGCTCGCATTTCCAGGATGTGACGTTTGCGGGAGGCTTTGGTAATCTCCAAAAAGGCCACGGTGTATCATTTGCCGACTTAGATAATGACGGAGACCAGGATGTTTACACCGTCATGGGAGGTGCCAATTACGGGGATGTTTACCAGAACCTGCTCTTTGAAAATCCCTTCGGACAATTGCCAGAAGCCAATAGCTGGATTTATATCAGGCTTCAAGGCAATGCTTCTAACCGTCCGGGTATCGGTGCCCGCATTCAACTGGAAGTAATTGATAGTGGAAAAAGACGTACCATACATCGCACCGTCAGTACTGGAACTAGCTTTGGCAACAGTCCTTTTCGGCAGGAGATAGGACTGGGAAAAGCCGCTGTGATCAAAAAACTGAGCGTTCACTGGCCCGCCGGTCAAACCGATATTTTTACGAATGTAGCCGTCAACCAGCTACTGGAAATCACTGAAGGGGAAGCAGCCTACGAAATACTGGAGATGCCCCAGGTAGATTTCTCTGCATCACCACATAATCACATGATGACTCACCAATAAACCAACAACCTTCACTATGCAAAATCATTTTTTCACCAGACTAATTGTACCATGGTTCGCAGTCATTCTTTTTTCCTGCAATGCTCAGGAAGATCAGTTTATTGTCTACGTTTCTTCCGAAGGCAATGATCAGGCCTCCGGCACAATAGAAGATCCGGTAGAAAGCCTGCTGCAGGCACAACAGCTAATCAGGTCACTCAAGGCTGAACCTGGTGGGGAGACACAAGGTATTCGTGTATATCTCAGAGAAGGCGTTTACCCGGTAGAACAAACACTGACACTGAGCGAAGAAGATTCCGGAACCCCCGATGCTCCGGTAGTTATCGCTGCCTATCAGCAAGAAGAGGTCAGGCTCATCGGCGGACAGGTGGTGAGCGGATGGCAACCCCTCAGCAATACCCAGGCAATGGATAGGCTTCCCGAAGATGTTCATTCTAATGTGTATCAGGTTAATTTACAGGAAGCCGGGATCACCAATTTTGGAAGCATCAAGCCTACCGGCATGGGCAGGGAACTACAGCCGGCACCACTGGAGCTTTTTTTTGAAGGTGAACCCATGACCCTGGCCCGCTATCCTAATACTGGCAAATGGTTAAAAATAGCATCCGTACCTCAGGAAGGAGAAGAACTCTTTAACGAGGGCAGCGAGCTGGTTAAGCGATTTGGTGTTCCGGTCGGCAGACATTACGGCAAATTTGCCTACGCAGAAGACCGGCCTGCGCAATGGAAAAATGAAGAAATCTGGCTGCACGGCTACTGGACATACGATTGGGCCGACTCCTATGTGAAAGTAGACAGTATTGATCCGGATAAAAAAGAATTTCACCTGGCCGAACCACACGGCGTTTACGGATATACACAGGCCCAAAAATATTACGCTCTCAATATACTGGAAGAATTGGATACTGCAGGCGAGTATTACCTGAACAGAGAAGAAGGCATGCTTTATTTCTGGCCTCCCGAGCCACTTACCGATGAGAATGCTTATGTATCCGTATTGGAAAATAGGATGATCCATTTGCAGGATGCCCAATATGTTAGGATAGAGGGCCTTACCATGGAAGGCTCACGCGGTGATGCTATACTCATAGAAGGGGGTAGTCACAACGAGATAGCAGGATGTACTGTCCGGAATCTTGGGTCCCAGGCCATCATCATCAATGGAGGTGAATATAATGGTGTCAGTGGCTGTTCAATCTACAACGTGGGCGATGGCGGGATCTCCATCAGCGGCGGAGAACGTCAGACATTGAAGCCCGGAAATAACTATGCCATCAACAATCATGTACACGACTACAGCCGTATCAACAAAACCTACCGCTCAGCTATCAAGCTGAATGGCGTTGGGAACCGCCTGGCGCATAACTATATCCACGACGCACCTCACACTGGGGTCCTCTTTTCCGGAAATGATCATGTGCTGGAGTACAACGAGGTACATGATATTGCCAAAGAAACCGGAGATGTAGGCGCATTTTACATTGGACGCGACTGGACACAGCGGGGTAACGTAGTCCGCTACAACTATTTTCACCACCTTCTGGGTCCGGGGCTGCACGGGGTGATGGCCGTTTACCTGGACGATGCTGCCAGTGGTACACACATTCACGGCAACGTTTTTTATAAATCCGGTCGTTCGGCCTTTATCGGCGGTGGCCACGACAATATTGTAGAAAATAATATCTTCATAGACTGCGAGCCTTCAGTGCATTTGGATGCCCGGGGTAAAGAGTGGGCGACCGACTATATTCAGCCGGGTGGGGGTTGGAAAATGTACGAAAAGCTCAAAGCGGTCAGTCACGACCAGCCACCCTATGCAGAACGCTATCCTAAACTGGCCGTCTTATTGGAGCAAGAAGATCCGGCAGTACCAGATGGTAATATCATCCGGAAGAACATCAGCTACGGAGGGCAGTGGCTCAACCTGACATCCAAAGTAGATACTACCCGCGTGACCATATCTGATAATTACGTGTTGGCAGAAGTTCCAGACTTTGTGAAATTGGAAACAGGAGAATTCTACCCAGACCCTAACATCCTGGATGAAATGGAATTCCAGAAAATCCCCTGGGATTCTATTGGGCTGATCAACCACTCATTTTAGAGAAACTACAATCTAGACTAAACATGAAAAAACTCCTCATCATCATAATGCTCAACGCTAGCTGGTTTATCAGTCAAACCCAAGCGCAATACGACCATAAGTACGCAGAGTTCATCAGTCAGCTACCCAGAATTGAGGCTTCTGAAGTTAAGGCACCGCCAGAGTGGGCCATCGTTCAGCGTCAGCTCATCCGTACTATGGAGGAAGCGGCTCCCTTTTTTATAGACCGCTTTTTGCGTGAAGACGGGAGCATTTATGGCGAAGGTCCTTATGATGATGTGTACGAAATGTTCTACAATTGGCCGGAGTTCTATGCCATTGGCGCCAATAAGTACCTCTATGAAAAATCCCTGCTGGCCTACAATGCTATTACCCGCACCAACACTACTTTTTACCGAGACTCTATCAATTACCATCATCGCCTGCATAAAGAATTTCCGCGTCATGATGACTTCTTTCATATCAGCGAAGGGATGACCCTCTTCTATAACCTGGGGCTGGCGGCACCGCAGTTACCTGCCAACATCCGGCGGGCCAGAAGATTTGCTGGTTTTTACCTCAATGAAGACCCGGAAGCACCGAATTTTGATCCTGAGCACACCCTAGTGAAATCTATCTTTACCGGCAGCGAAGGTCCTCTCGCCTCATCCAGCGCCGTGTATAATCTCCGTTATGGTCATGCTTCACTTTACCCCGTTGAGCCCAACCTGGAGCCTACATGGAACGAAGACCCGCAGCGAGCGGAGGAAGTACAGCAACTTTACGATCAGGTGGTTACCCGTACAGATGTGCCGGTCAACCTGGGAATCACCGGCCTTATGACAAACGCATATCTGTACACCGGAGAAGGCAAGTACAAAGAATGGGTACTGAATTACGTAGATACCTGGATGCAACGCATTGAGGAAAACGATGGCCTGCTACCCGACAATATTGGCCTGGGCGGAGAAATCGGGGAATACCGCCAGGGACAGTGGTGGGGCGGATTGTACGGCTGGTATGCCCGTTATGGCCTGATGATGATGTTTGCCGCCATGTCCAACGCCAGTGAATGCGCCTATCTCTTATCAGGTGACCCGAAATACCTTGAATTGCTACGCTCCCAGATTAAAGGCCTTATGGAACGGGCAAACTACACTGAAGAAGGACAGATGCTGATCCCCTTCCGTATGAAGGAAGAGGGCTGGTACAGCTACCGCCCGATGATGGCCCGTGACCTGGCTCACCTTTGGCATGCCTCGCTCAGCAATGAAGATTGGCAGATGGTAGAGAAACTGCTGGAAAGCAGCAAGTACCGTCCGCTTTCGGATGAGGGCATCTGGGGCCAGAACACCCTGGTAGAATTGGATAACCAAACCTGGGAAAAAGGGGGTGCCTTTGACCCCGCACAGGAAATGAGTATCGGTGATCGCTCTCTGGGCAAAAGTGAATATGCCCGCCTGATGTACTACGCCGGCAAAAACTCCGACTGGCCGGTAGAGGCGCTCAAAGCCGATCTGCAGGAAGTGATCCGTCGGGTAGATTTTATGCACAAAGATGAGCGTGATCCAGTTAATATCAAAGGAGATGACTTGCACCCTAATAATCCCATCCTTACCAAAGCATTAGTGCAAACGACCATGGGTGCTCCACAAAGTATATACTTCGGCGGACTATTGAGGGCCAGTCTGCGCTACTTTGATGCCAACGCCGAAAGGCCCGGTCTACCTCCGGATGTATCGGCGCTGGTAAACAAGATTTCCGATGATAATTTGAGTGTAGAACTCGTGAACCTCAGCCTGACAGAAACCAAAAAGCTTATCGTGCAGGCTGGTGCGTTTGGTGAACATAGTTTTGAAAATGCCAGCTACAAGATGAAGGATACGGAAGAAAGTAATGTGCAAACCACCACCATTGGTGGACAGTATTTTCTCCTGAAGTTACCACCCGCTACTTCCATACAACTGGATTTGGATTACCAACGCTTTGTCAATCAGCCAGCTTACGCTTTTCCCTGGCAGCGCGCTTTATGACCTATACTGCCCTGGCAAGACTTGCCAGATCAATCGTCACTTAAATCAGAACTTTTAGCAACTCCAACCTAACATACGGCAAGAAACACCAGCCAGGAATACTGAATTGATTTTACAGCATAATACATCCATGAAGCCTTTATGAGTTTTTACTCAAAATGGACAATAAAATAGTAAAATTCATAATAGGCTACCTCCGTAGTAAAGAAAGCATATGCTTCTACTTTGAAATCAATGGCTTTCAGGCTTTAAGAATTTTACTGTAGATTACACACGACGTTTAGTAGTTCACCGTTCGTAAGCCTGATTCTCTCTGTCTTCACACCCGAAAACAAAGGTGGAAGTTAACTTATGAAGAATTAGGCATATCGTTGACCATTGACTATTGCAAAAGAATAACCACCTAACACTATGTACTACCTTATTTTTCGCCCTCACCCAACCTGTATAACTGCTTTGCTCCTTTTCCTGCTCTGCAGCTGCGGGACACCACAAACCAATTTTTTTGTAGCCCCGGACGGAAATAATCAAAACCAGGGTACCCTCGAAGAACCATTTGCCAGCCTGGAGAAAGCCCGTGATGCGGTACGGGAAGCCCGGAAGCAGGATGTTGGGAAGTCTTTCACCATTCATCTACGAGAGGGGGCTTACCCACGCGATCAATCCTTTGTACTGCAGGCAATTGACAGCGGTGCACAGGATAATCCCCTTGTAATTACAGCGTATCAAGATGAAAAAGCTACGGTACACGGTGGTTATCAGTTAGCCGCTGGTGATTTTATCGAGGTAACTGACACTGCCGTGTTAGCACGTATCCCTGAGTCTGGCAGGTCGCATGTCAAGCAGATTGACCTGCAGGCAGCAGGTATAGAGGATTATGGCGCACTGGCTTATGCCGGCATGGGCTTGCCCGATGTGGTGCCCGCCCCTGAGCTATTTATCAACGGCCGTGCTATGACGCTGGCCCGCTGGCCCAACGAGGGCTATGCTGTTATTAATAAAGTGATTGACCCTGGAACACTTCCCCGCCACTATCAGCCTGATATTCCACCAGGTTCTGTCAACTATGTCCCTCCCGAAGAGCGGGATGATCCCTGGCGTGGCTTTACCTTCCGTTTTGACAATGACCGATTAGCGAATTGGGCGAATGCTGAGGATGCCTGGATGTTTGGTTACTGGTACTGGGACTGGGCCGATGGTATTGTTAAAATTGATAGCATTGATCTCCAACAGCAGACCATCAAATCGGAGCAGGCCAGTTGGTATTCCGCCAGGGATGGGCAAAGATTTTACGTCTTTAATTTGCTGGAAGAACTGGACCAGCCAGGGGAATGGTACCTGGACCGGAGCAGTGGCATCCTCTACCTATATCCACCTGAGCAACTGGAAAGTACCAGCATACAACTCTCGGTACTGGATGAACCGCTGATGGTACTGGATAATGCCTCGCATGTCAAAATAGAAAACCTCACTTTAGAGGTAAGCCGGGGACACGGCGTGCACATTAAAGGCGGCCAAAACAACCTGGTCGCCGGCTGTACCCTGAGAAGGCTGGGCCAGAAAGCAGTTGTCATCGGTGAGGTCATTGAAAATGATGACGAACTGGCCGTAAACCTCGGCAAGGAACACGGCGTACTGAGCTGCGATATTTACGACACCGGAAAGGGCGGTATACAAATGGGAGGCGGCAATCGCAAAACTTTAGAAGCCGCCGGTCATTACGCCGTTAATAACCATATCTACGATTACTCCCGCATTCGCAAGACCTACACCGAAGCTATTCAGATCTACGGGGTTGGTATCCGGGCTGAGCATAATCTAATCCATAATGCACCCCATGCGGCGATACTCTTTCGGGGCAACGAGCATATGATTGAAAAAAATGAAATCCATCATGTTTGTCTGGAAGCAGATGATGCCGGGGCCATTTACACCGGTCGTGACTGGACCTACCGTGGTAATGTGCTTAATCATAATTACATACATCATGTCGGGGGTATAGATGGAAATATTGGTGTTTTTGGCATTTACCTGGACGATGCCATGAGCAGCGTAGAAGCGCAAGGAAATGTATTTTACAAGGTTTGGAGAGCTTTTCATATCGGCGGCGGCCGTGATCACCAAATCGTAAATAATGTGATCATTGAAGGCAAAGAATCCATCAACTACGATGATCGGGCATACCGCCGCGACCCCTGGTTTGCCGGTTCTATGGACGAAGAACATGGCACGCTCTTCGTTCGCTTAAGAAACATACCCTATCAGCAAGAGCCCTGGGCCAGCCAATATCCCCAACTGGTGAATATTCTGGACGGTGATCCCGGCATACCTACTGGCAGTCTGATTAAGAATAATGTCATTTACCAAACGGAGCCTATGAACCTGGCAGATATCGTCAGACAGGAAAGTCAGGTGGGTGAAAACCTGGTGATTGACGAAGAGATGCCCCAGTTGTTTGTTGATAGTGAGGCGCAAAATTTTACCATAGCATCTGATGCGCCCGTCTACGAAAGTCTACCCGGATTTGAAGATATCCCCTTTAATGAGATTGGCCTCTATTCCGATGCCTACCGTACCAAGTTGGAGTAAAAGCGGTTACAGCGCAGGAGCTGCCCGCCGGAAGTAGAAAGTATCCAGGATAAACAAATTTGAGGACAAATCAGGCTGTCCGGTACGAAACACAAAGTAAAGATCCTGCTGGGTAGTAGTTTGCTGCAAGGACGCTTCTACTTCATGCCACTCAGGGTTCTCGTCAACTTCCACCTTGCCCACTATCGGACCATCGGCTGCATTCAGCCTCACTTCCAGGGTCCCGGCCACCAGGGTCTTGAGCCGTACACCAATACGATTGATCTGACGGAGATCAATGTCCTGGTATCGTAAATACGCCTCGTTTTCCTGCACCAGGGCGATGCCGTTGACCCGCTGGGCTACGCCCCGCCAGTAATCCGCCTCATTCGCCAGCAATCGGGGTGACCTGAAAGTATATTTTTTACTGCTTCTAATCGCTCCAACCTTCTCACCTCCCTGATCCTCGTAGCTAATTTCCAGGCGGTACTTGCCGGTATTTTCTTCCTGTGATTGGTCAAAAACCAATACACCGGAGGTGCCTACTTTTTCAGTTTGTGGCTGATTTGCCAGTGACAAAATGTAACTGACCATCTTCTTTATTTCAGCTTCTTCAAGAAACGGATGAGCCGGCATGGCCCTGCCCATGTTCCAGTTACCCTCCCCTCCCTGCAGGATCTTTTGCGCTAACATGTCCCGCTTTTCCTGATCCCGGTATCGCAAGGCTACTTCGGTATATGACGGACCCAAAGAACGGGTATCCGCATTATGGCAGGCCACACAGCCATTCTCCTGCACCAATTGCTTACCGTCCCATAAATCATGGATGTTTCCCGAAGGATTACTTAATACCGCTGATGGCTGGTAAGTCAAACGAAGCTGTACATCTCCGGCAGGAATCTGCCCGGCCGACAGGCTGCCGTCTTCTGGGTCTTGTACTTCTACCCGGTAAGCAAGACTGTCCCAGTAAAAAGAACGGTTACCCTGGGTGATCAAATGGATTTCCGAAGGTGTGTTACCCACGCTGATCAGGATACTTGCTTCATCCGTAGCACCCTGACTGTCCTCTACGATCAACCTAACCTCATGCTCACCTACCTCTTCAAAGCGATAAACAAGCACCTTCCCAGGCAATCGTTTTTCGTCTATCTCCCAGGTGAACATAAGTGAATCCCTGTCAGCATCGTAGGAATCAGCTGCTGAGAGATTTACTTCAAAGGGGGCCGCTCCTACCGTTTCGGAAGCTCGTATTCTGGCTACTGGCTGGCGGTTACCCCGTGGATAAGAAATTCTTACCAGCTTGGCATCCAGGTTTTTCGCATAGCCCTGCGAACCATAGTCCAGCACGTACAAAGCGCCGTCCGGCCCAAAGCGCATGTCCATCGGATGGGCAAAGTGCAGGGTGTCCAGGAAAGGCTCTACCTGCACCACCCTATAATCCTCATCCAGTGTGGCAGTTTTCACCCAGCCCCTAACCCAGTCGTAGAAGAGAAGTTTACCGTCAAAGTAGTCGGGCAGTTTATCCTTAGCAAAAGGGTACAGCGCGCTGTGGAAGACCGGCCCTACCATGATATTCATCCCCCCCTGTCCCATGCCGGGAAATTCAGTGGTGGGCTCTCGCGGATACCAGAGGATCGCCGAACGCGCCGGGGGTAGCCTTCGTAGTCCGGTGTTATTAGGAGAATTATTGAGCGGTGCTGCCGGATCAAAGAGATCGCCGACCTGCTGGGTGGCATAGTCAAAGTCAGGGTAGGCCAGGTTATCAGCCACAAAGTAAGGCCAGCCAAAGAAGCCCGCTTTCCGGGCCAGGTTGATCTCTTCGTAACCCTGGGTGCCCCGTTCGCTATCTACGGTGGCATCCGGCCCCACGTCTCCAAAAAACAGATACTGTGTCTCAGGGTCTACCGAAAAGCGATAGGGATTACGGCAGCCCTGCACAAAAATTTCCGCCAGGCTGAGGCTGTCACTTTTCGGATAAAGGTTTCCCTCGGGAATACTGTACGTGCCGTCTTCTTCCGGGTGGATGCGCAGGATGCCTCCCAATGGGTTGTTAGCATTACCCGCGGTACGCTGGGCATCACGACGAAGTTCGCCAGGGCGTTCGTCCAGGGGGGCATAGCCTTCCGGCTGCCAGGTATAGTCGCCAAAGCCAATGTAGAGGTTACCGGCTGCGTCAAATTCCAACGCATTAGAAGCGTGATTGGCATCTTCCGGCTTATGCGGCACTTTCATGATCACCTTTTCAGAATTCATGATCAGGCTGTCGCCGGCCAGGTAGAAGCGGGAGATATACTGAAAGGGTTCGCTAACATGAGAATAGGACAGAAACACCCAGGGTTTCTGACGAAAATCCGGGTACAGGGCCAGTCCGTTCAGGCCGTTGGACTGCGTGTAGTTGACCGCTAGCTGAGCTATGGTTTTAATCTCGTCAAGCTGCTGATCGTAGTATTTGACGGCACCGCCTCTTTCTACCAACAAAATATCCCGATTGGGCAGCACCTCAAACTCAGTAGGTTCTTTAAGGCCGGAAAAAAGGGTAGTATAGGTAAAACGCTGCGGGTCGGGATAAGAGGGCAGCGAAGATGCTGTAAGCCAGGTCTGGGTATCCTGTTTTTGCTGGAGAAAAGCGGCTATTTCACTGCCTGACCACCTGGCATCCGTCAGTGAAAAAACGCTGCCATTACCGTAGTTTACGTAAGGTACTTCAGATTGACGGGCCGCCAGCAAGTTTTTGGGCTCATCAGTGGTGCGCCTGGGCTTCAATATGAGTCGTTCAGCCAATGGCCACTGGCGCTGGTAGTTCATTTGTAGCTGATGCAGATACAATTGCCCACCCCGACTGACAAACCTTTCTATATTCCGCTGATGTGCCGCGGTCAGGCTGTCTGCCGAAAAGCCGGTAAGGATCAGCTGCCGGTACTGTTGCAGGCTATCCTCTGACAGGTAGGCGAGGTCGACAGTCACGTGAATTTTCATATTGTCATCATCCGGCAAAGGGCTGGTTTCGGTACCCCTGATGATCAGGACTCCTTCCCTATCTTCACCCGGCTGGCAGGATGTCATGGCTAGGCAAAAGCCCGTCACCAACAGCCCGGTGACGATCCATGGCCGAAGAAAACAGGATTGAATTATCTGCATACATATTTCATTTCAGCATCAACTCCCAGTAACGAGTACGTCGGGACTTTCCGTCCGGACCTTCCACTTCCAGCGTGACCACATGATAAACACCGGCTTCTTCAAATTGTTGAACCGGACTGGGTTCATCGGAAGTATGACCATCACCAAAGTCCCAGTGCCACTTTTCTATCGCTCCTACGGATTTGTCCTTAAAATAAACCAGGCGTTTTTCCGGATCAACTACTTCAAAGGACCAGTCAGCTTTAATCTTAGGCTGAAAGCGTTCTTCCAGCGGCAGGAGGCGAAAGGCACAGAGATAAGAAGCGTTCTTGACCATTTCAACATTATGGGAAAGATTAACGTGCCCTTCCCGCTGGTCGCCATCAAAATCCAGGATAGACCAGGAGAGGCCAATGTATTCGTTCTCCTTAAGCTGGCTCTCCCGGGCCATTTCCGGCCCCTGGTGAGGCGCATAATCGTAGGGGGTGATCCAGAATTCCAAAACCAGTTTGCCACTTTCACCCTGCCGGAAATCATAGTCAAAAGCATAGTTGGCCTGGGGAAAATCGGCGATCCAGGGCTGATTCCCCCATATCAGCGTCCAGGCGCCGTTGACCGGGGGCGTGTAAATGTGGTAATTCTGTGCATGTACCCCACTAAAGCGCATATGGGTGGCGATATGCGCCGGAGCATCTCCCATCTGATTGGAATTCTGCAGCATTTCATTGAAGATAAAGGGCCCACCCGACAAATCGCCGTCTACTACCACTTCAAAAATATCGTTCATGTAGCCCCGGGGATTGAAGCGCTCAAAATCCCAGAAATCGTCATAAGCTTCGTATAGAAAATAGAGACGGTTCATTCCCTTGACCCATCCTACCCTGACCTTCACGTCCAGGTCGGCAGTATCTACCGGGTAGTCCATGCCGTCCTCGGTGTCTTTGAGCAGTTCGGTGCCATATACCAATGCTTCAGGGTAAATGGCCCAGTCATCGGTTTTACCGTCAATGCGGGGCATCTGGTCACGAGGAAACTGGAAGATTTGCAGATCCAGTTCAGGTCTCGCGGTATTGGGTACGATCTCCTGGGCAGGCAGCGCACCAGGTAACAGTACGGCGGTAAGTAAGGCAGTTATGGCCCTGACAAAACGGATAGGTTGTATCAAAATAAAAATGGCGTCAACGTTGATCCATGCTAAACCAAAAATGGTTATATTCCTCTAATGATACTCATTTTTCCAGCTTTAAACAACACAGGATGCCTAGCCGCAGAATTTTCATCAAGCAGGGAACGGGACTGACCGCCGGGATGCTCTTTACCCCCTCCAGAATACTCTTACAGAAAAGCCCATCCATACTCAGGAACATCCCCATCACCGATACGCATGCGCATTTCTGGGAACTAAACCGGCTGGAATATCCCTGGCTGGAAAACCGGGATTCGCCCATCAGCCGGGACTTTGTACCGGAGGATTACCTGAAAGCAACCGAGGGTTACCGGCTGCAAAGGATTGTGTTTGTAGAAAGTGGCCGGGTACCGGAAGAATATCTGCAGGAAACCGAATGGATCAGCCAATTGGCCGAGCAGGATGAGAGGATTGCCGGGATCGTAGCCTTTTTCCCGGTAGAAAAAGGAGCTGGTGCTGCCGCCGACCTGGAAAAGCTGGCTGACAATCCGCTGGTCAAGGGGATTCGCCGCATGGCCGACCCTGCAGAGATGGCGACTTCTACTGCCTTTCGGGAAGGACTAGCCTTGATGAATAAACATGGCCTGAGCCTGGACATCCACTACGGATCAAAAGGGCTCAGGGCCTTTTTGCCGCTCATAGACCAGTTTCCCAACATGACCTTCGTTGTTAACCACCTGGGACTGCCGGATATCCGGCGAGGTGAGCAGGAAAGTTGGGAAAAGGCCCTGCAGGCAGTAGCCGAGCGGCCCAACGTATACTGCAAGCTCTCCGGGTTGCTGACCCGCTGTGATGAGGAGCAGAAGAACAGCCGGGCACTCAAGCCCTATATTCTCGGCGCTATAGATTGTTTCGGCACCGACCGCATGGTGTTCGCCAGTGACTGGCCGGTACTGACCCTGGGCGCTGATTATCAAAAGTGGATGCAGATACTGGATGAAGTGTTGCAGGGCTTCAGCAAGCGCGAACTGACTGACATATTCCATTATAACGCCGGCAGGGCTTACCGTTTATAATTTTAGCTGCTGGTACGCGGGATAGACAACGGAAATGGCCGGATTGGTAATGGGGCTAGAGGCCCTTAGAGAAATCATATTGCACAAACCAGGGCAGTTCCTCAGGCCTCTTGATTTTCTACCCAGCTTTAGTCCCTTACGGGACTGATATTTTTTCAGCTTTTGATAGTCTCCTACAGATCTAGGCACC
>CAZZGE010000072.1:0-3696 GCA_964653665.1 uncultured Porifericola sp. | reverse complement strand
CTTACGGGACTGATATTTTTTCAGCTTTTGATAGTCTCCTACAGATCTAGGCACCATCAAAGTCCCGGAGGGACCAGACATTGGTAGAAGAAATCAACGCTATCAAATCAAACCGTGCCGTAAGGTACGGCATATAAAGGCGATCTTAAGATATTCCTCAGTCGCTTGCGTCCCGCGACCGAGCCGCCCCCGGCTGCCGGAGCAGCCGCTGTGGAGCAGCCGCTGTGGAACAGCCGCTGAGGAGCAGCGACAGCCATCCCAATCGCCTCCCGGCCACTTTTCTACTGCTGCCTTCTTGCATGATCGTATCATTAAAAAGGCTTCTTTGCTGAGGATGCTCATCTTTTGTGACGCCTGGGCTCATCCTGTCAATGCAATTATTTGCGGAGTCGGGCCGGAGGCCCTGAGGGATATGGGTCACACCGCAGGAGCGGTGCGACTGACTATTTTTATAGCCGGAGTATACTTTTCTCACCGCTCACTTCAAGCCCAACACCGGAATTTCATCCCCGTGCCAGGGAAAGGCATAGGTGGGGTCGTTAACAAAGCGATCTAATCCTATTTCCAATTGACCGACGGCTCCCGGTGCCAGTTCTACCGTAAAGTACTTCTGATCAATGGTGTCAAACTGGTAGGGGTAGTCAATCACCTGCCGGATGCGAGTGATCTGATGTTCGCCAAACATCCCGCCCTGTATCACGACATATTTGGTTTTGGTAGGATGCAGGTTCACCAGTTGCAGGGAGATACCACTTTTGTTGACTTGTCGCACCAGTGCTGCTACATCTTCGGGTATGCCCGGGCGTTTTTCCACCGGGTCAAAGTAGCGCACGCTGCTGTGTAGCAAGCCTCCGTGATAGATATGGTTGGGGGCACCCAGCATGGTTTGCACCAGGCCTTCCAGTACCACCGGGTTCCGCTCCAGCCAGTGGTGTACATCCATATCATCGGGCGTACTTTCGTCATTACGCACCACCTCCAGGCGGCGCTGCATTTCCTGGTAAGTAGCCTTGAGGATATGCATGGGGTAGTCGGGGTTTTGCCCGTCCAGGTAGCCCAGCCAGGCGGCGGTATTTTCTGAGTCGCCCTTGCTCTTATGGTACTTCAGTTCTGCCATGTTGGCCGGATCAGTGAGTTCCTTAACCCGTTGCCAGTCCTGGTCGGCGCGAGCGTAGTACCAGAGGTGCGTCGGGTACTTAGGCCGCATGGGCCGGTAGTCATACCAGCCCCGGTCGTCATAACGATAAGGCACCAGTGTCTGTCCGTCTTCTTCCTTCGCCTGCTCAGATACCGCACGGATGACCGAGTAAGGTAGCTCCAGGTAAGAGGAATCTCCCGTCAGCAGGTAGGCATTACTGGCCCCGATGGTGGTCGCTTCCATCTGGTTGGGCAGGCCGTGCGGCCAGCGCCAGCCGTAGTAGCCACCCCACCACTTACCGCCGGTGTGCTCCCCGATGATGCCGGTCTGCCCCACATTATCGGGGATCACGCCACTGTTGTCTTCTACCCTTTGCATCCAGGCCTCCACGTATTGGGTGACCCACTGCTTGTAGCGCTCGTCTTGGGTGTACATATAAGCATTGGCCATCATGCTGGTCGCCGCCAGGTTGAGCGGCACGTCGTTTTTCATCATGCGCTCATTGATGGCCTGCAGGATGTACTGAAACTTCTCGTCATCGTTCCAGTCGGCAGGTTCGTCTACATTAGGAATGTCATCGTAGGGCAGCGGGTAGTGGGCCAGGATGGGCCGGTGCGTCACCCAGTCTTCGGCGGTGTTGACAAAGCGCGGGCCCTGGCTGCCGTTGAGGGGCGAACGGATGATTTTATGCTCAGCATCGTAGTTGGAGTTTTCAGTGCCGTCGTCCATATACATTTCGGCAAACTTGATAGCCCGGTCCCTCATCTTTTTGTCAGTCGGATCGGCCAGCCCAAAAAAGTAAAAATAAGTGTAGGACTCCCCGTGGTGCATCCAGTCGTAGCCAGCGTCAAACTCGTTGTAGATCTGTCCGTACTCGGTAAACTGCACGGTTACCTCTTCCCACAACTGGCGCGACAGGCTGTCAATCTTCCGGGGGCCACCCAGTGCATAGTAGAGAGGAAAATTGTAAAAGCTTTCGTAACCGTCATCCGAGCCATCCATACCCGGCCATTCGTCACGCCAGATCAGGCGACCGTTTTCGTCGGTGTATTTATTGACAAAAGTGATGGCCGCCGGATAGAGGGCCTGCATCAGCTGACGCTGCATGAGCGCCCATTCCGGCGGGGTGCCGGTAGCGTTTACCCTTACCAGCACTTCGCTATCCGGATCGGGAGCATATGCAGGTGACTGGGCAGATAAAACATGTACGGCAAGGCACAGCAGGGCGGTTAGCAAAACGGAAAAAAAGTGTTTCATGGTAGGTTTAGGTCGTACATTCATTGTAATCAGCTGAGCTGAAAATTACATGGATGAATTTATGGGGGCCTCCCCTAAAAAACAAGTACAGATTTGACGCTGACGCCCAATGAATTGACAACCATACTCGCCTAAAGCCAGGGACCCTCAATTTCGGGTTGGAGTCAGCAATTATTCCGACGACTGAGAAATCAGTTTATCCATGCGATACTTTTCCATTTATGAAGGATACCTTCCTGACAGAAGTATTGTCAGAGGCCATGGCCCTGCTCCTCCAGCCAGTTGGCTTTAAAGCGCAGATTTCCGCTTTCATACCATTCCATCCACAGGCCGTATGCTTTTCCACCCCTGACTTCTTTCCAGCGTTTCGGTCTACCGTCATCGTACTGACTCACTACGATGCCGGTATACAGTGTACGATCACTTAGAAGCCTGATTTCGCTGACATCGTTATCACTGCTAACCGCAGATTACTGAACGATTCGCGGTTAGATAAAGACTACCGTGTATTACATCAGGATACCCAGGGCAATTACCAGGTATTTTATAGGTTACGGTTACCTGTTAGTTAGTTACGAAGTCTACTCTTCCCGCAGCGTCTGAGCCGGGTTTTGCTGAGCGGTACGGAACGACTGCACACTTACTACCAACACCACGACCAGCAATGAGATAAGCCCAACACCGGCAATGCCCAGCACTCCAGGAGAGATGCGGTAGGCAAAGTTATCCAGCCAGGCATTGACGCCGAAGTAGGCCAGGGGCGCAGCCAGCAAGGTTGCGATCCCTACCAGCATGGCAAACTCCCGGTTGATGAGTAACATAATCTGGGTGACGGAAGCGCCAAAAATCTTACGCACGCTGATCTCGCTGCGTCGCTGGTAAGTCATGAAGGACACCAATCCCAGTAAACCTAGTACTGCCAGGAAGACCGCCACCAGGCTTAGGCCGGTGCTGAGTTGTCCAATCTGTTGCTCTTTGGCGTACAGGTTCTCCAGCCTTTCATCCATAAAGCCCACTTCAAAAGGGATGACCTGCTCCAGTTTGGCATATTCTGCTTCAATGAGGTCAATCGCTTCGTAAAGCCGGTCAGTCTGGGTTTTCACCATCACGACAAATACGCTCTGCGCCTCGTTGCGTACGCGAATGAATATGGGCGTAATTTCCTCCTTGAGGGTAAAATGATGAAAGTCATCAATAATACCGTCTATTTCGTCCGGGAAGCCGACTTCGCCTTCTTCGCTCACGTACTCAGGTTCATTAATCCACACTTTACCCACTAAGTCTTCTCTTACGGTACCGTA